>MNDE01000186.1 GCA_001914785.1 Acidobacteria bacterium 13_2_20CM_57_17 | reverse complement strand
ATCCTGGTGTTCATTTCCTTCGCCTCGCGCTTCATTCACCCCTCCAATTGGCACCCCTTCGCTCCCAACGGTTGGCCGGGCATCCTGACGGGCGGTTCGATCGTCTTTTTCACCTACATCGGTTTCGATTCTGTTTCGACCGCTGCCGAGGAATGCAAACGTCCGCAGCGTGATTTGCCCATCGGCATCATCGCAACTCTTGTTGTCTGTACCCTGCTGTATATCTCAGTCGTCGTCGTGCTCACCGGACTTGTCCGCTGGGACACGCTCGTCGATGATGCCGCGCCCGTGGTCAATACACTCAAGAGGCTCCACATATCCAGTGTGCGGCTGGTGGTTCTGATTGGCGCGCTCATGGGGATGATCTCTTCCCTGCTGGTCTTCCAGATCGGCCAGGCGCGTGTTTGGTTCGCTATGTCTCGCGACGGTCTTTTCCCCCGGATTTTTGGACGTGTCCATCCGCGCTTTCAAACGCCGGATTTCTCCACCTGGATGGCCGGCTTCGTCGTAGGCATTCCCGCGGGTCTCCTCGACATCGGAACCTTCGCCGATCTCTCGAACATTGGAACGTTGTTTGCTTTCGCTCTGGTGGCCGGAGGCGTGCTGATTCTCCGCTACCGCGAACCCGATCGCCATCGAGCGTTTCGCGCGCCCGGAGGGCCTATTGCTCCGGTTCTGACGATTCTTACTTGTTTCCTTCTGATGGCCGGCCTCCCCATCATGAATTGGATCCGCTTTTTCGTGTGGATGGCCATTGGTCTCGTGATTTATTACAACTACGGGCGCAAGCGCAGCACGTTGCGCGCCGCCAACCACGCATAGAGGAATCTCGTGATGGGGAGAAGGTTCATAACACGGGCGGGGCGACGGACCGGAGCCATCGTTTTCTTTACTGTGCTCTGCCTCCTGTTCCCCGATCATTCCTTCGCCTGGGGAAGGAACGGTCAGAGGCTGGTCGTCAACAAAGCCATAGACACGCTCGAAGCTCTTCCGCCGGAGTTTCGTGGGTTCTTCGAATCCAGCCGTGCGTTGCTGGCGCAACACGTCACCGACCCGCTCGATGCCATCGCCAAGTCTCCTACGGAGCGCCGCAATCATTTCATCCTTCTAGACAAGTACGGGCGATTCCCATTCGAAGCCCTGCCACGCAGCTATAAAGCCGCAGTAACCAAATTCGGTAAACCGAAACTGGATGCCAATGGTCTTCTTCCCTGGCAGATTGGCGTGTACAGCGAAAAATTGACCGAAGCGATGAAGGCCGGAAAATGGGACGAAGCGAGATTGGACGCCGCCATCCTCGCAAATTACGTAGCCGAAGCGCACGATCCCTTCAACACCACCGATAATTTCGACGGACGCCTGAGCGCCCAGCCGGAAGTCAACGAGCGTTTCGGGACCGCGCTGATTGACCGTTATTCTTCTTTCTTTCCCATGCGCCCGAACGATGCTGTCTTCGTCAGCGACCCTACCGATCGCGCGTTCGAAGCTTGCCTCAGCTCGCATAGCTGGCTGGAAACCATTCTTCTCGCCGACCGCAACGCGCGTCGAGGGGAGAGCTCCTTCAACGACGAATATTACGACCGCTTTTACAATCAAGCCGCGGCAATTTTGATTCGCCAGCTTTCCGATGCGGCCACGGATGTCGGCTCTTTCTGGTTTACGGCATGGAAAAACGCCGGCAGCCCGCAGTTGCCACATTGATTTTCGCGGATGACCCCGTCCTTGCTCTCCGACCGTATTGCTACCCTTCCAAAAGCCGAACTGCACCTGCATCTTGAAGGCTCCATCCAGCCCGTAACGGTCTGCGCGCTGACGGCTCGTCACGCCACCGTCACAACCGAGGAGGAAGTAAGGCGACGTTACGCCTATCGCGATTTCCCGGAATTCATCGAAGCCTTCAAATGGGTCACCTCGTTTCTGCGCGAGCCTCGGGACTACGCGCTCATCGCCACCGATCTTGGTGAACATTTGCTCACGCAACACGTGGTCTATACAGAAGTCACTCTCTCCATCGGCGTCATGCTCCTCAGAAAACAGCAGCCGGAAGCAAATTTCGAAGCCCTCCTTCGCGCCACTGAATCGTTCGAAAACCGTGGGCTTCGGTTTCGCTGGGTGTTCGATGCCGCGCGCCAATTCGGTGCGGACGCCGCCATGGAGGTGGTTGAATCCGCAAAGCGCTGCAATTCGGAAGCGATCGTGGCTTTTGGGATCGGCGGCTACGAGCTCAACATTCCCACCAAGGAATTTCGTCGCGTTTACGACCGCGCTGCGCAATTTGGCCTGCACCGGCTAATACATGCAGGCGAAGTCGGCGGCCCGGAAAAAATCCGCGAAGCCATCGAATTGCTCGGTGTGGAGCGCATCGGCCATGGAATTACCGCAATCAACGATCCAGAACTGATGGATTTGCTAGCGGAGCGAAAGATCCCGCTTGAGATTTGCCCGGCAAGCAACGTGAAAACCGGCGCTCTGGCCCGTCAACTCCACCGGGAGAATGCAACGATTGAGGATCATCCACTCCCCAAATTCCTCCGCCACGGAATACCCGTAGTGCTCTCCACGGATGATCCAGCCATGTTTCACACCACGCTCAACGAAGAGTACGCCAACGCCGCGCGCATGGGGCTACAGGAAGAAGAGCTGGCCCGCATCGTCGAGATGGGCTTCGAGCACGCTTTTTCGTCGGCCGGTGAAAGGCGCGGAGCATGAAGCGGTCTGCGCCAATGTTATACTGACGCCATGAAAGCACACGTCTGGGTAATGCCAAAACGCACAGTCCTCGATCCCCAGGGGCAAACGATTCAGCACGCCCTCGCGGGACTCGGCTACTCCGCCGTGCGCGATGTCCGCCAGGGAAAGTTTTTCGTTCTGAATCTCGATGGCTGGAGCCGTGACGAGGCCCAGAAACAACTCGAGCATATTTCGAAAGAAGTGCTCACCAACGCGGTCATC
The DNA here is from genome assembly GCA_001914785.1 of Acidobacteria bacterium 13_2_20CM_57_17. Classification (GTDB taxonomy): domain Bacteria; phylum Acidobacteriota; class Terriglobia; order Acidiferrales; family UBA7541; genus Acidiferrum. The sequence continues at coordinate 5,436 of MNDE01000186.1, read as the reverse complement.
GAAGAATACCGTTTTGAGATCGTGGAATGAGCTGCCGCCTGCTCTGCCGGCGGCAATCTCGAGTCCAATGAGCTTTGCTACGCTGCTGGAGACTTTCTGAGGAGACGCCGCGTATGTGCGGAATAGTCGGCTATATCGGGCCCAAGAAAGTTGTGCCGGTCATCATCGAGGGCCTGCGGAAACTTGAGTACCGCGGCTATGATTCTGCCGGCATCGCCGTTGTGCCGCAGTCCGGGAAGCTGGAAATCCGCCGCGCTCCGGGAAAACTTCGCAATCTCGAAGATGCTATCGCCAAGTCTCCGCTCGAAGGCACGTACGGAATCGGCCATACACGCTGGGCCACGCACGGCCGCCCCACCGAAGAGAACGCCCATCCGCATCGCGATTGCACCGGGCAAATCGTCGTCGTGCACAACGGAATTATAGAAAACTACCTCGAGCTGAAGGAAAAGCTGCAAAAAGAAGGCCACAAATTTGCCACCGAAACCGACACCGAGATTGTGGCGCACCTGGTGGAGAAAAATTCGCAAGGCGGTGTTCCCCTTGAAGAAGCGGTACGCCGGTCACTGAAAGAATTGCGCGGCATCTACGCGCTGGTTTTTCTCTCTGCAAACGATCCTCAGAAGATTGTTGCAGCGCGCCTGGGCCCGCCCTCCGTGATTGGTCTAGGCGAAGGAGAATATTTCGTCGCTAGTGACATCCCGGCCCTTCTCCAGCACACGCGCGAAATGTTTTTCCTGGCGGATGGCGACATTGCCGTTCTCACCGCGAAAGGTGTGCGGGTAATGGATCACGACGGCCGCCCCGTCGAGCGCCCCGCACAGCACGTCGCCTGGGACCCCATCATGGCGGAAAAGGGTGGCTACAAGCACTTCATGCAGAAGGAGATTTTTGAGCAGCCGCGCGCCGTTCGCGATACGCTGCTCGGCCGCATCTCACAGGACACTGGAAAAGTCTTTCTGGATGAGATGGCCATTACGGAAAAGCAATTCCGTGAATTTCAACACGTGCGCATCGTCGCCTGCGGCACGAGCTGGCACGCCGGGCTGGCCGCAAAATTCATGATTGAGCGCCTTGCGCGTCTTCAAGTCGAAGTCGATTACGGGAGCGAATTCCGTTATCGCGATCCCATTGTGGATTCAAAAACGCTGACCGTGTGCATCAGCCAGTCCGGCGAAACCGCGGACACTCTTGCAGCGCAGCGCGAAGCAAAACAGAAAGGTTCGCCTTCGCTGGCCATCTGCAATGTGATCGGCTCGATGATCACGCGCGAAGCCAACGGCACAATTCCCACGCACGCTGGGCCGGAAATAGGCGTGGCCTCCACCAAGGCTTTCACGTCACAATTAACTGCTCTGCTTCTGCTCGCTTCCTATCTCGGCCAGGTTCGCGGCAAGCTCAGCGAAGAAGCCGCCAGAACCTTGATGCAGGAATTCACCCGCATCCCTCACAAGATCGAAACCGTTCTGCAAGCGGATGAATCGGGCTTCTACGAAAATCTGGCGCGGCAGTTCTTTCGCTACACCGATTTTCTCTATCTGGGCAGGGGCATCCACTATCCTATCGCGCTTGAAGGGGCGCTGAAGCTCAAGGAAATTTCCTACATTCATGCGGAAGGTTATCCGGCGGGCGAAATGAAGCACGGTCCCAACGCATTAATCGACGAAAATCTCCCCGTCGTCGTTTTGGCGACACGCGACGATTCCGACCCCGAAGCCATGACCCGCTATGAGAAAAGCGTTTCGAACATTAAGGAAGTCAAGGCCCGCGACGGCATCGTCATTTCCATCGCGACCGCGGGAGATCATCTCGCCCGCGAAGCCTCCGACCACATTATCGAACTTCCACCCGCGCCGGAGCTGCTGGTGCCCCTGCTGGAAATCATTCCTCTCCAATTGCTGGCCTATCATATTGCCGTGCGCCGCGGTTGCGATGTCGACCAGCCGCGCAACCTGGCCAAGTCCGTTACCGTGGAGTAGTCCGGCCTGTTTCCGCTAAAATAGAAACATGCGTCGCTACTTTCGATGTCTTGCCACTCTTATTCTTTCTGGGCTGTCCGTATTCCCTGCATTGGCGCAGTCTCCTGAGCCTGTCAGTGCCCCACTGCGTGAAGTTCACGTCGACGGCGAAAAACATCTTACCGAAGCTCAGATCATCGCCATAACCGGCCTAGTTCCTGGTTCTCAGATCGGCCGTGATGATTTGCAGACCGCTGCCGACAAACTCGTCCAAAGCGGGCTCTTCGCCAGAGTGAGTTACAACTTTCAAACCAAGCTCGCCAGCGTCCTCGTGACTTATCACGTCGAGGAATCGCCTCGCATCCCCGTCTACTTTGACAATATTCCGTGGTTCACGGATTCGGCTCTCGGCAATGCCATCCGCAGCAAGCTTCCTTTCTTCGATGGAACGCTCCCGGAAGCCGGCGCCGCGGTGGACCAAGCCGTTGAAGCCGTAAAGGAATTGCTCACCTCGCGCGGAGTGCAAGGGTCGCTTGAACACACGGTCATCGCGAATCCGAATGGTGAAGGCGACGTCCAGGAATTTCATGTCGAAGGCGGCGCACTCCAAATCGCAAAGCTGGAATTCAGCGATCCGACGCTTCTGAACTCCAAAGCCGTCCAGCAGCATCTATCCGAAGTAATTAGAAAGCCTTATTCGCGATTGACCATCGATCTTTTCCTTTCAGAAGCGATACGGCCCATTTATTTGCAGCAGGGGTACTTGCGCGTGAAGCTCGGGCCCCCGGAAGTGCAGCTAACCGGCGATCCTAGTCAGAAACTGCCATCGCAGATTCCGATTTATGTCCCCGTGGCGCCCGGCGATGTCTATCGCTGGAAGGAAGTCCATTGGTCTGGGAACACTCTTGTGTCGGAGTTCACGCTGAGCGCTCTCCTCGGACTCAAGCCAGGGGATATCGCGGATGGTATGCGGATCGAAGGCGGCTGGGATCGCGCTCGCGAAGAATATGCCCATCGCGGCTACCTCGAGGCCAAGCTTGATCAAGTTCCGGCGTACGACGATCAGGCGCACACCGTTTCCTATTCCGTGAATATTCAAGAGGGGCCGCAATATCGCTTCGGCAAAATGATTCTTACTGGGATTTCTCCCGCTGCCGAGCGAAAGCTCCATGCTGCATGGCCAATCGCTGCCGGTGAACTTTTCGACAAAGCGAAGTTTGAAGAACTACTAACCAAGCTGCAATCTCACCAGGAACTGGTCTTCGGGGAATTGCCGGTGCACTATGATAACGTCGGCCATTGGCTGCAAACGGATGCGGCCAAGGGCACGGTGGACGTGCTTCTGGATTTCAAGTGACTTCTGCCGCGCAATCTGCATTGGCGGCGGCACTCTGCGATATACTCTGGCTGAGATGAAAGAGCTCATTCATATTCGCAACACCGGCGGCAATTCAGTGCCTGCCGAAGAAAAAGAAAATCTTCTGCTCGCCCGCCTTGCCGAAAGTCCTTCGCTCATTGTCGCGCTTTCGGGTGGCGCCGATTCCGCCTATTTGGCCTGGGCTGCGCACGCAGCGTTGGCTGCCCGCGCTCTCGCCGTTACTGCGCTCTCGCCGAGTTACTCCGCTCACGATCGCGCCATCGTGGAAGAATTTGTAGGCAAGCTCGGATTGCGCCACGAATTTATCGAAACCCACGAAATGGACAATCCCGCTTACCGCGCCAACGCTGCCGACCGCTGCTATTTCTGCAAGGACGAATTGTTCTCGGCGCTCGATGAGTTGGCGAAGGCGCGCGGTTTTGCCGCTGTCGCTTACGGTGTGAACGCCGATGATACGCTCGATTTTCGCCCCGGCCATCGCGCCGCCACGGAGCACCAGGTCCTGGCCCCGCTTCTCGACGTCGATCTGAGCAAATCCGAGATTCGCTTACTCTCGCGCCGCGCCGGTTTGCCAACGTGGGACCGCCCCGCTTCGGCTTGTCTCGCTTCGCGTTTGCCGTACGGCACGGAAGTGACACCGGAGCGTCTCAACCTCGTCGAGCGCGGCGAAGCAGCCCTGCGCGATCTTGGATTCCTCCAATTCCGCGTGCGCCTCCACGACAAGCTGGCACGCGTGGAAATTTCTCCTGACGAAATGCCTCGCGCCCTCGCGCCCGAAATGGCCGCCGCCATTGCCAGCCGCCTGAAAGCCGCGGGATTCACTTACGTTGCCCTGGACCTCGAAGGATACCGCCAGGGCTCTCTCAACGAGACCCTTTCTCCCGTTCGCCCGCGTGCTGCCAGGGCTGCACGAGGAACATAATTCTCTGCTCTTTCGTAGCTATAAGTAGGACGGCCCAGAATAATCCCCTGCGCCGTTACGGAGGATGAATGGCGCGTCATCGCGGTCTTCGATCATTGCTCGTGTTCCTTGCGGGCATCGTTGGTCTGGTCAGCTGCAATGCGGGGCCGTCGGTTAGCGGCACTTTCGATCGCAACTATAACGTGACCGGTCCGATTCGCCTTGAAATCACGAATTCCTCCGGCGACGTGGACATTACCGGCAGCTCCGACGGAAAAGTACACGTGCGTGGCGATGTCCGCGCCTCGGGATTCGGCTTTGACAACCCACAGAAGCGTTTGGACGAGACTGTCGCGAATCCTCCCATCGAACAAACGGGAGACACTATTCGCATCGGCAAGGAAATGTCCCGTATGCGCAACGTCAGCATCGCGTATTCGATTCAGGTGCCGCGCGACACAGAAGTAAGCGCCACCGTCGCCTCCGGTGCGCAGACTATTCGCGGCGTGCGCGGTCCGGTAAAAGTTCAGGCCGCTTCGGGGTCCATCCGCGTCGAAAAAATCGAGCGCTACACGCAGCTCGCCACGGCCAGCGGTTCCATTTCCGCAACGGATGTTGGCAATGATCTCCGCGTATCGTCCGCGTCCGGAAGTGTGACGGTCTCGAAAGTCCGCGGCGATGTCGACGTTAGCGCCATCTCGGGCGTCCTTCGCATTTCCAGTCCTGGAGGGCGCGTCGAAGCAGGTACTGCAAGCGGTGATGTCGACATTCAGGGCGCAGCGCACGATGTGAAGGCGCACGCGGCCTCCGGGCGCGTTTTCGTCCAGGGCAATCCGGGCGCCGACAATTATTGGGAATTGAAAACGGCCTCTGGCGTTGTGCAACTCGCCATCCCGGCCTCGGCGAATCTCCATATTTCAGCAGAAGCGGTCTCCGGGGAGATTCGTTCCGACATTCCAATCGTGGTGGAGGAACAGGGAAAGCATTCCCTCCGTGCACACATGGGCAGCGGTGGCGGTCGCGTGGACATCCATACCGTCTCGGGCGAAATTCGCATCACTGGCACAAAATAGTCTTGTACACGTGCCAAGTCCCTGCTCTAGAAGAAAAATAGCCAAGACCTAGCGACAATTCCTCGCAATAGTCTTAGAATCCCGCTGGTATGGCCTCTCAGCCCGTCTATGCTGCGTGTGTAATCT
>MNDE01000075.1 GCA_001914785.1 Acidobacteria bacterium 13_2_20CM_57_17 | reverse complement strand
GCAGCGGCTGACGCAGCGCCTCGATCGCATGAACACGGAATACCAGGAAGACGTAAACGCCGCGCAGGCCGACGTCATTGACCGCATCGGCCGCAAAATGGTCGACGTGCTGGACCGCTATTCCCGCGAAAACGGCTATGTCGTCGTTCTCGATTCCTCCGCGCAGAACACTCCGATTCTCTTTGCTTCCACGCAGATCGACGTCACGCAGGACATTGTCCGCCTCTACGATCAGGCTTACCCGGTCAAGGCGGGAACATCCGCACCAGCGAAGCCGGCTGCGCCAAAACCCGCTCCAACAACGTCTCAGCCGCCCGCTTCCAAGCCGTAACGAACGCAGTTTTTCACGGCAGTTTGAACTTCGGCAAAACGCTCCCAACTTCGTCGGGAGCGTTTTGTTTTTTCGCGCGCCACTGCGCACGCACTCATCAGAATGCTGCAATACTCGTGTGTTCCGCTGCCAATCGCTGAGCGGAATCCCCTCTGACCGTTCGGTCAGGTTCTTGAATGCAACGGCCCTGTACCATTTCTCCGTTGCCTTCTTTTGCAGCAGCGTCTTACTGTTGTGGTGTATCGCTCCTCTCCCGGGAATATGCGCTCAATACTCGGCACTCGCCACACCATACAAAGTTCCTCACCGCTGGAGGGATCGGATTCTTTCCGCGCGCAGCAAGCGGATTCCAGCCTGAGGAAACTCGCGCGGCGCGAGTGGTGGCTGTGGTTCTCCGCATTTTTTGTCGCCACGCTCTCCGCTGTTGCTTTTGTTCTTACCTCATTCCCTTCTTTGTTCCGCCACCACGAACATTTTTACGAAATCCGCTCCGATCAAGCGCGCTGGGGAATCCTGTCCCTGCTGCTTCTTTTCAACGGCTGGATGCTCTATCGGCAATGGTTCTTCCGCCGTGAACGGAAACATTTGAGCGGATACAACGCCGGCAGCGCGGACGACGCGGCGGTGCCCGATAAAATTTCCACTTCTTCGTCGAGCGTCGATTCCGTCACCGGACTGCACACGCGAGTCTTCATCGAGCAGCAACTGGGCAAAGAAATTGCGCGCGCGCGGCGGCAAAATACGGCGCTAAGCCTGGCCACCGTCCATTTGGATGAATTTGCCGAGCTCACCAAACGCTACGGCCAATCCGCCGTGGACGAAGCCCTGAAAGAGCTGGCGCGGCGTTTGAAGAAAGCGTGCCGCGGCTCCGACTTTGCAGCGCGGCTGGCCAGCGACGATTTCCTGCTGGTGCTGCCGGAATGCAACCTCGGCGAAGTCAAGACCGTCTTGAACCGGCTCGGCGCCATCGAAGTGGTCTGTTCCGGCCACCGGGTCAACCTGGCCTATACAACCGGCTTTGTCGACTATCAACCGGGCGATCTGCCCGCCGATTTGCTGAAGCGCGCGGCGCAGCTTTTACACCTTTACGAGGATGCCGCCAAGGAAAGCTTCTCCGCCACGCTGACGCCGCACTAGCCTCCACCACCACGAAATTCAAAGACAGCGAGGCCCGCCGAGAGGCGCAGAGCTTCTCGACGGGCCAAACATTCTCAGCAGGCGACTGCTTGCCGCTCGCTCGGATCAGCTTGCGGCCAAGCTTCCCGAACAGCTTCTAAGCTAGCTTGCCGCTTCTGGCTAGCTTCCGGCTAGGCTGCCGCTAGCTTCCCGCGGGGGACCGCAGCCAATTAATGGCTTTACGCCACGGAGCGGTACCGCTGCTCTTCATCATCGGAGTGTTCAACCAGCCCACCAGGCCGTGCCCCGCACTCAATATGGGGCTCGGGCCGTTTTCGACGGGCGCCGCCTGGTCAGCGGGAGCCGATTCCGATGGCGTAAGCCAGTACGAACCAGCCGTTGCGGCCGGCCGCTCGGCGACGGCGTTCGGAACCTGCCGCTCGGGAACCGCACCTCCAACTGACAGCCTTATCAGCGCTCCAACCTGCTCCTGGGACGCCCTGATGGACCTCAGGATCTTTCGAGCGAACCAGATACCCGTGCTCAGGAAGACGACCTCGACAGAGAGGTTTCCTAGCTCGTACCAATTGCTTTGCATCCATGCGGTAAATTCGTTCATGGCCTCACCTTGGACTGGGACAGCCTCAAGTTACAACCGGGCTCTGTCCCAGGAAACTGGCAGGAGGTCCAGTAAATGGTCAGGCCGTTATCTGCCCCCGCGGCCCATCGGCCCGGTTGCGGCGCGCGCATGCCAGCGCAGTGTAGGTACTCATGAACACCCCTGCGTTGCTGCGGCGGTTGCGCGGCCGAATAATCCGATACTATGAACGTTGGAGATGGGGCGGGCTCCGCATCTTGTTTAAGCGGCTGACGATTCTGGGAATCGCGGGGATTGTCTTTGTCCTGGGGGCCAACTACCTGCTCGTTTACACGCTGAACCAGCAAGTGAATCGGCGCCGCGACCCGCAGGATGAGAGCTATTGGAGCGCCTACACTGCGATCGTGCAGTTCGCGCGGCATCCGGATAGCGCGTCTGAACAGAAGGCCAAAGCCGCGTTGGACGAAGCTTCCCGAAAAGGCGTGAGCAAGACACGCGAGAAAATCCTCCAGAATTATCTTGAAGACCTCCAGCACTGCTACCAAGGCCAGCGCGACTCCTGCAAACAAGCCAACACCGACATGAACCAAGCCATGCAAGCTCCCGCCACGCGCCAGTAGACGGTCAGTCAGCAAGGCGCGCCTCTCCGAGAAGCAACCCGCCGTGATCCGTGTTCCGTGACCCATGCCCCGCGCGTCTGCATGGAGCGGCGTTCTTTACCCCCCACATCCAGCCAGATTAGTTGTCCGCAGTCTCTGGACAGTGCTCATTCTACAGTATTTAGTGTTGGTAGCGTGCTTCGCCTAGGGCACGGTAGGATGTGAGGTACGGAAGACCCGGAAAAGCAGGCCGTCGATTTCCCAAAAAACTTCTTGATTTCCTCCCTCTTGTGAGGTAAAGAAATAGGAAGAAAAGGTGCCATGAAGAATATTGCGGTTCATTCAGATCCGATCGATGCTCACAGCCGACTCGCAGAGCTCGGCCTAACTGAAGATCTCTTACCACAACCGGTACTGCGCGGTCTAGCGGAAGCTAGAAGCCGCACAGATAATCATCCGCCGATGTATCGCGGACTTACCCCATGGGGTGAAGCAACCTGTGCGTGGCGGGAAAGTTTGTCGCCACTGGGATGGGTTCGCTCCGATGAAGAAAACTTGCCGTTCACTATCAACAGGGACGGAACTTTAGCCATCATCGTTGCGACCGGGGACCACAACACTGGAAACAAGGCCATTAGTCCATGCACCAAATCCGCCAAAGGCCCGCAGACCATCAAGGCGGTTGAGGAGAATGAGCGACAGGCATCTCTATTTCCTATGAAGATAGAAATTGTTGATGTGGAGAAACTGTGCGAAGTCAGTGGTCGGGAAACTTGGATGTTGTTGTTCTACCGTGATCTAGAAACCCGGCAGGTGCAATGCGAGCTTTCTCGTCCGATCAATATAAATGAGGAAGGCCAAGTTGCTGATTGGGCCGAGAGGATCATTCTGGGCCCTAGTCCTTTTGATACTGACACGCTTAAGGTTCCCACGGATGCTCCGCAAACACCAAACATCGATGTTAACGTCAAGCTCCGGACCGCCTGAGCAACAGCGCACGTTTAATCCCGCTCGTCTGACGCTTGCTCGAAAGCGACGGGGTCGAACGAAAAGCCAACTATCCGAGCTCGTAGGAGTCGATGTTCGCTCGTTGTCTGCGTACGAGTCGGATGAATATCCTCCGTGGACAGACACACTTAGCAAGCTCGCGAACGTTTTGGAATTTCCTGTTGAGTTTTTTTACGGCCCAAACCTAGAAGAAATATTGGCTGACGGTGCGAGCTTTCGTGCAATGTCAAAGATGACGGCTTCTCAACGTCATACGGCGCTTAGCCAAGGAGCTATCGCTTTGCATTTCAATAAGTGGATTGAATCGCGATTTGAGCTTCCAAAATCCGATGTACCCGACCTTAGCCACGAACGATCACCAGAAGCAGCTGCGGATTCGTTGAGGCGCTATTGGGGCATTGGTGAACTATCGATTCGCAATATGATTCACCTTTTAGAGGCAAAGGGGGTTCGTATTTTTTCGCTGTCAATCGACTCTAGGGAGGTTGATGCATTCTCGACGTGGAAGGATACGACGCCATTGATTTTCCTAAACTGCAAGAAGTCCTCTGAGCACAGCCGTTACGACGCCGCTCACGAACTTGGTCACCTCGTACTCCATCGACACGCGACACCACATGGTAGGGAAGCAGAACGCGAAGCGGATTTGTTCGCGTCAGCCTTCCTCATGCCACGGGCTAGTGTCCTAGCGCTAGCTAGAAGATACCCAAGCTATTCCGATCTAATACAACTGAAAAAGTCCTGGACGGTTTCTGTGGCGGCTCTCGCTCGCCGACTTCACGCGGTTGCTATGTTAAGTGACTGGGAGTATCGATCTTTGTGCATTCAGATTGCGAAGAATGATCGAACCAAGGAGCCCGAAGAGGCCCCTCGCGAAGTATCGCAAGTATTGTCGAAGGTTTTTGAGGAACTCCATAAGAAAGGGATTGGTAGGTCACAGGTCGCCAGAGAGTTAGCTATTTCTAGTTCTGAATTGTCAGAATTGATGTTCGGACTCGCCATGGCAAGTATCGACGGCGGAGGAAAGGCCGCCTCGGGCGCCCCCCATGCGCAACTTACGCTAGTTCCCAAGGGAAAGTAGATGGCCTGGGCAGCTTAGATTGAACTAGCTAGTTCATGTGCGTCATGCTTTCGGTGCTTGAAAGCGCGAGGATTTGAGGTTCCCGGCACCTTCTCGCCCCACCGTCTTTATATTGAGAATCTCGTATATCCGCACAGACCCATTTCTCAGATTTCGCTCCTCAAATCTCTAACCCCTAGCCTTTTCAATACTTTCCCGCTCCATTCGAATGATATATAACAAATAACTTGACAATCCATGACTTTTGTATTACATTGTTTTGTGTATCTCGCATCCCACCCTCGCCGACTGCCCGTCTTTTTTCTTAGCCTAACCCCCGTTCCTCTGCCCCCATCCCCTAAGTCCTTTCTTCTCAATCTTTTTGCCGACCCCCGCATCCTAAACCTATACGCTGCAATCTTTTACAAAAACATGGCAGGAGAGGGGCTGCCAATGTCAAGCAGGTCATTCTCTAACTCCTCTGGCTGCAACATCTATGCGTCGCCCCGCAAATGTGTTGCAAACAAGAGACTTACAGCCAAGCTAAACCCTTTAGATGCAACACTTACAAAAAACCTGGGGCCCCACTCAAATTATCCGAATCTTCCATGGCTTGGAAGGTCGGCCGTACAAGCCAGGAGGATGTATACTTTTGCACATAGGGGTTTTGCGACGGTGACATCTATGCGCTTCCACACGTTCCCGTTTCCCACGATAGTCCTCAGTCTTGCTTGGTGCGACTTGGCATCCACGGCGCTTTCGCCATGTTGAAGAGTGTTACTCCCTTTTTTATTGTCGACGACCTGGGCGCTACGCTTGCGTTCTATCAGTCCAAGCTGGGATTCGACGTTCGTTATAAGGGAGGAGGCGACGGAAACACAGACGACTTCTGGGCTATCCTTGGACGTGACCGGGTCATGCTCATGTTCAAGGCCATCACGCCCGAAGTCCATCCGCAGCCGAATCGTTCGCGTCACGAATGGGCTCGCTGGGACGCCTACATCTATACGGATGATCCCGACTCACTGTACAAAGAGTTCGTAGGCAAAGGGGTTCCCATGCAGAGGGAACTGGCCAATACAAGCGATGGACTCAGGGCCTTCGAGATCACGGATAACAGCGGATATTTGCTGTGTTTTGGGCGCCCCGTTGACAAGTAGCCGGGTGCCCCTTTCCTGCGGAGCATGCCTCCCCTACCAGCCAGGAGGCGGTATACTTGTGCATACAGGGCTTTTGCAAGGGCGACATCTATGCGCATCCACACGTTCCCGTTTCCCACCACAGTCCTCGGTCTTGCTTTGTGCGTCTTGGCGGTCCCGGCACTTCCCCAGGATCGGCCGGAGAAGAAAGAGTCCAAAAGGGTTTGGACCAACGACGACCTGCAACACCTTGCCGCCCGTCCGCTGGCGAATGCAGCTTCGTCACCGGCCTCCGAGGAATCCGCTCAGACGGCTTCCGTTGAAAAACACTACGTCAGGGCAAAAGACCCCAAGTGGTACGCCTCGCAACTGAAGCCCCTGCAAGCACAAGTCGAACAAATTGATCGAGAGTTGCGAACGCTTCGCCGAGCCACCAAAGACGGAAGGGGCTCAAGGGGGGCCGTTGCACTCGACCAAGATGCCGAAGGTGTTACGACGGATGCGCAGATTCAAGTGCTCGAAGTGCGTCGGAAGCAGCTCCTTTTGCAGATAGACGAACTAGAAGAGCAAGCCCGCCATAATGGGCTTGATCCCGGCTCCGTGCGTGCGGATATTCCTGAGGCTCCCGCTGAACCAACCGAAGCGCCAGGATCGGCCTTGCTCTCCGATAAGACTGCCACTGACGAAGAAGATCCGGAGATAGCGGAGACGGAAAGCTCAATCGAACAGGAAAAACAGCAGTTGGAACGCGCTCAGAAGGAGAAGGAGTTGCTCCAACGAACTCTTGACCTTCAGCGACGGCAAGTCGTTGCTAATCCCGAATACCTAACGCGGCATGTCGGGAGGTCAAAGCTCTTGTCGGCCGAGAAGGAAATCAGGGAAAAGGAAGAGGAAGTCCAAGCAGAACAACAAAAGATGGCAGACCTGGAAGAGCATCTTGCAGACCTGAAACTCAACCGTCCTCCTAAAGAAGCATCGGAAGCAAAGCGCGATTCGAGCGAAGAAAGCGGCGCCAAGAAAGACAATGAGGAGAAGAACGAAGCTTATTGGCGGAAGCGGTTTTCTGAAGTCCACTACAAGATGCGCATCGCTCAAACGGAGCTTGACCTCCTGCAGCGGGAATGGAATGTTCTGCTACTTCAGTACGATCCCAACCCGGCGAAGGCTATGAAGCAATCGATTACCAGAAAACAGATCAACGAACACCGCAAGAAAATAGAGGAGAAGAAAGCAGAAATCCGGCAACTGCGGCAGGAACAGTCAGACTTGGAAGATGAGCTGCGCCATTCGGGCGGCGACGCAGGCTGGTCGCGGGAGTAGACGATGCGGCAACCTCGGTCGGGAGGCGTATTTCGTCTTTGGTTAGGTGCCGCGCCTACGGCGCTGGGGATTCCTTTTGCTATGTTTCCCAGCCCTTACGGGCTGGGCTAACTTCTGGCGCGCCTACGGCGCTTACTCAGCGCAGACGGGGCGGCAAGCCCCGCCCCTATCCAACACGGGTCGTCCAGCGGGAGCCGAACCGCAAGAGGCGCGAAAGACACGCTGCCACAACTAATCAAGATGCCGGGCTGAAGCCCCGCGCTACGAAAGGCGCAGTCAGTTTGAAATTTGACCCCTGGTATCACGATTCAGAAAATTCGAACTGACGCAGCACCGAGAAAGCCCGTATCTTGCATTTACCGTGCAGCGGGAATATACTCTTGTTTCGCTCTGAAGCGGGTCGAACGGATGAGTGGGCGCGAGCCCACTTTTTTGTTGGGCCGGTGGGAGTGCATCGCGGACCGGCTATGGTCGGGGAGTCTCTGCGTGGATTTGGAAAAAATCCGCGGCGCGGCCGAGCGAGTGGCGCGTTCGGCAGGCCTGGAAGTCGTTGATGTCGAATGGAAAATCGGCAAGCAGCGGTTCTTGCGGGTGTACATCGATCGGATCCCGCAGCCGACGGCGGTAATGAGCGATGCGGCGGGGATGATCGGGGCGACGGAAGTTGTACACGACCCCTTTCCGAAGATCAGCCACTCCGATTGCGAACGCGTCAGCCAGCAATTGAGCGTGATCCTCGACGTGGAGGATCTGATTCCTGGCCCGCCAGGGTACACGCTGGAGGTCAGTTCGCCGGGGATGGACCGCGCGCTGAAGAAGGCGGCGGATTTTGAGCGCTTCAAAGGGCGGCTGGCGAAGATTTCCACCAGCGAGCCGGTGGGGGAAGCGAAGTTTTTTGAAGGGCGGCTGGCGGGGTTTGCGGACGGGAAAGTCCGCATGGAGTTGAAAGGGAAGGAAGCGCGAACGGTGGAAGTGCCGCTGGAGGCGATTCGGAAGGCGAATTTGGTGGTGGAGTTTTAGAAGCAGTTCAAAGTTGAAAGTTGAAAGTTAAAAGTTGAAGTAAAGAAAGAAGAAAAGGATTTAACACAGAGGACACGGAGATCACAGAGACCACAGAGAAGAAAAACCGCAGCGAAATCGTGAGTTGAAAATTGCTGGATGTGGCTCAAAGGGGATTTTAGGGACGAGACATGGCGAATTTGCTCTACCAACAGATTGAAATGCTGAGCCGCGAGAAGCACATCGAGCCGGAAGTGGTGGTGTCGGCGATTGAAGACGCGATGGTGGTGGCGGCGCGCAAGTTTTACAAGTCGGAAGAGGATCTGCGCGCGAAGTTCAACCCGGAAACCGGGCAGGTGGACGTGTACTCGGTGTATACGGTGGTCGAGGAAGTGACCGACCCGAAAAAAGAGATCACCGTGGCGGAAGCGAAGAAAAAGAATCCGGAGGCGGAAGTCGGAACAGAAATCGTGGCGGCGAAACCGACGGACGTGCTGGGCCGGATCGCGGCGCAGACGGCCAAGCAGGTGATTTTGCAGAAAGTTCGCGAAGCCGAACGCGACACAATTTACAACGAGTATCACACGCGCGTGGGAGAGCTGGTGACGGTAATCGTGAAGCGCGCCGAGGGTCCTGACTTAATCGTAGACATGGGGCGCACAGAAGCGCGGCTGCCGAAGCGCGAACAATCGAAATTGGAAACGTACAACATTGGCGAGCGGCTGCGCGTGGTGATCAAGATGGTGGATCGCGCGGCGAAAGGGCCGCAGGTGATTGTTTCGCGCGCGGACGCGAGCCTGGTGCAGCGGTTGTTCGAAATGGAAGTGCCGGAAATTTATGACGGCACGGTGCAGATTCGATTCGCAGCGCGGGAAGCGGGCGAGCGGACGAAAGTGGCGGTGGCGAGCCGCGACAAAGACGTCGATCCCGTGGGCGCGTGCGTGGGGATGAAAGGCATGCGCGTGCAGTCGATTATTCGCGAACTGCGCGGCGAAAAGATCGACATTATCCCTTATAACGAAGAGACGGTGGCGTTCGCGCAAAAGGCGTTGAGCCCGGCAAAAGTGACGCGCGTGCAGATTGTCGATCCGGAAACGAAGAAGCTGGAAGTGATCGTGGAGGATTCGCAGCTTTCGCTGGCTATCGGCAAGAAGGGGCAAAACGTCCGGCTGGCAAGCAAGCTGATTGGCTGGGACATCGACATAAAGAGCGAAGAAGAGAAGCGGCAGGAAATTGAAGAGCAGATGACCGCGCTGACTGCGCCAGCGACGCCATTGACTTCATTGGCGGGCGTGGGCGCGAAGACCATCGAGAAGATTGAAGCGGCGGGGATTAACTCCGTCGAGAAGCTCGCGGGCATGACGCCGGAGCAGTTGATGGAAATTCCGGGCATCGGCGAAAAGATGGTGGACAAGATTTATCAGGCGGTGAACCGGTTTTATGAAAGCGGCACTGAGGCGGCGGCTGCGACAGGCGAAGCGGCTACGAGCGGCGAAGCTCCGGCAGAAGGTGCGGAAGCAGTGGCTGAAGCTGCGGCCGAAGGTGAGACGGCGGAGACTGCGGAAAACTCGGAGGCGGCAGAGGCAGTCGAGGAAGCTCCTGCGGCGGGGGAAACAGCAGAGGCAGCGGTAGAGGCAACGCCCGCCAACGATGTAGGCGATGCGGCGAAGGCGGAAGAGGCGAAATCGTAGTCGAGAACGGAGCGCATGACCGACGCAAATCAAGTCCGAATCAACGAGCTGGCCCGCGAACTCGAGGTCAAAGCCAAAGCTATTATTGACCTGCTGCCCGGGTATGGCGTCACGGAGAAGAAGACGCACTCGAGCTCGATTCCGGAGGACGTCGCTGAGAAGGTGCGCAAAAAGATTCTGGGCGCCGCCGAAGAAGAAGCGCAAGCGGAAGCAGCGGCCAAAACAGAAAAAGAAGCGAAGGAAGCGGCTGCGAAGGCTGCACGGATGAAACCTGCCGCAGCTCCGGCGCCTGCGCAAGCAAGTGTTGCGCCGAGTGCCGTGAAACCGAGCGCGCCTGCCCAGCCCGCTGCGCCCGTGGCAAAGCCGAGTGCACCTGCAGCACCTACAGCGGCTGCTCCGGCTGCACCCAAGGCACCGGCGCCAACAGTGGTGCCTCCGGCTGCGAAGCCTGCTGCACCAGCAACGACTGCGCCCGCCGCAACTCCCATTCGTCATCCGGCACCGGTCGGAGCGCCGGCAACGCCTGCTGCGGCACGGCCTTCTGCGCCCGCGCGGCCAGCAGCTCCGTCCGGAACGCAGCCTTCAGCCAACCGTCCTGCGGCTGCTGCGCCTGGCGGCGCTCCCGGACGTACCGGTGCGCCAGCGAGAGCAGGCGCGCCCGCACGGCCATTGCCGACGGGAAATCGCGGGCCAATGCCATCAGGACCGACAGGCAACCGCGGACCACTTCCAGACGCAAGTCGAGAGTCGCGCCCCAGCGGACCGCGTCCCGGGCAGCCTATGCGTCCGCAGCAACCGGGGCAGGGGCGGTCGTTCACGCCGAGATCAGGAGGCCCGGGCGGTCCAGGTGGACCGCAGTCGCGCCCATTTGAGCAACGCCGCGGCCCGATGCCGACAGGCACGCGGCCCGGCCCGCGAGCGCCCGGGCGTCCGGGGATGCTGCCGCCGCCGTTTCCAGAGAAATTGCCCCCAAAGGCGGAGCCGGGCAAGCCGCTGTATACGCGTAAGCCGCCGCAGCGCCAGCGCCCTGTTTTGGACAAGCGCGAGCAAGAGGGCGAGCGCAAACTGCATCCGACACGGCAGCGCCCAGGCGCGGGCCGCAGCGCAGCCGCGGCGGTTATCGCGCCGCCGGAGCCCCGTCCGCCACGCGACGTGACGATTACCGAAGGCATCACGATTCGCGAACTTGCCGAAAAGCTGGATGTGCGCGCGAAAGACTTGTTGAAAAACCTGCTCGACCGCGGCGTCTTCGCGAGCATCAACCAGGCGCTGGACGTGCCGACAGCTACGACACTTGCTGAGGCGTTCAGCGGAGTGGTGAACGTGGTCTCCCTCGAAGAAGAGATGGTGCTGGAAGTTGCGAAGGAAGAGACCAAGGAAAGTTTGAAGCCGCGTCCGCCGGTGGTGACGGTAATGGGCCACGTCGATCACGGCAAAACGAGTCTGCTGGACGCGATTCGCGAAGCGGACGTGGCGGCGGGCGAAGCGGGCGGCATCACGCAACACATTGGCGCCTACAAGGTGGTCGTGAATGACCGCGCCGTGGTTTTCGTGGATACGCCGGGTCACGAGGCGTTCACGCGCATGCGCGCGAGAGGCGCGAAGGTTACGGATATCGTGGTGCTGGTCGTGGCCGCTGATGACGGCGTCATGCCGCAAACGAAGGAAGCGATCGACCACGCGCGGGCGGCGAAAGTGCCCATCATCGTAGCGATCAACAAGATCGACAAGCCGGAAGTGCAACTGGAGCGCGTGAAGCGGCAACTGACGGAAAACAGCCTGATGCCGGCGGAATGGGGCGGGGACACGGAGTTCGTGGAAGTTTCGGCAAAAAAGAAGCAGGGCATCGACAAGCTGTTGGAAACGATTTTGCTAGTGGCGGATTTGCGAGAGCTCAGGGCGAATCCCGACGCGCCAGCGACGGGGACAGTACTGGAATCGCGCGTGGACAAGGGACGCGGCCCGGTAGCAACGATCCTGGTGCAAAACGGCACGCTGAAAGCCGGCGACTTTTTCATTTGTGGGTCGGTATTTGGCAAAGTGCGCGCGATGTTTGACGATCGCGGCCGGGTGGTGAATGACGCGCCGCCGTCGACACCTGTCGAAGTGCTTGGTTTGCAGGGCGTACCGGATGCGGGCGACCTTTTCCAGGTTACCGATGAAGCCAAGGCGCGGCACATCGTGGAGTACCGGCAGAACAAACAGCGCGACGCGGCGATGGCACGCATCAGCGGCTCGCGCATCACGCTGGACCAGCTGCACGAGCAATTGAAGGCCGGTGACGTCAAGGAATTGGGAATTGTCATCAAGGGTGACGTGCAAGGCTCCGTCGAAGTGCTCAGCGAAATGCTGCCGAAACTTTCGACTGACCAGGTGAAACTGAAGATCATCGGCTCAGGCGTCGGCGCGGTCACGGAAAATGACGTGCTCCTTGCCTCCGCATCTGGTGCCATAGTGATTGCATTCGGCGTGCGGCCAGACCGCAAGGCGCTGGACCTGGCGCAGCAGGAACACGTGGACATCCGCACGCACAACATCATTTACGAGGTTTCCGACGAACTTAAGAAGGCCATGGAGGGCCTGCTCGAGCCGGTGGTCACGGAAACATACCTGGGCCGCGCGGAAGTACGCAACACGTTCCGCGTCAAGGGCGCAGGAACGATTGCGGGCTGCTACGTGGTCGACGGCATCCTGAAGCGCGACGCGCAGGTCCGCGTGCTACGCGATGGGGCGGTGATTTACACGTCGAAGCTCAACTCTTTGAAGCGATTCAAGGATGACGCCAGCGAAGTACGCACCGGTTTTGAATGCGGCGCGGGCGTCGCCAATTTCAACGACATCAAAGTTGGCGATGTACTGGAATGCTTCAGCGTTACCAAGATGAGCGCCGCAGAAGCCGCCGGACAGGCCAGCGCGTCCGCCGGCAAGAAATAATCCGCCAAGCTGTTCCCCGGAGCTGCTCATGCCGGTTGGTTTGCTTACCCTCGAGCTGCACATCCCGGATGCGCAATCGCTGAAGGACAAGCGGCAGGTGCTGCGGAGCTTGAAGGACAAGTTGCGGCGTGACTTCAACGTGGCGGTGGCGGAGCTGGAGCATCATGACACGTGGCAGAGGTCGGTTGTTGGAATTGTCACGATTTCGAATGAAGAGAAACACTTGAGGGAAGTGCTGCAAAAGGTTTTGGACGAGGCCGACCGCATCCTCGGCTCAGTCTTGATCAATCAAGCGATCGAGATTGTTTAGAAGGTATTTCAGAGACGCCAATGAGTCCAGCGAATCACAGGCACGAACGCGTGGGCGAGGAGATCGCGCACGAAATCAACGCCATGCTGGCGGGGGAACTGAAAGACCCGCGGCTGGAAGTCAGCGTGGTGGCCAGCGAAGTGCGCGTCCAGCCGGACATGAAGCACGCGCGCGTGTTCATCAACGTGAAGGGGACAAACAAGGAGCAAACCGATGCGATCAAGGCGCTCGAACACGCTTCAGGTTACATTCGGCGGGAGCTGGTCGAGCGGTTGCAACTCCGGCGAGTTCCGGAACTGCATTTTATTCTGGATCTTTCGCAAGAGCATGTGGAGCGCATCGAACGGCTCTTGAAGGAAATGAAGAAGGACAATCCGCCCGCGCCATGAGTCTTCCGTTTTTAGTGCCTGGTCGGATTTAAGAAGCCTTAACCGCGAGAATGTCACGACAACCACAGCCGGCGCCGAACGACGGCGCGCTCGTCATCAACAAACCGAAAGGGAAAACGTCGCACGACGTGGTCGATGCGGTGCGCCACCTTGCGGGCTTCCGGCAAATCGGGCATCTGGGCACGCTCGATCCTCTGGCGACCGGCGTTCTTGTGCTGCTGCTAGGAAGGGCCACGCGGCTCGTGCAATTTTATGCCGGGCGCCGGAAGCGATATGAAGCGGGGTTCCGTTTCGGCTTCGCGACGGATACGTACGATTCCGATGGCGAGGCGCAGGGTCCGGACGCGGCGCCGGCGCTGGATGCCGCGATAATTGAAAAGTTTGCAGCGGAGCGTATCGGGCGTTTTGAACAGATACCACCGTCCTTTTCCGCGAAAAAAGTGAAAGGGCGTCCTGCGTATGAGCTGGCGCGCAAGAAACAAGCTGTCGAGCTGAGGCCTGTCCAAGTCGAGATTTTTGAGTACAAACTCAACGAGATAGAGGGCGGCATCGCGCGGTTCGTCATCGAGTGCTCGTCCGGCACGTACATCCGCTCGCTCGCGCACGAGATGGGGCAGAAACTTGGCTGCGGCGCACACCTGGCGGAAATCACGCGCACGGCGGTGGGAGAATTCTCACTCGAGCAAGGCATCACGCTCGAGGAACTCGCCGAAGCGAAACAGGCCGGAAAATTCGCCGATTGCCTGATCCCCCTGGAAGGTTTGTTGACGAATTTTCCCCGAGTGAATGTTTTGCCGGTGATCGAAAAGCGCGTGCGCCACGGCACGAAGTTCAACATCATGATCGCGCAGCTTCAGCCTGGCCGGGTCGAGCCTCCTCCCGGCGCGACGACGCAGCTCGATGGCGGCGAACCAAAGCCGCCTCGGCTTCGTGTGTTCAGCCAGCAGGACAAACTCATCGCCATTGCCGAAGCCGTCGTGCCGAGGACTTACCAGCCCATCGTCGTGTTTGAAGCTCTGCCGTAGCCTGTCCCGCAAGAACACGGGATCTTTCCCTACCAAAATCCAGATCGTCAGGGCGACAGGCGTAAAAATCGGGTCACTTTCAGATCTACTGTTGAGGCGGTGGCGCGGGGGATTGCAGAGTTCCCGGAGTCGCGGCTCCGCGGCCGCTGGTATCGCCGCGGCCGGCGAAAATGGTCCGCGTGAGGTGATCCGCCAGCCGCAGTTTTCGCGGGGTGAAAAGAATCAGAAGTTCCGTGTCTTGATTCGAATTCTTCCGCCCGCCGAACACATAACCCGCGATGGGGAGATTAGCGAAGCCCGGCAAGCCGGTGATCGAGCGGGTCTCTTCCGTATCGGTGAGCCCGCCAATCACGGTCGGTTCGTCCTGTTTGACGCGAACAGTTTGCGTCAGCGTGCGATTCGAAATGATGGGAATGCCGTTCACGCTGGAGCCCGACAGGGAGCGGATTTCGAATTCGAGCAGCAAAGTAACTTCATTGTTGGAATGCAGCGTGGGGGTAGCTTTTATTTTCACACCCAAATCGACGTACTCCGAGGCCGGATAAGGCGTCTGCGCTACTCCAACCGTCGAGCTGTTCGCGAAATTCGTGGAATCCTGAATGATCGTAACAACGCCTTGAGTGGCGGCGGGATCCTGCGAAACTAAGGCGACGTCGGGCAGTCCGCTGGTGGTCAACGCGGAGGCGATGAGTGCGGAAGGCCCCGTGGGGGTGTTGAGCTCGATGCGCGAGGCAAACGTGCCTTGTCCTTGACCGAGATAAACTCCGATCGTGTTGGAGCCTTTGTTGGTTACAGCGAGGTCCGGGACGATTCCGTTGGCAAAATTGGCGATCACGATTCCGGCAGGAGTCGAAGAGGTTGGCAGGGGAGAGCCGGTCGCTTCGCTGAACGTGCCGTCCAAATTGCTGCTTCCGAGCAAGATGGAAACGGTAGCGCTGCCCTGGTTCACGACGGCGAGGTCCAGCACGCCGTCGGCGTTCAGGTCCCCCGTTGCGATGGCCACAGGAGTGATTCCCACGGAGATTGGCGAACCGGCGGCTTCGGCAAGAGTGACATTCAGATTCTGATCGACGGAGCTGAGGAGAATGGAAATGTTGTTGGAGCTTTGATTGACGACGGCAAGGTCCTGTTCAGCGGCGTTATTGACGGTGTTGGTGCGGTTGCGAAAATTCCCGCTGACCATGGCGACGGGAGCGGCCTGCGAAATTGTGCTGGTATTCGTCAGCTTGAAGGGCGAGCCGGGGGATTCCGTAAAAGTGCCATCTCCATGTCCGCGGAAAAAGGAGATGGAATTGTCACCTTGATTGGCGACTGCAAAGTCCAGAAGTCCGTCGCCGTTGAAGTCCGCGACGACCACCGATCTGGGATTATTTCCGACAGCAAAAGGAGAGCCGGGCGCCTCCGTAAAAAGTCCATTGGCTTTGCCGTTGGCGTCGACGCTTCCCAATAGAACCGAAACATTATTGGAAGTGGAATTCACCAGGACCACGTCCGGCGGCTGCGTAGTGGGAAATTTTGTGAGATCGTTGCGGAAAACCCCGGAGCCAATGGCGACCTGGCCCGTTTCGTTGGCGCCCAAGGTGATCGGCGATGGAGTTACCTGAACGAAATGTCCATTGTCCTGATCCTGCAAAATGACAAAGGTGTTGGCCTTGGGATCATCAAAAACGACCGCCAGATCGGGCAAAGCGCCGCCGGTAAAGTTATTGGCAACCAGCGCGGAAGGATTGGCGCCAACGGTGAAACTGGTTTGCGGGAAAACCGTGGAGCCGGGAAGTCCCGTCAATGCGGCGGAGTTCCCCACGCTTCCGGAGAGCAGGCTGAGTGTGATCGGATAACGATCGCCCACGAAAAAGCTGGCAGGCTTGCCGCTTTGCGCGCGCAGCAGCACCTGGCGCCCGCTCTGCACCAGCGAAAGAGAGTCAGAGAAATCCACGGCGGCGCTTGGAAGCGTAAGTAGAAAAGTGGAAAGGCCGCCGCCCAGGGCGACGACGGCGGGAATGCTGGAGAATCCTTTTCCTGCGAAGACTTGCTGGATGTTGGTGAGCAGGTTGGTCAGGTTCGTCGATGATTTGAGCTTGTTCACGTCGTTGGTATTCAGGGAAATGAGCTGACTGGATGCCGGAGGCGTGATTCCAAGAGCGCGTGCCTTGTTGCGATCGACTTCCAGGAACTCGATTTCGAGCATGACTTCGCCGCGGGCGCGCTCGAGCTGTTGGATGAGCTCACCGGCAAGCGCGAGCCGCTCAGGCGTGTCGCGCA
>MNDE01000156.1 GCA_001914785.1 Acidobacteria bacterium 13_2_20CM_57_17 | reverse complement strand
CTACGACACCATGGTCGGCGAGCGCGGCATCACTCTTTCCGGCGGGCAGAAGCAGCGCGCCGCCATCGCCCGCGCCGTCGTCCGCGATCCTCGAATTCTAATCCTCGACGACGCGCTCTCTAGCGTCGACACCCAAACCGAGGAGCGCATCCTTAACGGCCTGCGCGGAATCATGCAGGGCCGCACCACGATTTTGATTTCGCACCGCACCTCCACCGTTCGCGACGCCGACCAAATCGTCGTCCTGGTCGAAGGCGCCATCGCCGAGTGCGGCACACACGACCAACTGCTCGCTCACGGCGGCTATTACGCGGATTTGTACCACAAACAGTTGCTGGAAGAAGAGCTCGAACGCGCATGAGCAACCTGCACGAAGAAGAGGCCCTCGGCAAAGCGTACGATTCGCGCTTGATGCGCCGGCTTCTGCAGTACATGAAGCCATACAAATGGCGCGTGGCCCTCGCTCTCGTCATGGTCGCCATCGTCACCCCGCTTGAGCTCGCGCCGCCTCTGGTTTTTCAAAAGGGTATCGACAAGTACTTTGTTCCCGAGCTCAAGGGCCTCATCACCGAAGCGTCCGCTTGGTCGGGCATCGGCTGGCTTAGCCTTCTCTTGCTGGCTGTCCTTACGTTCGACTTCCTCGCCCAATACATCCAGATTCGCATCATGCAGCGCGTCGGCCAGCAAACCATGTACGACATGCGCCGCGAAATATTCGGCCACATGCAGCGTTTGCCGATGAGCTACTTCGACCGCAACCCCGTCGGCCGGCTGGTCACCCGCGTAACCACGGACGTCGACGCCCTCAACGATCTTTTCGCCGCAGGCGTCGTCACCATGATCAACGACTTCTTCCTCCTCGTGGTCATGGCCGTGCTCCTCTTCAAGATCGACCGCCGCCTTGCGCTGGACACTCTTGCCGTCCTCCCCGGTATCCTCATCGTCACTATGATTTTCCGCAAGTTCGTGCGCGACGCCAATCGCCGCATCCGCACCGCCATTGCCCGCATCAACGCGTTCCTCCAGGAATATATCTCCGGCATGAGCGTCGTGCAGCTCTTCAATCGCGAGCGCAAAGCCATGGACGAATTCGAGAAGCGCAATCGCGACAACATGCTGGCCTGGCGCGACGCTATTCTCGCTTACGCTCTCTTCTATCCCGCGGTCGAGTTTCTCAGTTTCGCCACGATTGCGCTGATTTATTGGTCCGGCGGAAACCGCATTCTCTCCGGCGGCATCACTCTCGGCGTCCTCACCGCGTTCACCATGTTCGCGCAGCGCTTTTTCCGGCCCATTCAGGATCTCAGCGAAAAATTCAACATCCTCCAGTCCGCGATGGCCGCATCCGAGCGCATCTTCAAACTTCTCGACGAACCGGTGCTCGTCGAGTCCGACCCTAACGCCATTCCGCTCGACCATCCGCGCGGCGAAATCGAGTTCCGCAACGTCTGGTTCAGCTACCGCCGGGATTCAGGGTTTGTAAGTACAAACCCTGAAATGAACAATGTCGCCGAGCCCGCCGACGAAGATTGGGTCCTGCGCGATGTCTCCTTCCGAGTGGAGCCTGGGCAAACCATCGCCATCGTAGGCCACACCGGCGCGGGCAAGACCACTCTGATTTCCCTTCTGCTGCGCTTTTACGACGTTCAGCGGGGACAAATCCTCCTCGATGGCAAAGACATTCGAACCATCGAATTGCAGGATTTGCGCCGGCAATTCGGCATCGTGCTCCAGGATCCATTCCTTTTCACTGGCACAATCGAAACCAATATCCGCCTCGGCACTCCCAATATCGACCGCGCCACCGTCGAGCGCGCCGTCGAAGAGATCGGCCTCGGCGAATTCATCCGCTCCCTGCCCGAAGGTGTGGCCAGCAACGTCAACGAGCGCGGCTCCACTCTTTCTGTCGGCCAGCGCCAGCTCATCAATTTCGCGCGCGCGCTGGCCCACAATCCGCGCTTCCTCATCCTCGATGAGGCCACGTCCAGCGTGGACACCAAGACCGAGTTGCTCATTCGAGAAGCGTTGAATCGCTTGTTGTCCGGCCGAACCGCGCTGGTCATCGCGCATCGTCTCAGCACCATCCAGCATGCCGACCGCATCCTCGTGTTTCACAAAGGGCGCTTGCGCGAACAGGGCGCGCATCAAGAGCTCCTCTCGCAGCGCGGAATTTACTACCGGCTGTACCAGTTGCAATACAAGGAACAGGAACTGCACCTTCCCATCGAAGCCAGCCGCTCGGCTGAGCCTTCCGTGTTACCGGCCAGCGACTGATTCTTGCGCCATCCGCACATGCCGCCCATACCGCTCCTTCTTTCCGCCGGCGAAGCCTCCGGAGACATGTACGCTGCGCGGCTCGCGACAGCGCTGAAGCAGCGCCTGGACGTGGCGATTTTCGGAATGGGCGGCCCGCAAATGCGCGCCGCAGGCGTCGAGATCATCACGGACTATTCAGAAGTTTCCGTGGTCGGAATCACCGAAGTGCTCAAGCGTTTGCCTTCTCTGTTCCGCGCCATGCGTCGCCTCGTTGACGAAGCCGAGCGCCGTCGCCCGCCCCTCGCCATCCTGACGGACTTCCCCGGCTTCCACCTGCGTCTCGCGCGCAAGCTGCGCCCCAGGGGCATTCGAAACGTTTATTACATTTGCCCGCAGTTCTGGGCATGGCGGCCCTGGCGCGTGAATTTGGTGCGAAGGCGGTTCGCTTACGCCTTGTGCATCTTTCCTTTCGAAGAAAAGTTCTACGCCGATGCAGGCGTGCCCGTGAAATTCATCGGCCATCCGCTGGTGGGAAACGTAAACGCCACGCTGACGCGGGAATTATTTTGCAAGAAATACGGTCTGGAAGAACGAAGCAAAATATTGACCGTTCTGCCGGGCAGCCGGCGAGGAGAAATCGCGCACCATTTGCCGGTGTTGGTTGATGCTCTATTGGAGATTCGCCAAAAGCTGGCAAGCCCGCTCGAGATTGTAATTGCCGTTGCGCCCGGACTGGATACCACTCGGCTGGAGGCGCAATTCCCTTCCGATTGGCATGTGCGCTTCATCCAGGACGACACTTACAACGCTTTGTCCGCGGCGGACTTGGCCATCGTCTCCAGCGGCACAGCCACGGTGGAAACGGCGCTCCTCGGCAAGCCGATGATTGTCGTGTATCGCCTCTCTCCGGTGACGGCGCGCCTCGCAAAGCCGCTGGTGCGCACCAAGTTTTTCAGCATGGTCAATCTGATCGCTGGCCGCGCCGTCGTGCCTGAGTTAATCCAGCACGACTTCACGCCCCAGCTGGTCGCCAAGGAAGCGGTAAGTCTGCTCTCCGCCTCCGAAGAAGGCCAGCGGCGAATGGAGGAAATGACCCGCGGCTTAGCGGAGGTGCGCCGCCTTCTCGGGCCGCCTGGAGCCGTCGAACGGGCAGCTGATGAGATTGCCAGGCTGCTTGTCGCAGCTCAAAGCAACGCGAAGTGATGGGTTTGGTATCCTATTAGTGTACATTGGTGCAAAATTGAAGACATTTGAAAGGGGTCCGATGGCCCTTCGCCGACTACCTTCGAGCGTTTTTTGCGTCCTTGCGCTCACGTATCTCTGCTTTGCAGCCGCACCTCTCCGCGCGCAGGTTCCCCGGGCCGCGAATTTCCTTGCCGATCACTACGACGTCTCCGCGTCGCTTGACGCCATTGGGCAATCCATTTCAGCGACTGCAAAAGTCGATTTCAAAGCCGTCGAAGCCTCCAGCAGCGTGCGCGTGGAGTTGCATCCCAATCTGATCGTGAAGGACGTAAAAGGGCCCGACGGCAAGCCGCTCACTTTCGAGCGCGACAGTCAGAACCCGCTTGTCGTTATCGCACAGTTGCCCACGCCCGTCGCCACCGACGGCCACGTCATCCTCACTTACACTTACGCGGGTTTGCTCGTAAACGAAGAGAACAGTCCTGTGCCGGGCGTACGCGCCGCGTTTATCAACAAAGATGGCGCCTATCTGCTGCTTCCGGCCAGGTGGTTCCCCCTCACGAACTTTCCCTCGAACCGTTACACCGCGACTTTTCGCCTGAACGTTCCAGATTCCTTCGCCGTCGCGGGAACCGGCAAAGCCTCCGCTCCATCGCCCATGGCCGGCAAGAATGCCGTGGAAGGCGGCAGGCTTCTCTACACTTTCGAGTGCAAGAATCCCGCGCCGCATGGCACGTTTGTCGTCGGCAAACTTCAGCTCAATCCCAAGCAAGCTGAAGGCATCAACGTTGCCGTCTACGCTCCGAAGGCGTCCTCCGCGAACGCCGCGGAATTTGCAGCCAGCGTTGCGCGTTCGGCGATCATTTTTTCAGACATGTTTGGCCCCATTCCGGATCCCACTTTCACGTTGATCCAGATTCCCGACGGGACGCTCCGCGATTTCGCGGCCCCGGGAGTTTTGCTCCTGAGCCAGCGCGCCTGGGATCCCAAGGGTAGCGACCGAACCATTTCGCGCCTGGTGGCTTCGCAATGGTGGGGAGTTCAGGTTTTGCCCGCGACGCCGGGCGACGTCTGGATTAGCGACGGGCTGGCTCGCTATTCCGAAGCGCTCTACGCCGAGCAAAACGCTGGCAAGGAAGCGGGACTCCGCGCAGTGGACGAATTTGCCGTTGGCGCGCTGATGTATGAAGATGCCGCTCCCGTCGCGCAAGCGGCGCGTTTGGCCCCCTACTCTCCCGACTACCGTTCCGTAGTGACGAACAAAGGGGCGTTGCTTTTTCACATGTTGCGGGCGCAGATGGGCGACGTCGCGTTCAAAGCCGCCTTGCGCGACTTCTACTTTCAATTTGCGGAGAAGAGCGCGCGCATCGACGATTTTGAAAAGATTGCTGAGCGCCGCGCGAAGGCCGCCGTCAAGCCGCAGCAGGACCCTCCCAACCTGCAAGCGTTTTTCGCCCAGTGGCTGAATTCCACGGGCGTGCCGGAGTTCACGCTGGAATACGTCGTCTACCGCACGCCCAAGGGCTTTCGCGTCAACGGTAAGATCAAGCAGCCGCTGGACACTTTTCGCATGCCCGTGGAATTGCGCATCGATACCGAAGGAAATCCGGAGTTGAAAACGATCGACGTGATCGGCACTGAATCGGGATTCACCGTCGAAACGTTCGGCCGCCCGAAACCAAACGGAATCAAAATCGATCCCAATAATCTCATCCTCAAGGGGAGCACTTCGCTGCGTGCTCGCGCGGCCATCGCCCGAGGTGAGGACTTGGCCGAACAAGGAAAGTTCTACGACGCCGTGGCGCAATATCAGCGGGCGCTTTCCATTCAGCCGAATCGGCCGCTGGCGAATTTCCGCATGGGTGAGGCGTTCTTCTACCAGAAAAACTATCAGGCCGCCGCCAACTCATTCAAAGAAGCGTTGCAGACCGTTCCGGAGCCCTCGGAAAAATGGACGGAAGTCTGGAGCCACATCTATCTCGGCGAGATTTTTGATTTGCTGGGCCAGCGCGAGCGCGCTGTCAACGAATACAGCAAAGCCAAACAAACCAACGACGATACCGGCAGTGCGCAGGCGACCGCCGAGCGCTACCTCAAAAAAGCTTACTCCGAAGGCGGCGGCACCTCCGTCGCCGCCCCTGCCACCAACGAACCAGCAAAACCCGCCATGGCGGTTCCCACTCCCGCCTCCGGCGAAAAGCCCGTCCTCAAAAAACCCACGCCTACGCCGTAGTGATAAGAATCGTCTTGCAGCGGGCAGGATCTCCCAAAAACCAACAGTGCGCCAGCCTCCGATTGGGCGACTTACCTGGACTTAGACCGACATGGAGATCCGGAATGGCTACTGTTATTCGCTGTGGTATGGTGTTACCAGATGAACGACTTCGGGCCTTTCACGCTTCTTCTGACGGCCGTCGTAGTGGCTGCCTTTCTCGTTCTGGTGCCCACCGTCCTTATTCTCTTAGCTCGCAAGTTGGTGACCCGACGGCCCCTCGGGACGCACGGGAGAGACTGGCTCCTTTCCCTCCTGATTGCACCACTAATGATTGCTGCCTTCGCAGGGTCTTACTTATTTGCGGCAAGCAAAGGAATCGACGAGCATACTATCATCAAGTGGATGAACATCTTCATGGCTGCTGTTTTTGTGTTTGGGTACGCCGTGAAGAAGTTCTGGGATTTCCGCCGGAAATTGAAATTCTGGGCAGGATTGGGCGTTCTAATTATTGGTCACTTTGCACTGCTCTCACGGGTGCGTTGGGAGCAAGCCAGTTATTTTTGGCTTGTCGTTGTTATTGGCGTGCCAGAATTGGCGGTGGTTTTCTTTTTGTTGGGCCTTACGTTCAAACCAAAAGGACGAAGATCTGCTGAGGAAATCTCGGACATCAGAGACTGAGGGAGAAGAGTGCCTGATTAACGCAGGAATCGCAAACTAGCCCACGACCCAAAAACTCCTTGACTCGCTGTATGTCATCCGGTACGCTTATTCCTGGGTAAAAGTGCAGGCTCTTTCTGACTGCGGCAAGTTATATGCCGCATTTTTTATTTCTGGCACACAATTCACCTAAGAAGCTGGTCTCCTTTCTGAGCGGTGCCCTCCCACGCCAGAACGTCCTATCTGATTAAGTTATTTGAAATCCACACTTGCAGAAATGTGTGCAAAACGCGCGTCTAACTACCTTTAGAATCAACACTTATGGAAAATGCCGCTAAGTGTTGATTCTAAACCACTTACATAAAAACTAAGTTCTTTAGATGGAGGACTTACAAAAAACACAGGGGGGTGGGGGTCGTTATGATTAGCCAGAAACCCGAGGAGCGCTCCAAAGGCTGCCGTGGCTCAGCCTGAGGAACTGTAGCTCACCCCTTCAGGGGTGAGGTTTCTCTCTTTCGGCCGGCGCGCACTCCAAATCGGAAACTAGATTCCCGCTAGACCGGTCAATTGCGAGCCGCTAACGCCCTTTCGCTGCACCAGCACTTGGAACCGTTCCCCCATTCCTTCGGGATGGATCAGCGTCTTGAGTTGTAGCCGCGCTTTCGTGCGCTCGGCGTCGGATTGCCCTTCGTCGTAGAGGTCGGCAAATTCATTTCCCTGGCCGAGCGCCAGCAGAAAGGCCGTCTGTGAAGTGAACCCCGCCGTTTCAAGGCGTGACCGTTTTCCCCACAATTCGAGCGCCGTGAAATTGACGTGCGCCGTCAGGTCCTGCTGGCCGGGTGAAGCATAAAAATCTTCGCTGGCGCGATGGTTTTGATACGCAAGCAGTGTCCCGCGCATGTGGTGATCGTCAAACAGATCGGCCGCAGGATGGCCGTAGTCAATCGTAAGCACGTAACCGCGTTCGAGGCGCCGGCCGATTTCGCTGATCCAGTCGCACGCTTCCAATCCTGCTTCGGCGTGCTGGCCCTCGTGCAAGGTAATGCCTTGCACGCCGAAATATTCGGAGATGGCGCAAGTCGAGAGCGGCGCCACAACGCCCACGAACTTCCCGTCGCGGAAATCAGCGAAAACTTCTTTCATCGCGCCGCCGTCCATCACCACCCGGTGCACCGGCAGCGCATCCACCAATTCGTTGGAAAAGAAGCAGCCTGCCGCGATGTGTGCGGGGAGTTCCGCGGAACTCGCAAAGTGTCCGGCAGCCGCATGGCGCTTCGAGTGCATCGTCGCCTGTTCGCGCCGCGCAGCGGAACGCTCCACGGCGACGTAGCGCAGAGCCCCATAAAATGCTGCAAGCTTCGCTTCGCAAAAATCGAGAACTTGCGAAGCGAACCGCCCGACACCCGCGCCAGCTTCGACGAGCACAAATTCCGCCGGGCGCCCGAGACTTTCCCACATCTCCGCGAACTGGCGCGCCAGCAGCCGCGCAAAAATGGGATGAACGTCGACGCTGGTGTAATAATCGGCAAAGCGTTTGGCCTCCACTTTGCTGTAGTACCCATGCACCGGATGGTAGAGGCATTCGCGCATGTAATCCGCGAACGTGATGGGGCCAAAGCGGCGAATGCGGTCGGCAAGTAATTCAGCGAGTGGCGTCACGCGCCTTTGGCTCCCGCTGAACCGGAAGCATTCTCCGCCTGGATTTTCTTCCAGGCCCGCTCAAACACTCCCTGGGCCGCTTCGTCGAAAAGCACGAAGTAGACCGTTTCCAGAGAGGTCTCCCCTCGCAGATGCTGCGCCGCCTCGCGAAGCATGATCTCCGCGCAATCTTTCAGCGGAAATCCCGCGATGCCCGTCCCAACTGCGGGAAACGCGATGGTTTTCAGGCCGCGCTCATTGGCAATTTTCAGAGAGTGCGCCGCGGAACGCCGCAGAGAATCCGCGTTCGTCTTTCCGCCAAGCTCCATGCTCGCTGCGTGAATCACAAATCGCGCCTTCAGTTTTCCTCCCGTGGTGATGGCCGCATATCCGATCGGAATGCTTCCGATGGCGTCGCATTCGCGCTGGATTTCTTCGCCGCCTTTGCGGCGAATCGCTCCCGCTACGCCTCCGCCCAAAAACAAATCATTGTTGGCCGCGTTGACGATGGCGTCCGCATCCATCTCCGTCAGGTCGCCCTGTTGGATGACGATTCTCTCGGCGAGTGTTTTCATCGTGGAGTCAATCCGTTCTCTCCAGCGCGATTACGCTTTTTTCTCTGCAGCTTTTTCTTGCGGATATTCATAAACGCCGCGTCCCGTCTTGCGGCCAAGCCGCCCTTCTCGCACGTATTGCCGCAGTAAAGGATTGGGCCTGTACTTTTCGCCCAACGTTTGATGGAGATACTCGAGAATTTTCAACCGCACATCAAGTCCCACGAGATCGACCAGTTCGAACGGCCCCATGGGATGATTCAGCCCCAGCTTCAGCGCCTTGTCGATGTCTTCGGGCGTGGCAATTCCCGCTTCCAGCATGTTGAACGCTTCGTTGCCGATCAGCGCGTTCACGCGCGTGGTGATAAACCCGGGCGCCTCGTTGACGATTACCACTTCCTTGCCCATGCGACGCGCGACTTCGCGGCAAGTAGCCACGGTTTCATCGGACGTGTGCGGCGTCTTCACAATTTCGATGAGTTTCATTTTTGGCACAGGGTTGAAGAAGTGCATTCCGATGCAGCGATCGCGCGAAATCGTGACGTCCGTAAAATCCGTGATCGAAAGCGACGAAGTGTTACTTGCGAAAATGGCGCCGGCCTTGGCGAACTTGTCGAAGATGGTGAAGAGTTCCAGCTTCATCTCCAGTTCTTCCGGAACCGCTTCGATAATCAATTCGGCGTCGCGAATGCTGTTCTCGACGTTGTTCGCCGTCGAAATCAGCGACAGCGCTCTGTCGCGCACTCCGGCTTCGACCTTGCCTCGCGCCACCCCTTCTTCGAAGGATTGGCGAATCCAGGCAACGCCTTGTTCGAGCACGTGGCGTGAAACGTCTTCAAGGACCGTGTTGTACCCGCCGAAAGCAGCGGCATAGGCAATTCCGCGTCCCATCGTGCCCGCGCCGATTACGGCAATCGTTTTCACATCCATCCGTTAGCCTTTTGCTCTTGTAGGGCCCTCCGGAGTTTACCCCGACTCGGTCGGGGGAAGCGGGCCACAGTTTCTCATTTCGACGGACAATCACTCTATGATTTTCCGGTAAGCCGCTTCGTCAAATCCGAGCACCATCTGCGATCCCTGAAGCGCTATCGGCCTGCGAATGAGGTTCGGTTCTTTCGCCATCAGTTTAATGGCCTCCGCGCGCGAAGGAGGACGTTCCTTCATTTTCCGTGTTCGGTAAAGCTCGTTTCGCGTATTCAGAAATTCTTTGTAATCGCGGTCGCCGATCAGTTCTTCGAGCTCTGCTTCGCTCAGTCGCTCCTTATCCAAATCGCGCGACTCAAACTCCACGCCTATTTCCAGCAAGAGACCTCTTGCTCTTCGGCAAGTAGTTCACGTCGGTTTCTGCAGAAATTTAATTTTCATCTTTGGCAAGGGCTTCTTTCCCGGTCACGTTCTTCGTAGGGGCGCAGCATGCTTCGCCCCATTTCAGCAAGGTTCCACCTAATATCGCGGAACTCTCAGATCGATCTCGACAGACCATCGCTCGATTCCGCCAGACAAGGATTTCGCTTTCTCGATCCCCTGAAACCGCAGCCAAGCCGCCGCATCCAGACTGCGCATCCCATGATGGCAATAGCAAATCACTTCGTCCACATCCGGCAACGTTTGCAGGCTCGCCGCCAGCGAGCCGAGTGGCACCAGTTTCGCGCCTTCGATCCGGCAAACTTGATGTTCCCAAGGTTCGCGCACATCAATGAGGACCAATTGTTCGCCGCGATCCATCCGGGCTTTCACATCCGCGGGCGTAATCTCCAATTCATCCATCTACTATTTGCCCTTCCAATTCGGTTTGCGTTTTTCGAGGAAAGCAAGTATTCCTTCCCGCGCATCATGGCTCTTCATCAGCACAGACAAGTATACGCGTTCCGCTTCTTTGAGTTGCTTCGCGAAATCCGCAAAATGGAGACGATGGAGTGTCTTTCGCGTTAGCCGGAGGACGCTCGGACTCAACCTACGCAGCTCCTCGAGCAAGCTGTCCACAGCAGCAGGCAACTGTACATCAGGAACCACCCGCGTAACCAGACCGAGCCGGCAGGCCTCCGCCGCGCCGATTTGCTCTCCAGTTAGAATAAGTCGTGCTGCCGCGCGCATCCCAATGAGCTGCGGCAACGTGACCATCGCCAAGGGAGGAAAACAGCCCAGTTTAATTTCCGGCTGGCCAAACTCCGCGGATTCCGCAGCAAGTACAAAATCGCAGAAGCTCGCAAGTTCCATCCCGCCGCCAAGGCAGTATCCGCGAACAGCAGCGATCGTCACGCGGTCCGCGGCAGCGAGCCTGCGAAAAACAGCGTGAAACGCCGAGAGCATTTTACTGACGCGCTTGGGAGCATGATCGGCAATTTCCGCTCCCGCCGAAAAAGCCTTCTGGCCCGCGCCTTGAAAAATCACGAAATCGCATTTGGGAATAGCGCGTTTCAGCACCGCATCCAGCGCCTGCATCATTGAAGTATCGAGAATATTGAGCGGTGGCCGGTCGAGGGTGATCCACGCCGTGCGATCTTCGAGCCGCAACTGAATCGTTTCGTGGCCGTTAGTCATGATCGTCGGAGGATGGAATCAGGGAGGCTACTTTGCCTGAAACTTCGGTGGCCGCTTTTCGAAAAACGCTCGAATTCCTTCATTGCAATCATCGGACAGGTAGCAACGAACCTGCTCGCGCACTTCGTTGTCGAGCGCCTGCGCAAGTTCCTTCTCCTGGCTCGCAAAAAGCGCCTTCTTTACCGCGCGGATGGGGAGAGACGGCCCTTGCGCGATTTTTTGCGCCAACGTTTTCACAGCCGTTTCGAGCTGGGCGGCCGGAACGACCTGATTTACCAAGCCGAGCGCAAGCGCCGCTTTCGCATCGATCATGTCACCCGTGTAAAAAAGTTCGGCAGCTTTGGCTGGTCCAACAAGTTGCGGCAGGAAATAAGTTCCGCCGTAATCGGGAAACAATCCAACCTTTGCGAAATTTTGTCCGAAGGTCGCTTCTTCCGCGGCAATGCGAATGTCCGCAGCGAGCGCAATGTTCATGCCCGCACCGGCGGCAGCTCCGTTCACCGCGGCAATCACCGGCTGTGGCATGGTGCGCATCTTGAGGACCATTTGCATGCCGGCGCGCAGCAGCGGCTCCAACTCATGTGTCGCGCCGGTTTGGCGGCCCTTGCCCAGCGCGCCCAAGTCGCCGCCCGCGCAAAAAGCGCGTCCCGCTCCGGTGACCACCACCACATTGACGCTGGGATCTTTCGCGATTCGTCCGAGCGCGTCATTGAGCGCCGAGGCTAGCTCGTTGTTCAGCGCATTCAGCCGGTCGGGGCGATTCATCACCAGTACGGCAATGCCTTCGTGCCTCTGTTCAAGGATGAGCGCTCCGGCTTGCGCAAGTTGTGGAGGATTGCTCACGGGTAACTCCGTTCAGTGGGCCTTGGTTTCGTGTTCTTTGCCGATGCGCGCAACGAGTTGCGCCAGTTTTCTAAAGTGCCGCACCTTCTCGCTCCTGCCGGTGGCGTTCGCGCCGCTGGTGGAAGGCAGAACATACACGCGCGCTCCGTAGAGCATCTCCTTCTGAATGCCAAATTTGCATTTTCGCTGCGCAAACTGCTCGTAAGTCAGTTTGCCATTAAATGCCACAACATGAGGAGCGAATTCCTCAAGCTTCTGCGAGAGAACGATTCGTCCTTCGGCGTAGTCTTCGCGCTTCAGTTCTTCGATACCTTTGGTGGGACGCTTCACCAAGTCGGTAAGCCCGACGCCGAATTCGATCACTCGCTTGTCGTCGTGATAATCAAAAGGTTCCGGTACGACACCGCTTTCATAAAGCATGGGCCAGAATTCGTTGCCGCGGCCGGCGTAATAATGGCCTACGCGGACGGAGGACTCGCTCGGATTGCAGCCGACAATCACAAGCTTCATACCCTTTCGAAGGTGGTCGGGAAGTGTTCGCATTTGTAAGATGACTGTGGCCTTCGATTTTACTACTTAACGTCGAACCGGCCAGCGCACTTTTCGGCATAGGCCGCCAGGTCATCACTGCCCTCTTTGAACATGGAGCCTAGCTTCTAGCTATTCCCCTGGGGCCCTCGGAGCACAACAACAACGTAACTTTTTGCTATTTCCTGAATCTCATAGCCGGCCGGAGCATCCAAACACTTGGACTGAGGAAGTGTTCAATGCACTGTGCTACCTTTATTGATGGGAAAGCGAGGATGCAGCCGCCGATCGGGCTGCCGATACCATTGAACGCATCAAATCCTCATCGACTACCCTCCACGGTTGCGCGCGAGGATGAACACCTGCTGGTGGCCGCCGCCAAGCGCGGCGACGCGCGTGCCTTCGAAGAGCTTGTGAACCGCTACGAAGCGAAAATCTTCCGGCTCACCATGAACATCACGCGAAATCGCGAAGACGCCGAAGACGCCATGCAGGACGCCTTCCTTAAGTCTTACGCGCACCTCAAGGATTTCCAGGAAGACTCCCGCTTTTACACCTGGCTGGTACGCATTGCCGCGAACGAAGCGCTGATGCGCCTGCGCAAGCGTCGCCCGAACCAATTTTCGCTCGACGAGCCGGTGGAAGGCGACGAAGACCTCATGCCCCGCGAGATTGAGGATTGGGGGCCAAGCCCGGAACAACGTTTTGCCCAGACGGAAATGCACGAAATCCTTTCCGAGGTCATCGACAAGCTGGAGCCGGACTTTCGCGTTGTTTTCGTGTTGCGCGATGTCGAAGAACTTTCCACGGAAGAAACCGCCAAAGCGCTCGGAATCTCCGTTCCTGCGGTAAAATCACGGCTGTTGCGGGCCCGGCTCAAGCTCCGCCAGAAGCTGAATCGCTATTTTCGCCAGGGCGTTGCAAATTGAACTGCAAAAACGTCATTCGCGAGATTTCCGATTATATCGACGGCGATCTCGATCTGTCGGTGAGGCAGGAACTCGAGCGCCATCTCGAACACTGTACAGAGTGCAAAATCGTGGTCGATCAAACCAGGATGACCGTGCAACTCTTCTGCGATTCAAGGCCCATCGAATTGCCCGGCGACGTGAAGTCCCGGTTGCATGACGCCTTGCGCCGCAACTTCGGCGTAAAAGGCCATTAGGCGGCTTCCCTAGCGATTCGAGCTTTCACTCCACAGGGGTAATTCCCTGCCCAGCCCTTTCTCTCGCGCCATGGCGTAGACTTTCATCGCCACGGCGAGATCCCAGGACGCAATCCCATTCGATTTGAAAAGTGTGACTTCCGAATCGCTGGTTCTGCCGCTCGCTTTCCCTGCCACGATTTCAGAAAGTTTTTTGACGCCGGTCCAGCAAATTTCGTCGCCATGAAAAGCGAGGATCAGGTCGCCTGCTTCCTGCCGCGACTGTTCCTCGGAATCCACGACGATGACGTCCGCGCTGGCGACCGCTTCATCATCCAGCTCGCGCTTGTGCGCGTGGTTCGCGCCGATGGCATTGATGTGGACTCCAGGCGCCAAATCCGCGCCGCGCACTACCGGTTGCGAGGCAGTTGTGGCCGTCGAAATAATGTCGGCGCCGCGCACAGCTTCTGCCGAGGATGAACAAGGATGCACGGGAATGCCAATTCGTTTGGACATTTCGGCACAGAACTTCTCGCGCTTCGCGGAGTCGCGGCCATAGGCGCGCGCCGATTTCAGCTTGCGAACCACGGCAACCGCTTCGAGCTGTGTCCTTGCCTGGCCGCCGGTGCCGATGATCGCGGCTATGCGAGAATCCTTGCGCGCCAGATATTTCGTGGCTACGCCGGAAGCCGCGCCGGTCCTCAGCTGCCCCATGTAATCGGCTTCGATCTGCGCGAGCAGGCCGCCCGTGGCCATCTCGTAAAGTGGAACAAGAAATTGCAGTTTGCCGCGAACGTAGGTGTACTGCTTCATGGCAACGAAGCCGGCCGAGTAATCCGCCGCGGCCATGTAGTGAAAAAATCCGCCGGGCAATTCGAACCGCCGGCGAGGATGTACTACAACTTCTCCCGTCGACTGCTTGCGCGAAATGTCTTCGACCGCTTCGAGCGCCTGAGGCATCGTCAGCACGGCCCGCACTTCCGCCTCGTTGATGTGCAGCGTCATCGCGTCATCTTTGCCGAGCCATGCTTTCCGGAAGTTTCGCCTGGCTCGCGCACACGGCGAACAACTGTCTGGATCAGCCTGTAGACACGTTCTTGCTTATTCCAGTCAATCACATGGAAGCGAAATTCGGGTTCGTCCTTGGGCCCAGTGCCAAGCCGAATCGGTAGCTGGCCGCACAGCCTGTTCTCGATGAATGCTGTCTCGTACCGGTCCTTTTTGGCATACCAGGTGTAAACGCGCAGAGTCGTAAAATCGCAGGCCTGGCCTTCCGGCCCGCGCGCCGCCGCCAAAAGATACTGCGGCTTGTCGCCCGAAGGGTCGCTCACGCGATTCAGTTCGAACCACGCTACCGGCCGGATATTTGCGGAAGCCGCTCCTTCGCGTACCGGATCTGGCAAGTCCATTTCGATGAAACGGGCCACTACCCAGCCGGCGATGGGCACAGTCTGGTCGCCAGGCTGCGTTGTATTTACGGGCTCAGCTCGCGTCGAGGAGTCTCCGGGCGGCCGTGTGGCCACGCCACGCACCAGAAACCAATCTTCCTTCTTCGTTCCCTGCGGCTCATTTGAATTGTCTCTTTCGTCCGATGCTTGCACCCAATCTGCCGTGGAGCGCCCGACAATCTCGACGGGAACGTTTCGCGCAAATTGATAGAGCCGGGGCTCTGTTCGCCCGGGCTGCACTCGCAAATTGGTGGAGACTTTGGTACGCCCGCGCGCCTGCACCGGCATTCCTCGCGTTTGGTCCAGCAGCTTGATGCTGCGCTGCCACAGGGCCGGTTCCATCAACTGCCGGCTGTCCACCCAGCCAACCGCGCCTGCGTTGGTTCGCACTTTTGCGTAGTCATTGCGCTTGGCGAGCACGTCCACGCGCTCGCCGTAATGCAGCATTCCCACTTGCTCGCGGACCTGCGCGATCCCGCTCAGAAGTGGAGCGACTTTTTCGCTGACAAAGGCTTCGCCCTGGTTCTCGCGCTTCGGCCGGA
Source organism: Acidobacteria bacterium 13_2_20CM_57_17 (assembly GCA_001914785.1). GTDB lineage: Bacteria > Acidobacteriota > Terriglobia > Acidiferrales > UBA7541 > Acidiferrum. The sequence continues at coordinate 5,909 of MNDE01000156.1, read as the reverse complement.
GCATCCAGGCCACCAGCACCACCAGTGCCAGCAGCGGCACGGCAATCAGGAGTTTCCTCTTCATTTGTGGCCCTTATCTCCGCCGCCAAGCACACTATTCGTCTCAACTTTTGACATGATTCTCCGTCACTCTTCGTGGTTCGCTAAAGATTGTACCTGAAACGCGAGCAACCTCAGGGGTGACCGTGACGGCTTTGCTTTTCTGCTAGAATCCTCAGGCATTCGAATCAAACTCTCGCCACGAATCGCGGAGGATTTGTTCATGAAGTTTCTCAATGCGCTTCAGCCAATAGGATTACTGGTCCTTCGCCTGGTTCTCGCGCTGATTTTCTTCGCCCACGGCTACCCGAAGGTGGCCCACTCCGTCCCAGGCATGCAGGCATTCTTCGTGGAGCACGGGCTGCCAGGATATTTCGTTTACATTTCAGGAGTATTGGAAGTCTTCGGCGCCGTTCTTTTGAGCTTGGGGGTGTTTACGCGTGTGGCGGCGCTGCTCCTGGCTATCGAGATGGGCGTGGCCATCTGGAAGGTCCACAGCGCGGGAGGCTATCTGGCGGTGCACAATTACGAATTCCCCCTAGCGATACTAGCCGCGTGCTTCGCGCTCGCCACCGTCGGAGCAGGCCGATTGTCTCTCGATCAACCCCTGTTCGAAGGTAAGGGCAAGTAACGGGCCTTAGAAAAATGGGGATTCGTCAAGTAAGTTGCTTCCGTGTGAATCGTGCAGCACCTTGCGGGCTCGCGGTGCCCCTAAAATAGGTTCGCCTATTCTTCGTCCCCGCGATGGTAGACAGCGCCTCCGCCATATCGTACTATTCCGCTCCCCCGATACTCCAACTCGGCTGGAGGTTTGTAATGAAACGGTTGGTTCCTATTCCCTGTGGGTGTACGGAACACCTGAAGAACGCGGAAGAGACCGGCTTTGGTTATCACGTTGTTTCGGTGCAATTGAAGGATGCGAGGATTTTCGAGCAAGTGGTCATAAGCGAAGGCTGCATTATCGAGGTCCGCGGGTACAAGGAAATTCCCTTTTCGCCACAAGACGTGGCGTCGGTGAGCGTCAATCACAAACGCTGGAATTTCAGGGACCAGTCCGACACGCGCGCCAAAAGCAGGGCTGCGACCGCCTAGCGTCTAGGAAAAGTACGAGTAGCGAATATACTTTCACCGTCGTAAGTGTGCAGTCGTTTCTGAATGAAAATCTAGCAAAGTCGCCGTTGCGAACCACACGTGTTGGCGGCGGTAATTTCTGTCACCCGTCCAAACACCAGATTTCGCTGGAAATCCAACATCAATTCGTTCTACACTTCAGCCAATTCCCTCAGGGCTCCCAGAAATCTCGGTCAAAACAGTCGGTCAAAGAGGAACCATGGCCACAGCCGTAGCACATCCGAGTAATCCCGCGAAACCTTCCGTTGGTCTGGCAGGCCGCCGTTACGACGATCTATTCTTTTCGGCCATGGCCTTGCTTATCCTGGCAACGGTTTTTGTGGGTTTTGCGCGCACTTACTACCTCGCAGGAGTGTTCCAAGCGCCGCTGCCCAGCCTGATCATTCACCTGCACGGGGCGGCATTTTCCTGCTGGGTCCTCTTGCTCGTGACGCAAGCCACTCTGGTTTCCGCCGGCCGCGTGGACATCCATCGCCGCCTCGGCATTGCAGGCTTCCTCCTGGCGTGTCTCATGGTAATCCTTGGAGTATTGGCGGCCACCGATGCGCTCGTTCGCAGTGGCGGCAATCCACACATGGATCCGAAAGTTTTTTACATCATTCCCATCACGGATATGCTGGTTTTTGCGACGCTGGTCTTTTTCGCCTTCCGGGCCCGCTTCAATCCGCCTGCGCACAAACGCCTCATCCTCGTCGCCACGGTTGCATTGATGATCGCCGCCATCGCGCGTTGGCCCCTCGCCATGGTTCACAGAAATCCGATCAGGGCGGCGCTGTTCTCTTATCTCTTCCTGCTCGTCCTGGTGGCCTACGACCTGTGGTCCACGCGTAAGGTTTATCGCGCCACGCTCTGGGCGGGCGCATTCCTCATCTTTGTTCAACAGATAAGAATGCCCATCGGCCAGACAGCAGCGTGGCGTGCCTTTGCCAGTTGGGTCCTATCCCATGCCCGGTGAGCGGAATAAATCTCGGGCGATCCAGAAGCGAGTTCCCTCAATTCGCTCCGAATTCACCTCGGACATGATTTTTGCGGGTAGTCTAAGAAATCACGGTCGCCGAAGTCGGTATTACTCCAGCCGGAGCCACGGGCAGCACAATCCAAAGAATGATGTAAGCAAGTCCGCCCGTCCCGGCAAAGAATACTGCCAGGAACCACAGGATTCTCACAATCGTGGGATCGAGATCGAAATAATCGGCCAGGCCGGCGCACACGCCCGCTATCTTTTTGTCAGTGCTCGAGCGCATCAGTTTTTTCTTGCCGCCCGTTGCGGGTGACAAGCCGGGCGGGGGAGTTTCCGGCTGCTTGGCCCCACAGTTGTAGCAAAACCGCGAACCGACGGCGATGTCCTTTTGGCAGTTGACGCAAGTCATTGGGTCACCTCCACAGAGCTATTTTCTTGGCTTCCCTATCTCTAATTACGCAAATGGGGTGGAAAAAGTTTCCTCGCGAAGTAGTGTAAAGCCAAACGGCTCAGTACTCCAGAAGCTGCTTTACGGCTGCCGCAATGTGGCTCGTCTGCGGCAGGATCACGTCTTCGAGCTTCGGCTGGTACGCGCAGAACGTATCCATAGCCGCGACGCGCTTGACTGGCGCGTCTAGCTCTTCAAAGAGTTCGTCCGCGATCCGCGCGGCGATCTCCGCGCCATATCCCCAGCTCAACATGTCCTCGTAAGCTACAATCACCCGGTGCGTCTTGCGGACCGTCGCGGCAATCGCTTCCCAGTCGTATGGCGATAGCGAACGCAAATCGATAATTTCAACGGATACCCCTTCGCGCTCCAACTGCGCCGCTGCGACCTCCGCACGATGCACAACAGCGCCGTAAGTAATGATGCTGAGGTCAGCGCCTTCCTTCACCATTCGCGCCTTGCCGAACGGAATCGTAAAGTCCGACCCGGGGTTTTCCGAGCGGTTGTACGGCTGGCGATACAGATGTTTGTGTTCGAGGAACATCACCGGGTCGTCGCAGCGAATCGCCGTGCGCAAAAGACCGGCTACATCGAGCGCCGTCGAAGGCATCACCACGCGCAGCCCCGGGCAGTGCGTGAAAATCGATTCGCCGCTCTGGCTGTGATACACACCGCCGCCGGTTAAATACCCGCCGATCGCCACACGAAGCACCACCGGCGCCTTGAACGCTCCATTCGAACGCCAGCGCATGACGCAAAGTTCATCGCGAATCTGCATCATGGCCGGCCAAATGTAGTCAAAGAACTGGATTTCGGCCACAGGCTTCAATCCGCGCGTGGCCATCCCCACCGCCCGTCCCACGATGCTGGCTTCGGCGAGCGGCGTATTGAATACACGGTCGTGGCCGTACTTGCGCTGCAATCCCGCGGTAGCTTTGAAGACGCCACCCTTACCCTTTACGTGTTTCAGGTTGTCTTCGCGGCTGGCGTCGGCCACGTCTTCGCCAAAAACGGTGATGCGCTCGTCGCGCGCCATTTCGTCGGAGAGCGTCAGCGCGACCATTTCGACCATGGTCTTCGGCGCGCCACGCAATTGAGGTTCCGCTTCAAATGCAGCGGACGTTGGATCCACGTCCGGCGAATACACATTCATTCGAATCGAATCTATCGACGGCTCTTCCGCGGCCAGCGCATGGTCGGCGGCATCGCGCACTTCATTGTCGATTTCCGCTTCCAGGGTCTCGATCTGTTTCTGGTCCAGAATGCCTTCGCGCACCAGAAAAAGTGCGAACTTGGAAATGGGATCGCGGCGCGCCTCTTCCTCGCGCTCTTCGGGGGACTTGTACAGTTTTTCGTCGTCGGAAAGCGAATGCGAATACGGGCGAGTGACATGGGCATGAATCAGCGCGGGCCCGCGGCGCTCGCGGCAATACGCCACTGCTTCCTTGCATACGGAATAGCCTTCGATCGGATCAGTCCCGTCGCATTCCGCCACGTGCAGCCCGGGAAATCCTCGCACTAGTTTCGAGATGCTGCCTCCGGCAGTCTGCACTTCAATTGGAACGGAGATGGCATAGCCGTTGTCTTCGACGAGGTACAACAGTGGAAGCTTCTTCGCGCACGCCACGTTCAACGATTCCCAGAACTCGCCCTCGCTCGTCGCCCCGTCTCCGCCTGAAACGTAAACAATTTCGTCGTGCTCGTGATTCACGTACTCGCCGAGGGGCGCCCTCTTCGCCTGCGCCAGTGCCTTGGATCGTCCTTCGTAATAAAGCGTCGCTTCGGCCGCGCCCACGGCTTGCACGAATTGCGTGCCCGTGCACGAAGACTTGCTCACGATGTTGAGCTTGGGCTGGCCCCAATGCGAAGGCATCTGCCGCCCACCTGAGCTTGGGTCGTCCTTCGCGCCCACCGCCGCAAGAAGCATTTCCACCGGCGTCATGCCGAGCATCAGGCACAGTGTGCGATCGCGGTAGTAGGGATAAATCCAGTCCACTCCGGGCCGCAGGAACAAGCCCATCGCCGCGCAAACGGCTTCGTGCCCGGCGCTGGAAATCTGAAAATAGATTTTGTTCTGCCGTTTGAGCTGAATCTCGCGGTCGTCCAGCCGGCGCGAAAGGAACATCGTGCGATAAATTCGAATCAGCGTGTCGTGATCGAGGCCGGGAACCTTGGGGGCGTCAAGCTTTGCCAATTTGACGCGCGTTTGTAACGCCATTCGCTCTGCCCTCGAGTTGGAGTTCGGAATGGTGCCTTCGCGGAATTCAATTATACCGGATTTCCACCACACTCCGCCCAAATCGCCGCTTCCGGCCAAATCCAATGCTCCCGGCCTATGCAGCCAATTTGGCCTCGTCATGCGATCCTGGCAAGGCGGCTCAAGAACGGCTCACACCAAAGTCTCAAACTGCTTGTCCGTCGTCTCAAATTCCGCATCGCCGTGATGGATAACTCTCGGCGATGCGCCCTTGAACGGCTCCTCGGACGGAATGCGGTCCAGCCAGCGTTGTTCGGAAAGTTTTTCGTGCGAAGAAAAATACAGCCTCACCAGCAAGCCGACTCTCCCGTTGACTGTTGCCGCTGATTTTTCCGCGGCAGGTGCTCTCGATTTAGCGGAAGCCACCTTGCCCTTGGCCTTTTCCGCTGATTTTCCTTTGGACTTGACTGGCGCCGCCTTTGCTTCAGGTTCGGGTTCGGGCTTGCCCACAGTTTCGACACCCGCGCTGTCGGGCCGGTCCAGTTTGTACTGCAATTTCTTGTCGAGGCGAAAAGCCTGCCGCCAGCCGTCCAGCTTGTGCCGCGCTTGCTGCGCCTTGTCCTCGTCCGTGCCAAAGTCAAATCGTATGTAACTGTGTGCCATAATTCGAGTCTGCGACGCCGCGCAATTCAAGTCAAGTTAGTGGACTTCGCAGGAGTGCGCGCCGGCCAAGAGCGGCGCACCACGTCAGAGACTCGTGCGATTGGCGTATAGTGTGAGGAAAGCAAGCAGCGTCGTCGAACCGGCTTGCAAACTATGGCGTGTCACGCTATAGTGTCCGCAATAGGCATCGGCATGTAAGCTACATGCAAACTGCGCGTCATGATCGCCGCCGTTCGATTTCCGCAAGCATCTGCTTGCTCATGGTCGTTTTGTTGTACGCGCCTCTTGCCGGTGCCGCGTGGTCGTCCTATCAATCCGCTTGTTGCACGTCCGGTCAATGCAAGATTCCGGCACATCATCACCAGAAGACTCTGGCTGCGCCCGCGCATCACATGGATTGCGGGCACGAAATGTCCGGCATCATGGCTTGCACTATGTCCTGCTGCCATGATTCTGAGCGTTCGTTACTC
>MNDE01000132.1 GCA_001914785.1 Acidobacteria bacterium 13_2_20CM_57_17 | reverse complement strand
AAAGCGATTGTTGAAGCGGCTCCGCGATGCGTTGTTCCAGAAAATGCCATAGCCGCTGCTCGACAGAACAAAAGGGATGCTGATGTTCGTATTGTCCTGCGAGATGTCCACAGCTTCACCGCGGTAATTCCAAACGCCGGACTGATGCTGTCCGAGTCCGTAAAAAGATTCGTAGGAGCCCCATAGTTTCGAAAAGAGTTCCGCGTGATAGGTCTGCTCGCCATTCACTAAAGCCGGAGTCATGCTGACTTCGTTTTGCGCGAACAACGTTTTGCCTGCGGAATCCTGAAACGTAACGCTGCTATCCTTGCGCGCGACGACGATTTTCAATTGCGCAGTGCTCAGCATGATGGCGTCTTCAGAGGATTGCATCTCCCACTTTGTTACCGGCCAACTGTCTTTTATCACTGCGAATTCTGGACGAGAGGAAAACGTCGCCGTCGGGGAATAGCGCACGCGAATGATCGAATCGGAGCACACTTGCAGCTTCAGCGTTCCGTTCTGCAGCGCCAGTCGCACTCCGTCGGATTCGCGCTGCACGGAGAGAACTGGGTTCAGTGGATTCCACTGCGCGCACACAGGGCCCGCGACGAACAGCCAAAGGAAGAGTGATAACCAAATCATGCGAAAAAAACGGCTCATTCGCGTACCTTTCAAAACTTGCTAAGCAATTTTGCCGAAAGTGACTGCGTTTCACGCCGGGCGGTGATTGTCCATCAGGCCATCCACCGGAATCAAGCTTGACTCCCAATGTCGTTCTGCTAATGACTCTGGGATTCGTTCGGGTATAGGATGGCTCGGTTCCGAAGGGAGGCTTACGATGGCAAGGAAGGGCAGGCTCACGCGAGTTGCGGTGAAAATTGGGACGGCCATGGGCAACGCGGATCGCAAAGTGCAAAAGGTTGCGAAGGCCGGGAAACTGGCCCGGAAGGAGCTTGATGATATAGCCAAGCAGGTCGAAGCCCTCAAGCGCCAATTGCAGAAAACCGCAAAGCGCCTGAAACACGCCCTGACCTAATCTAAAGGCGCAATTTTTGAAGCGCGCGTGCGCAAATAGTTTGGTGTGCGAAAATCGCTGGGAAGCGCAGCCAGGGGCAATCGGATGGGTGGAGCTGCGAAGAACCGCGGCCAGCAGCGACGCGTCGAACGCCAAGCGCGATCTCTTGATTTCGAACTCCAACCGTCAAGATGTAGTTTGACTTTCAATAGTTGACAGGCGAATACGCTCTGGCAATTGAAACAACTTTACTCGCGTCACGGAAGAGGCGCCGATTCGATGAAGATCAAGCCGAGAGAGAGCTGCCGATGGGATCTGGTCAGTCTGGGCGAAGTGATGTTGCGCCTCGACCCCGGAAATTGTCGCGTCTCTACCACGCGCGAATTCCGCGCGTGGGAAGGCGGCGGCGAATACAACGTGGCGCGCGGCCTGCGCCGCTGCTTCGGCCTGAACACCGCCATCGTCACGGTGCTCGCCGACAATCCGGTCGGACGCCTCGTCGAGGATTTGATGCTCCAGGGCGGCGTCGATCTCAGCCATGTCCGCTGGGTCGAGTACGACGGCGTCGGCCGCGCGGTCCGCAACGGCTTGAATTTCACCGATCGCGGATTTGGCGTGCGCGCCGCGCTCGGATGTTCGGATCGCGGGCACACGGCGATTTCTCAGCTCAAGCCTGGCCAAATCGATTGGGAAAAAATCTTTGTCAAAGAAGGCACGCGCTGGTTTCATACCGGCGGCATTTTTTGCGCGCTCTCGGAAACGACTCCGCAAGTGGCACGAGAGGCGATGGAAGCGGCCAAGCGCGCGGGAACCGTCGTCTCTTACGATTTGAATTATCGCGGCTCGCTCTGGAAATCCATCGGAGGAAAATCGAGAGCGCAGGAAGTAAATCGCTCGCTGGCATCCTTTGTCGACGTGATGCTCGGCAACGAAGAAGACTTCACCGCCGCGCTCGGCTTCAAGGTGGAAGGCGTGGACGAAAGCCACTCGCAGCTCGATCCTGCCAATTTCAAGCGCATGATGGAAAAAGTAATTCAACAATTCCCCGCCCTCTCCATTGTGGCGACCACCTTGCGCAACGCTCGCACTGCAACACTGAATGATTGGGGCGCCGTCGCTTATTGCAACGGAAAATTTTATGAAGCCACGCGACGCGAAAACCTGGAAATCCTGGACCGCGTTGGTGGCGGAGACTCCTTCGCTTCCGGCTTGATCTACGGCTTTCTGTCGGCGCGCGAACCGCAATGGGCCGTGGAGTGCGGCGCGGCGCACGGCGCGTTGGCGATGACCACTCCGGGCGATACGAGTATGGCGACGTTGCAGGAAGTTTTGCAGGTGATGGAAGGCCACGCGCCGCGAATCGCTCGCTAAATAGATTCTAATTTCTCGCTTGCAGTACACCGGACAAAAAACAAATGAACATCGATGAAGTCTTGAAAAAAATCGGAGAAATTGGAATCGTTCCCGTGGTGAGAGCCGCCAGCTTCGAGGAAGCGCGTCAAGCGGTCGATGCCATCTGCGCGGGAGGAATCCCAGTGATCGAAATCACCATGACTGTTCCGAATGCGCCGGCGGTGATTCGAGAAGTCGTCCGCAAGTACGGGGATAAAGTGCTCACCGGGGCAGGCACAGTCTTGCGTTCCGAACAAGCCACGGAATGCCTGGATGCGGGAGCGGAGTTCCTAGTCAGTCCAGGTTTGTCAGTGCCGGTCATTAAAACCGCACAAGCACACGGAAAATTGGCAATCCCCGGCGCGCTTACACCCACGGAATTGATGATGGCCTCTCTGGAAGGCGCGAGAGTAATCAAGATTTTTCCTTGCGAAAATATGGGCGGCGCAAAATACATCAAAGCGCTGAAAGCTCCTTTCCCGGGCGTGGAGCTTATTCCCACGGGAGGAGTGAACCTCTCGAACGCGGCTGGATATATCTCCGCCGGAGCGTTTGCTCTTGGCGTGGGCGCCGATCTTGTGAACGTGACGGCCCTTCGCGCAGGAAAGGCACAGGAAATTATTGACGCGGCGAAAAAACTGGTCGAAGCCGTGCGCGAGGCGCGCGCAGCAAAAAGTGCCACACACTAGCGCGCCGAGGAGTGGACCCTTACTTTGGCTGCTCTCTCTCCACGAAGGCGTCACCTTCACGAAACATATTGACCTAGAAGAGTATCTTTGCCGCCAGTTGGATCACGCGCGGAAAATTCTGCTGGCTCTCCGGCAACCGCCCGAACCTCGGGCTGCTGAAGCTTGTATCTGGTCCCGGCCGAATAGGCGTATTCGTCACATTAAAGGCTTCGGCGTTGAACTCGAACTTGTACCGTTCGCTGAACGAAATAGTTTTCTTCGCGGAAACGTTTAGCTGCCGAAGCGAGGGGCTCCGGATGTCGCCGAATCGATCCGCAAGCGTCCGTGGGGTGAACGCCGGGAAATTCTTGTAGCACGTCTTATCGTTATTGAACCAGTGATTCTCGTCTTGGACGGCTGCGTGCCACGTGCCGCAACTGTTTATCAGGTTTGGCCAGCCGACGGGATAGCCCGAAAGATAGGTAAAGATCCACTTGAAACGCCAGCCCCCGGCAATCGCGCTGGCCCTGTGGCCGCCAAAGAGCCTATAACCGGTACCCATGGGCAAGTCCCAGACGCCTTCGAAGGAAAGGTTCTGAGGTTTGTCTGTATTGTCCAGCTCGTGAATCAGCGGCTCCTGCGCGTTCCAGTTGTTCAGGCGGTGGTTTTGTTCGAAGGCTTTCGCGAAAGCGTAGGAAAGGACAAAAGTCAGAACGCCGCGGCTGTGATCGCCTAGAACCCGCTTCTCGATTTTCACCTGGAGGGCGTCGGAGCGGTAGCGTCCATCCTGCACGAGGCTGTTCGTAAGTCCGGGGAAAATAGGGTCTGCCCTCAGCAAATCGAAACGCGAGATAGTAGGGCTGCTGCCGAGAGAAGTTTGCGGTGAAACGATTCCGAAAAACGGGTTGGGTACTCGCAGGTTCAGATAGGTATTGTCCGCAACGCCGGTGAGACGGTCGGCCAGGCTTATGTTGCTCAAATCAAAGCCGGACTCGATATGGATTTGATAGTTCCCCGCGTACGACGCCTCGGCCAGGATTCCGTGGGGCAACTCCCGCTGGAATCCGAGTGAGTATTGATATGTCCGCGGGATCTTGTAGTTCGGGGGTTGGAAGCTGGCGCCATTTCCAATATTCGTCAACAAACCCAGACTCGATCCAGGTGGTGGCAAAACCCCATTTGGGAATGGATTTGTGATTGAGTACGGCCCGCTCGAACAAGTCGTGGGATCGCTGCCACAGGCAGCGGGAGTCATGCCGTCCGGCGCGATGCTGTTGTATGGGGTGTTCTGCTGAAATCCCGAGCGCGTGCCGAGTTGCGTGGGCGAAATGTAATAGACGCCTGCACCCGCCCGCAGCACGGTTTTTTCAGTGATTAGCCAGGCGACGCCCACGCGAGGCGCGATGTTTGTCCAATCGGTGTTGTAAAGCCGGCGAGATTGACCGTTTACTCCCGGAAACAAATATCCGCCCGTAAGCTGCGCCGGTGGAGAGGGGTAGGCATACTTTGTCGCGGTGGCAGGCGTCACTCCTGCGGGACACTTGGTAGCGTCACCCCCGCCGCAAGCTGTCCAATTCGCCTGGTTGGAGGCCCATTTTGCCAGGATAACGTCGCTGTCGGGGCTCTTGTTTGTCAGGTCGAAGCCTCGATTCACGCGATCAAATCGTTCCAGCCACGGGATCTGTATGTCATAGCGCAAACCGACGTTTATCGTCAGGCGGGGACGAATTCTCCAATCATCCCCGACGTAAAAGCCCATGTAGGGACGCGTCATGTACGCGCTTTGATTCCAATCGACAGTGCCGCCTGTGGGCGCACCGAGGAGTAATGTAGCCAGTCCGGAACCGTCAAATGCCGTCGGTGTGCTTTGATTGTTGCCGTTATTTTGTTGGGTCCAGCCCTGGCCAAAAGAGAAATTCCCGTTTGACCATCCGTAACTCGCGTCGCCCCTGGCCACGTAGTTCCACTCGATGCCCGTGTGTACGGTGTGCCTGCCACGTGTCGTTGTCAGGCTTGGAGCGAAATTCCATTGATTGTAAGTGTTCCAGGACAATAGCGTACCAGCGCCGGTGAGCCCGAACAAAAACGTGTACCCATCCACTTGGATAACCGGAACTGTGTTCTTCGAATAAGTGGGCGCGTGAAACACTTGCGTAATGCCAAGCTTGTCGGCCGTGAGATTGAAGTCCGTGTAACGCGGAAACATCGCGGTGAACCTGCCGTACGAGCCCCGGACGTCGAACACCGATGTTGGGGAAAGCACGTGCGTCCAAGCCGCAATGTAGTTTTGGTCGGTTCGCTCTGACCCGACATCTCCGCTCCCCGCCGGGGGCCCGAAACCCGTTGAATCGCGATATTCACTGCCATGCTGAAACGTAACCAACGTGTAGATCTTATCGCTCGCGCTGAAGACATGGTCCCAGCGGGCCATTGGCTGGTCATAATGGTAGCGCCCGACGTTTCCGCTGGCGATAAAGTTGTTGTTCAGTCCAATGGTATTCGGTGCCGGATAGTAGGAGAGAATTTTGAGCCCAACCGGATTGATTCGGTTTGCCGGAAGAATGTCTCCCGGAAATTCATTGCGCCAAACACTAGCCTTCGAACAAGGTTCGTTTGCTGCGCCGCAGGCGTGCCCACTCATCGGGTCATAGATTTTGTATCCGAGAGCGCCAAAGTCGATGCCGCCTGCTCCGCCAAGCAACGTGGGGTCCACCTTCCGAAGTTGGGACGGAGGAACACTGGAAAGTGCGGGAAAGCCAACGATCTCTCGCCACCCCTCGAAGCTGAAAAAGATAAAGTCCTTTTCCTTCCGGATTGGGCCCCCGATGATTCCTCCCCACTGATGTTGGTTGTGTTTGGGAACGGGCGTACCGATGAAATTGTTCTGAAAGTAGTTCGCATCGAAGACCTTATTGCGAAAATACTCAAAAACGCCCCCATGCCAGTTGCTCGAGCCCGACTTTATGATGGTGTTGACCACGCCGCCACCGAAACGCCCATACTGTGCGTCGTAGGTATTGGTCATTACCTTGAATTCCTGAACGGCCTCGACGTTGGGTGCAAACTGCCAACTGCCGCCGGCGTCGCTTATGGGTGCGCCATTCAGCAGGAAAAGATTTTGTCCTGCGCGAGCGCCATTAATTTTGTACGAAGCGTTCACGTCCCAGCCGCGCGTGCCCGAAAAACCGCTCGGCCCGAAGGCCTCCTGCGTGAAAATGACGCCCGGTGTCAGGGACATTAGCATGTACGTCTGGCGTCCGTTGAGCGGCAATTCCTGCGTTTTGATGGGGTCGAAAACCAGGCCGCGGTCCGCTGAGCCGCTCTCGATCACCCCTTGCTGGGCCATGACAACCACCGAATCGGCAACTCCGCCAATTTGCAAGCGCGAAGGCAAGTTCAGCTTGTCGGCCACGCGAAGTACAATGTTCTCCATCTTTAGCGTGCTGAAGCCATTAGCTCTCACCTCGATGTTGTAAATCCCGGGGTTGAGGTAAGGAATCGTGTAGTGTCCCTCAGCGGTCGTCTTCGCTTCCTTGGTTTCATTGTTTTCGAGCTTGGTCGCCTTAACCGTAGCGTTCGCAACTCCGGCGCCGCTCGGATCCGATACGTCGCCCTCCAGCGTTGCCCGGAAGTCCTGCGCGCACAAGAACGTCGCGGTCGAAAAGAGAATGATGGCCAAGAGCCGGCAGATCTCAAGAGCAGACGCTGACCTTGTTCTCGGGGAGACGGAATGCCGATTGCTTTTCATTTTCACCTCCAGGAGACACGCGACCTCGGTCGGCTCACGGATCGCTACGCCAGCGAGAATGTCGGGAGACACCTCGAGCGCTCGCCGGAATCGCCGAGTGCTCAAACTACTGCGACTTTCGGAGTGAAACACTGCCGGCTTTTTCAGACTCGCAACTGACGCGCGGGCTCTCAGAAAAAAACACATGATCCCGTGCTAAACGGTTCGTGCCAGAGCTTTTCTGGGCCGACAGCTCCTGGCCTCACTTCGAAAACACCGACCGCAGACGGCGCGACAATAGATAGGGCGAACCTAACAGTCAATCGGGGAAACTCCGTAATCGGTAGGCGAGAAAATGCCCTAAGAGAGCTAGTGGGCCCGCTAGGATTTGAACCTAGGACCAACGGATTATGAGTCCGCTGCTCTAACCGCTGAGCTACGGGCCCCACGCTTACTGCAACATCTTACCGTGAAAGAGCTTACTGGACACGCCCCACTTCCGTTTGATTTTGCTCCGATGTGCCGGTGCTAGTTGTAGTGCCAGCTGAATTGGCCAGCTTTTAGCGCAAGGCCGTGTATGGCAAGCATGACTGTATTTTCCCGAGGGAGCGTCCGTGTAGCGGAGAGTATGATGGGGCTGTTGGTTTGCGATCATGAAGGGGATATCAGGAGCGCGCGAATGTCAGAAGCGGTTGGATGTCATTGCCGTCATCGTCGAGCGCATGCAAGGCGCCTAAATAGGCGTCACGCGTTGGACCCACCTCCACGAGATTTGCTCGACCCCAGGTGAATCTGGCTGCTCCGTTTTTCTCAACGATAACGTCAGCGAGCATTCTGGCATGCCTTCCGTTCCCATTTGGGAATGCGTGAATTTGTCCGACAAGGCGATGGTGAAAGCGAACGGCTATTTCATCAAGGGTGAAAGGCTTGTGTTCAATCCAGTACTGAGCATCTCCCAGAAGCATCCCGATTCGCTCGTTGATTTCATGAAAAGGACAACCTAGGCTCACGTCCCTGGTGCGGTACTTGCCAGCCCATTTCCAAGTCTCGTCAAACATTCTTCGATGAAGTTCACGCAAGTAACTTTCGTCCAAAGGATTCCGACTTTTCATAACCCTAGAACTGAAAGCCCATCTTTGGGCTTCAAGAATGTTTTGTCGTTCCCACTCGTCCAACTCTTTCTTGGTTGCGAGGTTTGGAATCAGTTTCGCAGCATCATCGGGATGGATTGGAGTGTTGCCGGGGACTGAGTTAAGATCCGAAATCGGACTCATTTTTTCTTTAGGCGTCTCTTCGTTTCTTCGTCTATTAATCGGTCGACATCCCCCGGCGCTTGGTTTTCGAGAGCCATCGTGTGCTCGACCTCCAACACGTCTTGTCTTACGCGATCCCGTGTTTGTCGTTCCTCATTTTTTTCATGCCTTTGACGATGTTTCTCAGCGAGTTCAATAATCGATCCCGATTTCGGGACGAGGGCATACACGAGTTCGCAGTCCATAGCGCTGGCTACACGTCGCAAGCTTTTGAGCGTGATGCGATCCTCTGCCTCTGCATGCTCGAAGTCCAGGATCCTTTTTTTGGATTGGCCCAATGCTCTTCCGACTTCTTCGAGGCTCATGCTAAGTGCTTCTCGGATCGCTCTTAACCATCCGCGTTGAGGCCGCGCTTCTGACCGAGCCGTTTCAAAGCTAGACAAACTACGAGCGACTTGGTTTAATCGGAGATTCCTGAAGTTGTCTCTCATATGCGCGTCCTGTTAAAAGAGGACTTCCTTATGCAAAAAGTCCCTTTATACGAGGACTTATTACTTTCAGTTGTCCTGTTATAATAGGACTTTACTGGCTTCCTTGTCAAGCTCCAGCCTCCGCGAATCGGTGAATACCCCTGCAAAAGACTTCAATTTAGAGGCACAGGTAGATCGGTAGACTCGCTAGCGTTAGTCATCACCTTCAGTTGGTGTGGGAGCTGAAAGCCGCTCGACTGCTGCAAGAGTGTGCTTGGGCGCAAGATGGGAATAGCGCACTGTCATTTCGATGTTCTTGTGTCCCATACGGGCCCCACGCTTGTAGAATCAACAACTTACCACTCATTCCGCGTTTCCGCGAGCGGCAGCTTGCATTAAACTTCCATTGTAACCGCTTCATGGCAGCCAATCTATCCTTGACATCGATGATGTTGTACCGCTGAAAGATATGAATCGTTTTGTGGCCCGAGATATTTTTGATGTTTGGAAGTTCAGTTGATACTACCACTATAGTGTTAGTGTCCATTCGATTCCGTTAGCATGCCGGTTTAGTTTCTCCGGGATCTCTCGCTGCACCGGCAAGTTCATTTAAGAACGAAGGAAGATTCAAGTAGGATTTTGGGATTGTGGCGGGTCGTGGCGGGTCGTTGCGGGCGGCGGTGGCAGGGGATAAAATGCGTTGCGACGCGCTCACTCGGAATGAACTGGTTCCCATGGGTGAGATGGTCTGCATGATGAATCTTCCGCACAAAGTCCTCGGCGTAGCTTGGCCGCTGAAAAAGCAATTTCTTGCGGCCCTCGTCGCTGTCGTTGGGGTGCTAACGAGTTTTTCTGGCGGGGCGATCTTTGCGCAAGGTACTTCCCTACCGCCGGGTGAGACAAACACGGTCCAAGGCACGATCCGGAGCTCGACTGGAGACTTACTGACGGGTGTGATCGTGCGACTGGAGGAAAAGGAGCGGTCTAACTCTCTTGAGACGAAGACCAAGGCCGACGGGAGCTTTGTTTTTTCGGGACTGAGGCCGGGAGTCTACACAGTTAGGGCGGAAAAAGCGGGATGGCGCGAAGGTGTATCGAATCCGCTGGTTCTAAGAGCGGGACACAAGAAGCGTATTGATCTGGTGCTTGAGTCTTTGCCGATAGATCATCCCGGAGCTACCGTCGCATCCCGTTCTTCCAGCCCCGCGGCGGGAGAGATGGAATTTACCGACAAGCCGAACTTCACGGTCGCGGGAGTGATGGATTGGAATAATACGGGGACGCATGGGTCGGACGTTCGTGTGAGAACGAGCGAAGCGCTCGCAAAGGAAACGCTGGCGCTAAAGAACGGCGAACTGGTTAAAAGTTCCACGGTGGAGACGAAGGCTGCAGCGGCCAGGAATTCCGACGAATCTAGTGACGAATTGCTTGCTGCTCGCGAGCAAGCGCGAACGATGCTGGCGAAGGCGGATACTGCCGACGGGCATCGCTTGCTGGGCGAACTCAACGAACGATTGGGTGATCCACTGGAAGCGGTGCGGGAATATGAAAGGGCGGCGCTGATGGATCCTAGCGAGCAGAATTATTTTGCGTGGGGCACAGAACTGCTTTTGCACCGGGCGGACGAGCCGGCTGTGGAAGTTTTTACAAAGGGATCACACGCGCATCCGGACTCCACAAGAATGCTGGCAGGGCTTGGCGCGGCGTTGTACGCCGAGGGCAAAAGTGAAGAGTCAGCGAGGCGGCTCTGCGAAGCTGCCGACTTGAAACCGGCAGATCCTGCGCCATACGTTTTCCTGGGAAGAATCGAGAAGGCGGCGACCGCCGTGCTTCCGTGCGGGGAGCAAAAGCTTGCACGCTTCGTGCGCGAACAGCCGGGGAATGCTCTCGCCAATTATTATTACGGAGTAGCGCTGTGGAAACGCGACCGGGGATCGGAGAAAAACGCAGCAAGCTTGCAGCAAGCTGAAGCATTGCTCGACAAAGCGGTTAGGATTGATCCCAAGCTTGGCGAAGCCTATCTACAACTTGGAATTTTGCGCACCGAGCGGGGTAATTTCGAACAGGCGATTCGCGATTACACAAAGGCGATCGAAGTAAGTCCGCAGCTCAGCGAAGCCCACTATCGGCTGGGTTCCGCCTACAGACGGATTAGCGAAGAATCGAAAGCGGAACAGGAATTTCGGGAGTACGAGAGGATTGAAAAGGCCGAAACCGCTGCAATCGAAAGGCGGGAGCTTCGGCAATTCCTGATTATTTTGAAGGACCAGCCAGCGGCAGCTACGCCCCACCGATAAGAGGACAAATTATTTGCTGGCGCCAGCAGGCGCGACGATTCCGCTGCCTTCGCGGATGGTCAGAATCTGATTCACCTTCACCTGCTTGAACTGTTCGACCTTCTGCGTGGTCGGCCACTTTACTTCGATGAGATCGACCGTTTGAGATTTTCCCAGGCCGAAGTGCAGGCGCAGGTCGCACTGCGACATGACGCTTGAGCCGGTATGGACTTCGTCCATCTGCGCATGCTTGCCGGTGACAACGCGGACGCGGGCGCCGATGGCAGTGCGATTGCACTTTGTGCCGATCAGCTTGATCTTGATCCAATTCTGCTGGTTGCCGCCATCGTTGCGAAGCAGCGAAGGCGTGTCGTTCATGTTCAGAACCAGCGCGTCGATATCGCCATCGTTGTCGTAATCGCCGAAGGCCGCGCCGCGGCTGGAGAAGCGCTCGCCGATGCCGGGGCCCATTTCCGATGATACGTCCTTGAATCGGCCATCGCCCAGATTTTTGTAGACCAGGCGCGGATTTTTGTAGGTTTGGCCGAGTTCGTGGCCCTCAATTTCCGGGTAGACATGTCCATTGATCTGCAGAATGTCGGGCCAGCCATCATTGTCGAAATCAATGAAGCCGCAACCCCAGGCAACGTACTGATTGTTGATACCGATGCCCGACGAGAACGTGACGTCGCTGAAGGTGCCGTCGCCGTTGTTGTGATAGAGATTGCATGTGTCGTCGGCGAAGTTGGTCTTGAAAATGTCAAACCATCCGTCGCAGTCATAATCGGCGACCGCGACACCCATTCCGGCTTGTTCGTGGCCGTTCTCACTGTACGCGCAGCCGGCGATCACCGCGACATCGGTAAACGTGCCGTCGTGGTTGTTGTGGTAGAGGATGCTGGGTTCGGAGTCCACGGCGACATAAATATCGGGCCAGCCGTCGTTGTCGAAATCATAGGAGACGGCGGTGATGGAATACCGCGGGCCAGGCTTGAGGATTCCCGACTTTGCGGAGACATCGGTAAAGGTGCCGTCGCCATTGTTGTGGAAGAGAACGTTGGTGTCGCCGGGTAAACCGCGCGGACCGCACATTACGGGGATGCCTTTCCACTGGCACTGCGCGGGCTCGGCTTTGGAAGGAGTTTTTTCCGGATCGAGCTTGATGTAATTGCAGATGAAAAGATCGAGACGGCCGTCGCGGTCGTAGTCGAGCCAGGTACATCCAGCGCCCCACCGGATTTGTTCGTCGTAGACGCCAGCTTTGCGCGTGACATCGGTAAACGTGCCGTCGCCATTGTTGCGAAAAAGGATGTTGTGTCCCCAGAAGCAGCAGAAGAGATCGTCCCAGCCGTCGTTGTCGTAGTCGCCGACGCAAACGCCGGTCTGCCAGCCGGTACGGGCGAGACCGGATTTTTCCGTAACATCCGCGAAGGTGCCGTCGCGATTGTTCTTGTAGAGATGAGAAGTGGGTGCTTTGCCCGCGGGCCAGTCGGTGTTGAAGCGGGTTCCGTTAGTGAGATAGATGTCCAGCCAGCCGTCCTGGTCGTAATCGAAGAAAGCCAGCCCGCTGCCCTTCGCTTCAATGATGTACTTTTTGTGGTCGGCGCCGCCCCAAACGTTGGGAATGGTCAGCCCGGCTTCGCGAGCTACGTCGACGAACTGGACTGGGGAGGTTGGCGTCGAATTTGGAACGGACGGATTCGGAAGAACTTCGGCCTCGAGGCGCACGGTGCCGCGCCATTTCCAGAGTGGAGTTGTAAGCGCATCCAAAAGCGAACTGCCAAGAACCACAAGGGAGGAGCCGAGAAAACGGCGGCGGAGAAGATTCATAACCAGCGATCACCGGGAGCGCAAGCTGCCGAGCTGCAATTTGAGCGAACCAATTCGCTTGGGGAGCGTTGTTGACGGTCTCTTTTCATTTGCTCGGCACCTGGGGAAAATTGCGCGGCACAATTCCTGCTCCCTCTTTGACGGCGATGATCTTGTCCACGGGCACATTCGTCAGCTTGTCCACTTTCCCGCTCGGCCAAGTGATTTCGAGAGACTCGATCTTGGCGCGCTTACCCAAACCAAAATGAATTCGTGGATCGCTGGCCGACATGTAGCTCATGCCGCCCTTGGACTGTTCGACGTGCGTGGCACCTTCGGACGTCAGCCTCAGCGACGAGCCAATTCCGTCACGATTAGATTTTGTGCCGATCAGCAAAACTTCCAGCCAGTGATTGGCATTGCCGCCATCGTTGCGCAGAAGATCGGGAAAATCGCCACGATTGTTGATGGCGATGTCGATGTCGCCGTCATTGTCGAAATCGGCGGTGGCCAGGCCGCGGCCGGCGATGGGACGGATGAAGTCCGGTCCCAAAGAGTCCGAGACTTTTTCAAACTGGCCCTTTCCGAGATTGCGAAACATCAGCAACGGTTCCTTGTAAGACACTTCGCTGTGGTAGAGATTCACGTTATCTAGCATGGCGCCGTTCAATTGCAGAATATCTGGCCAGCCATCATTGTCATAATCCAGAAACTTCATGGAAACGCCGCTCAACAAGATGGCCTTGTTGCCGATCCCGGAGCGATAGGTGTAATCGTCGAAGGTTCCATCCCGGTTGTTGTGGTAGAGACGATTCAATTCAAAATCAAGGTGCGTGACGTAGACGTCCAGCCAGCCGTCGCCGTCCACGTCGGCGGCGTCGATGCCCATGCCCGCTTCGTAGCGGCCATCTTCGCTGGCCGCCAAACCAGAAACGAACGAAACATCTTGAAACGTTCCATCGTGCTTATTGAGGAACAGAAAATTCGGCCAAGTATCGTTGGCGATGGCGATGTCCGGCCAGCCGTCGTTGTTGAAGTCCGCCAGAACCACCCCCATGCCCTTGGATTCGGGCTTGCCGACACCGGAGGCGTCGCTTACGTCGGTGAAGGTGCCATCGTGATTGTTATGATAGAGCTTGGTCTTCTGCCCTTTGTAGTTGCCGGGGTTGCAGTATGAGCGGTAGCCGGGACGGCGCTCGCCGCACCAGAGATTGGTCTTCGGCGTCCACTCGATGTAATTCGTGACGACGAGGTCGAGCCAGCCATCCTTATCGTAATCAAACCAGCCCGCGCTGGTGGACCACTGGCCTTCGTCGGCGACACCGGCTTTCGCGGTGACGTCGGTGAATGTTCCATCGCCGTTATCGTGATAAAGGATGGCGCGGCCGTAGCCGGTCACGTACAGATCGGGATAGCCATCATTGTCGTAGTCCCCGACGGCGACTCCCTGACCGTAGTGGCCTTCGCCTCCAACACCGGCTTTCTCGGTGACGTCGGTAAACGTTCCATCGCCATTATTGTGATAGAGCGCCGAGCGCAGAGGATGCGACGGCTTGTAAATATCCGTCGCGGCCGATTGGACAAAGTAAAGATCCATCAAGCCGTCCTGGTCGTAGTCAATCCAGCCGACACCTGTGCCCATGGTTTCGAGGTAATACTTTTCGTCGGTTTGCGTGGAGTCTTGGCGAAACGTGATTCCGGCTGACTGCCGAATGTCAGTGTAGCGGACAGTGATTCGCTCGCCCTGCGTTTTAGGAGCTTGACCAGCGGAACTTCCAAGCTGGATAGCGGCAACACTCATGGCACTGAGCGCGAGGATTGCTCTCATACTGCTTGTGAGGCCGAATGCCTTTTTGATCGTTGTATTTTTTCGCATTCCCCGGATTACCGATTTGCGATTGCGGGCAGGAAGCTGACGCGAAGGCATGCCAATTGTAATAGAGCCATGACCACAAACGCCGTTGCCGCCTTCGCCGGAGACAAAAAAGATTTAAGGCCGGCGAACACAACAATGCCGGTCAGACATGCTGCTCCGACGATGATTGTCATCGCAATCTCGACGGCTGAAAAATGCCCGGTTATGATGCGCGCAATTCCCAGGAGATACAGCCAGATGATTACCATTAAGGCCAGCCAGCATAGAAAGAACGGCAGAGCAATCCAGCCCGTTGCTTGCGAGCGGCGAAATCCGAACGCCACTCCAAACCACAGCGGCAAAGTCTGGACGATATGACGCACCACTAAATTGCTGACAAGCCCGACGCCCACGACCAAGGCAAGAATGACGATGAAGCAACAAAGCGCGATAACAACTGGCCTTTGACCTGAAGAGTGCTCATTCGAATTCATCGTGGTCTTCGCTCAGGCATTTTAGCCTTGGCCATGCAGACGCTCAACTGGAAGTTTCCATCTGGACGACATCCATTGGATCGCTTCTCAAGCCCCATCGACGTTGAGATTTCGCGACCTGGGCGCCACGAAGACGCGACAATGACACCGGTCTCATAGCGTACGGTCAGCAAGCGACAGCGCCAGTTGAAGCAACTGCTGTCTGGCAACCATCGGCATGGGTTCGCGAAGCGAAGATGAGGTCACCGGGGCTTTATCCAGAGCCTCTTCAATACGATTCACATCCAGGCCACCGGCAGCGTTGCTGCCCTTGAAGCGATTCAGCACTTCGCGGGCTTTGGTGATTTCTCCGGTTTGATAATAGAAAACCCCCAGCGTGGAATAGCTTCCGGCCCACTCCGGCAAAAGGTCCACGGCGCGCTCGAGATTTTCCGCGGCTTGCGGAGTCTTCCCTTCCAACACCGAGACGATTCCCAAGCCCCAGAGAATTTTTCCGGAGCTGGGAATTCGCGCCAGACCTCTCCGCAACGTCTCTTCGGCGCCGCTGACATTATTTTCGCGGAGCTGGGCGAGTGTGAGCGAGAGGTAATACTGGTCGTTGTCAGGATTGCGGCGGATGGCCTCCTGGAAAATTCCTTTGGCGCGGGCCGTGTCGCCGAGATGCGCATGGATGTCACCGAGCAGCGCCAGGTAAGCATCGTCCTGCTGGCCCGCCGGCGAAACTTGCTGGGCAGCTTCAAGCGCTTGCGCATAGAGGCCTTTGCGGAAATACGCATCAGTCAAATCAAATTTCACGTCGTCGGAATCCGGATTGGCGTGCAAGGCCGATTGGAAATGCTGAATGGCATCGTCGTACAAACGGTAGCGAGCCAGCAGTACGCCCGCGCCGGTCTGTGTCCGGTAGTCACCGGAGCTGAGCTGATCAAGCTGCGCGATTGTTTTTCGCGCGTCTTCGAGTTTGCCCAGTTTCAGATACGTTTCGGCAAGCAGATAGAGATCTTGCGGTTGATCCGGATGTTTCTGAATCTGCTCCGTCAGCTCTGTCAAATCCAGTTGCGTCCGCGCTTGAGGTGAAAGGCTGGAGCGGTTGTCAAGGTAGTCGAAAAGATGCTGATACGGATACGGGCCCGGCGAAGCGTCCTTCGAAAGCGTCTGAAAAACATTCAAGTCCCTCTGCGCTGCCGTAAGCTGATGGAGGCTCCTCTCCACCATGGCCAGCTTGTAATAGCCTGAAGCGGCGTTGCGACTGACTTTCACATAGCGTCTAAGCAGTTCCGCGGCCTCTTCCAGTCGCTTGTTCGCGATTCGCAGATTTGCCAGCTCCAAAAGCGCTTCGGAAAAATCGCGGTTCGAGCGGAGCGCCTGTTGAAACAACTCTTCGGCCCGCGCGTGATTTCCCTGCCGCTCCTCGATGTAGCCCATGTTAAATAAACACGAGGCGTTGCGGGGGTCCTTCTTGAGTCCCTCTTGAAAATACCTCCGCGCCTCATCGAAGCGCCCCAGGTGGCGATACGAGAGTCCCATGAATGCGTAAGATGGCGGCGACGGATCCAGTTGAATCAAGGTCTTGAATTCCTCGATGGCCCTTTCCGCCTTGCCGGACATGAAGTAGCTCTCCCCCAATGCGGCATGGAGGTCGGCGCGCTGCGGCGCTATTTTCAAGCCTGACTCCAGGAGCGGGATCGCATCCTCGAAATAATTCTGCGACATGCTGACGCGTGCTAGAAGAAAGATGATGTCCGTATTCTGCGGAGCCAGCTTGTGCGCGCGAACGAGCAGATCCAGGGCATCGACGGCCTTCGTCTCATCCGCATAAACTTGCGCCAGCAGATAAAGGGACTCGGGTGAATCTGGTTTCAGTTTCAAGGCCCGATTCAGCGCCTGCTCGGCTTTCGTGTATTCGGCGCCTCGAAGATAAGCCTGGCCAAGGTTGAAGAGAATCTCGAAGGTTTCCGGCTGCAAGGCAACGGCTTTTTCTAGTTCGAGTTGGGCTGTCGAGTATTGCTTTTCAGAAGCCAGCAGCACTCCCAGCGTGAAATGCAGTTGAACGTCGTCCTTATTTTCGGCGGATAGCTGCCTTGCCACTTTCAAACCTTCAGCAGTTCTGCGCGCTTGGAGAAACGCGCGAATCAGGTTGAACCGAGCTTGGACGTTTGCGGGGCGCACACGCTGAAAATGGACAACGGCTTCGGCGGGGTGACCCTCGGACATCAAGACCAAGCCCAGATTATAGTTCCCATCGCGATTCGCGGGATCGAGGCGCAAGACCGTCCTGAATTCTTTTTCGGCAAGATCGGACTTTTCTTCCGCGACATATACGTTCCCCAGATTGTTGCGAGTTCTGGTAGAGCTGGGTTCAAGCTTCAACGCATACTGAAACGCTTCCAGAGCTTTTGCGTAGTCCTTTTGACCGCTGTAGATAATTCCCAACAAATTGTACCCCTCCACGCTCGAGGGATTTCGCTGAAGCTCATCCTGAATTTTTTCCCTGGCCTGTTCGATCAGCCCTTGGCGGAGCAGCTCTTCCACTTCCGGAAAATGTGATTGGATTTTCGCCGTTTGCGGGACTTCTTTCCTGCTTGAAGCGGACTGCCGTGCTTCGAGTATTCTCGAAGAGAAGAGAATTATCGCTATCGCAAGGATTCCGCTAAATCTGAGCCCTCTACCTGTGAGCCTGGATGAAGGCCGCATTGCAACATTGAACTTCATCCCCCGGTATGCCTCCGAAAGGGCTCTGATCGCAGTTGTCGCAAGATCACTTTAGCATCTCCAGTTCTTGCTGAGCCACCTTGTGCTGCGGTTGTTGTTGCAGAAGTGCGAGCAAAACCTCTTTGGCCTTCTGTTTTTTCTCCAAAATCACGTAAAGGCGGGCCAGATTAAGATAGGCTTGGTCAAACCTTGGAGCTACGCGAATGCAGGTCTTGAATTGCTCTTCAGCGTCGGAATTGCGCTGTTCACGAACAAACAAGACCCCAAGATTGTTCAGCGCGTCGGGGTAATCCGGACGCAAGCTCACTGCGTTTTCCAAATACCGTGCAGCTTTTTCGAGCTGGTTTTGCCGAGCGTAGAGCATTCCTAGGCTGTAGTTGATCTCCGGGTCATCCGGGGTAATTTCCAGTGCGCGGCTCAAGAGTTTTTCCGCGTCGTCGAAGTCACCCTGCCGCCGATAAATGTTTCCGAGATTTGTAAGCGCGATGGCGTAGCTTGGCCTCAAGAGCAATGACTGGTTGAAGTTACGGATAGCCTCGTCCGTGTGGCCCTCCTGCGCGGCCACCATTGCCAGATTGTTCCACGCCTCCGGATAGTTTGGACGCAGCTTCACAGTCTGCTCAAGGTATTGCCGTGCGCCGCGCAAATCGTTTTTTCGCAGATACAGCGTTCCCAGATTGTAGTAAGCCTCGGGGTCTTCCGGCTTGGCCGCGATGACCTGTTTGAACGCCGCTGCCGCCTGGTCCAAGTATCCGCGCTGGAACATCGCTACGCCGAAAGTGAAGTCGTTGCGCTGAAACGCATCCTGGTAGAGCTCCCCGTTGAAAGGAAGGGCCCTCCGAATGCGCTCTGTTTGCGTACGCGGAAGCAATTTCAAGTCTTCCATTAGCCGGTCGGGATGCACGGTTCCCTGGTAAACCTTAACAATCTGGCCGTCCTTGTTGAGCAGGAAAGAGGCCGGAATGGCCAGATCCCGGCGGCGATCGAACAGGTACCGGTAAGCAATGTTATAGATGCCGGCTACCTCCTGGGTGGCGAGCACGTTAGGAAAGCTTAACGCTTCTTTGACGGCGAGTGAGCGCGCCTTTTCTGCATCGCCGGGATCATCGACATTCATGCCAAGAACACGAAGACCATTCGCGGTGAGAGTTGACTGGTAGCTCTGTAATAGCCGCAACTGCTCGCGGCAGGCGGCCGAAGCCGTTGCCCAAAAGTGCAGAAGCAAGGAGCCATCTCGGAACGCCCGCAGTTCGCGCGTCTCGCCTAAGAGGTCGGGCAAGGAAAACTCCGGCGCGTTCAGAGGCTCGATGAGCCATGTTTCTGCTGACGAAGGAAGAAGTTCCGGCTTCAGCGGTTCACCAGCTCGCCCGAAAGAAGGAGGCGAAACCGCAAAGGGCTTGGCCACAAATTTGTCGGAACCTTCCTGAATTTCAATTCGATGGTTAGCGGTCAAATGCTCGAATACCTGAGTTACCCCGCTAGGCCAACGAATTGCGGCACGCACAGTTCCTTGGACGTTTGCAAGTCCAAAGAAAAGCTCCTTGCTGTGCTGCGACAAAAATCCCGAACCCGCCTGTAGATACTTGGTCTGGCGATGCCCTTGGGCTTCGACAGTTACTGCCGCGCCGATCGCGTCGCGATTACTTTTCTGCCCGCGAAGACGGAATACGATCGACTGGCCGATGTCCTTCATCGCGTTGCGCAAAATTCGCAGTTGCGGCGCGCTCCGGTTTTTCAGTATGACTTCCAATCGTCCATCCTGGTCCAGGTCGGCGAGCGCGAATGCTCGGCTGTCCTCAAGAAAGTCCAGTCCCACTGTGCCGGAGATTTCCGAAAATGTTCCGTCGCGATTATTTGCGTAA
>MNDE01000164.1 GCA_001914785.1 Acidobacteria bacterium 13_2_20CM_57_17 | reverse complement strand
GTTCTTGTTCCTTTCTTTCAGTCTATCTCAAAACAACGCTGAAAGCAGGCCACGGCTTAAGAACGATAGGGAACAAAGCAGGCCATAGGCATCCCCGTCAGCTTCAGGTTCAGGGTGCAATTCAGCTGTCGCGGAACGCTCTGCGAAATGTGAAAGGCATCCTTGAATATGCGGTGTAGGTAGTGTCCTTTGGGATAATTGAGGACCGAAAGCGCATTGGCCGTGACAGTGTGGCGGGACGGGGCAGCGTTCTAACCAACTGAACTACGTCCCCAGCCGTGGAATCAACAACTTAGCGTAAAAGCTTGCAACTAAAGCCTTTGCAAGTTTCGCATACAGCGCACCGTTCGCCTCGGTTGCCCCTGACTGCAAGCTTTCCTGGCAAAACCGCCTGTAAACCGCCTGTAAGAATTAGTGCGCTCATGCGAGATTAATTCTAGCACAGATGCGTGCAAGACACGAAACAGCATTCACTAGTCGGGGGCGAAATATAAGCAGAGGTCTGCGGGTGCAACGGGTCTGGGGAACCGTCGACTTGCGCCACGACGGTCTGTGCAACCGTTGCGAAAGGGATGCAGAGGTGTCGCAAACCGCTAGCAGCACTCCAACACAACGGTGTGTGAAACCGTCGGAAGAAAACAACTGCGAATACGATGGGCTCGCAATCGAATGTGTGAATTCCATTCGCAGCTCGACACTTAGGCGGTATCTGCATCTTCAAATCACTGCAGGATGTAGCTTATCGGGGAATCAACCAAAATCCGAGTATCGTTCAGAGTGTCGAATCATTCCGCAGTCAGGCTTTCGCAATCTGGTGTGGATGAGAGGTTCATTTGTATCCAGGGAGCATATACTGAAACACGGGTGTAAACACTTGGATTGCCTAAGGCACAGTTCTTGTCACCCCAGCTTGTTACGCCTTCGATGTACTCAATACCGTCCGCAGTTCGCATAATCATCGGGCCGCCACTGTCTCCACGGCATGTATTTGTGAATTGGTCGGTCGCGCAAACCATGCCATCTATAATTTGACCGTGGGGATAGCTCTTACTGCAGATTCGGTTGTCTACAACGCGAACCGTGCCGAAGAGAAGGTCGTCGCTGCCAGCATGGTTTCCTGATCCTGTGTCGCCCCATCCGCTTATCGTGGCATTTCTCGTGAATTGAAACATCATCGGCTCGACGTCGGCGTTCGGGATTTTGATGGTCGGTACACCGGTCAGTGGGGTTGCAAGCTTAATCAAAGCGATATCGTTCTCAGCGTGGGGCCCAGTTATCTTGTATTGCGGGTGTCGGCAAACCTTCGCGAGATCAAGGCGAGGTGCACCGGTGGAGAGCTTAAGTACATTGACGAGTACCTGTATGTCTCCGGGGCTCATCGTCTTGGTTACACAGTGCCCAGCGGTGAGCACCCACTGAGGCTCGATCAGTGTGCCGCTACAATACTGGCCATCGAACGCATTTTCGTACCCGGTAAACACGAGCGCGGCTTGGTATGGGAACTGTCCGGGTCTTGCCGGCTTGCCGTTAATAATATAGGACTCAGTCGCCGACACTTGGGATTGCACCTCAAGTTGACGACCGAACCTATCGAGCACTTCTTTTGCTATTGTTCGTTCTGCTGGATTCTGAGCGTTGAGGAGGTAGGCCTGGGCATTTCGTTGGGCCTCCAATATTTCGTGAGTTTTTGGAATCGACACACGCGATTCCAAGGGTTTAATTCGGCTCAATTCGTGGCGTGTTTGCTGGAGCTGCTGCTCCGATGGTTGACGGGCGCAAGATGTCGCGCTCAGAGATACCAGAGCAATCAATCCGACCTGCAATACCTTAATTCTCGCCATTTGCTTGTCCTCGCCTTTTGACGTCGATCTCTGGAGCCAGGCCTTACTTGTGTAGTAGAGTTGGGTTTGGACGGTCACTCGATTGTGGCTGTTTCGCTTTGTATTGTTCGGTCCTCGTGTCAGCGGTGGTTAGCGATTACGATTTCCTGGCGTCAACTGGTGGTGCCGATAGCGAGCTTAACGACCGCGATGGCAATGGTGTTTCTCCAAGTACCTGTTCTGGGACAAACGGAGATGTCCCGCATCAGCGGCAGTGTGACCTACGAGGAACGGCTGGGCCTTGCCAAAAACTCGACCATACACATTCGTCTTGAAGATGTTACAAACCCAACGGCCCCGCCAGTAGTTTTGGCCGAAAAAACGGTTAGCAGTGATCACAGTCAAGCTCCGATCTCGTTTTCGCTTTTCGTCCCGAAGACTCAGGTGCACAGCGGCCATAAATATGCCGTTAGCGCTGAAGTGGAAATGGGAGGCAAAATATGGCTGCGTGGCCGTAAAGAACTGCATCATGCACCTGTCCACAATTTCGCGAATATCACGATTCTGGTCAGTCTTGTCTCTTAGGCATGTGACCCGGCGAGTTCCTCAGAATGGAACTATTTCTTTTGTGTGAGTTTGTCCTTCAGGGCCGTAACGCTAAAGGTGACTCCGAAGGTGAACTGTGGGCACCAACCCGTGCACACACTCTTTGTTAATGTTGTGCCGGCAGGCGCCTTGTCTTGTTTGGCGATGATTGAGCCAATGTAGACCTGAAGCAAGGGCGGGCCCCAACCGACGGCGACAACGGGTTTATGAAGGGGCTGACTAGCAAGTGGCAGCCCAGCTATCAACGAGGGAATCCACGAAAAGTTCCTTTCTGCCAATTGAATCCGCTGCTTGGGGAAAGGATAGAAATTCAGCAAACCGAAGAGTCGGCGCTTGTCGACGGTCTTTGGGGTGAAGCCCGTCGAAGTTGAATCAAAGCTTAGCTCGTTAACGTTCGTCGCAGGAAAGCCGATGTTTATGTCCAGCCAAGGTCCAGCTTCATTGTGAAATGTCACCGGAGAATCGAGGCTTCCATCTTTTGGAGTAGGCGGTGCCTTCTTTGCCGGAGTATCGTCAAGCGTCATCGCAGAGGGCCGAGCCTTATCGCTTGCAGAAACAAGTCGATAGTCACCGCCCAGAAAGGTTTGTGCGTTTCCTGTGGAAGTGCCGCTTGATGATCCATTATTTATCGCCGGCTTCTCCTTCTCAGGTGTAGTGGTCGCTAGGTTGGTTATTTTCGAAGTGATGGCGATGTCGGAAGTAGCGTAGCTAAAGGTTAGCTGCCTTCCACCCCACACATTGGCTTGCAAATTCTCCGCTTTGTTCTGCGTCTCTGTGGTGAGCACTGAAGCAAGCGCGTACAGATGCTGAAGAAAGATGGGTGTTGCCTCCGTCGAGGTGAAGTCATACCGCGTCAAGTAACTCGCGTCACCCTTATTGAGATGGATGTATAAGAAATAAAAGGTATGAACCCCCAGAAGCCGCTTCTGTTGTGCTAGTTTTCCATTTCGAAAGACGTACCAGCGCTGTGTAGGAGAAGATGTAGACGGATTGTCGGTGTTCTGTGTTGCTTCAGTGGGAGTCCAGACAACAACATTGATGATGAAACAAGCCTTCTTCTCCACCAAAGTCTCGTTCAAAGTTCCTTTCGCATCAAAAAGACCTGCGAAGTTCGTCTTCACATATGCCTGGTCAGGTGATCGAAGCAAGGCCTTTAGGAGATCAAAAGCCCTCGTGTTACTAATGGCGCCGTCTTGCTCATTTATGAATCCGAGGGCCGTCTTGGATACACTGACGGCAGTCGAGGCCTTTTCCTGGAGGAAGTCCGTTTCTACTTTCGTGTCGTCGCTTCTTTTGGCCGTATCGGCAGTCTGTCCAAACGTAGGTGGAATCGCGCTGGTCAGCATGAGAAATAGAGCTAGGGCGAAATTCATGTATGTCCCGAGGCTGCCTTTGCTCGGTCGCCGTGGTCGAAATTCCATGGGTGAGTATTCCTCCAATCGAAAAGTTTCGGTTACAGTCATAAGAACGCAAAAAGATCAGGTTTCCCTTTCGAACGCGCTTTGCTTTTGTCGAGCGCATTCACTCCGAGGCACAGGTCGTTTGCCGGTCCGCGATTTGATCTCGGGAAGCAGCGGATGATCCATCTCGGTCTTCTGTGCTGACTGAAGGAAAGAACGACAAGGCGGAGAGAATCCCTTTCGTCTCCCGCGAAGATCGGCATGGCAAGATGACGCTTGACGAAACAGAGAACTTCCCAGCGGGTCTTGGGTAGTTATATGTCCATTGCCTTTAAGACACTGATGTACAATCGTGAGACTTTGGAGCCCGGCCTGAAGTGAACTACTCGGCCCTATCTTCGGAAGACCTCGTGCTGGCCTGTTTGGAGCACGGCGATGAGCAGGTCTGGAACGAGTTCATCCGTCGCTTAAATCCAGTAATCGCTCGCAGCGTAATTCGGGTTGCGACTCGCTACGGACCATTCGACAAGTTCCTGATCGATGATCTCGTTCAGGAGACCTATCTGAAGATTTGTGCGAACGAGTGCAAATTGCTCCGAACTTTTACTCCACAGCATCCCGACGCCATCTTTGGATTTGTGAAGGTCATCGCGGCGAGCGTGGCTCAGGATTTCTTCAAATCCCGTCTCGCGGTGAAACGTGCCCCTGAAGCCAAGGCCGATTCGGTTGAGGAAGAGTCTGCCGCGGCCAGCCCTGAATCTGGAAAAGGCACCCTCAACACCACGGAACGGTCCGTCCTAATTGAGCAAATCGACCGGAAGCTGAGTGCGGTTGTTCCACCAGAGGAACTCCAGCGCGCCCGGACTGTCTTTTGGCTTTACTACCGATCGGGTTTCACGGCGAGCGCGATCGCGTCATTGCCTGGACTGGACCTGACAACGAAGGGAGTGGAGAGCCTGTTGTTCCGGCTCACTCGACTCATGCGGGAGAAACTGTCCAATGTTGGGGAGCCAGGCACCCGCGGCAAAAAAGGATTTCAGCAAGCAGAATCGTTCTAACGCAGGAGTGTAAGTGCAACGTCTTGGTGATGGACATCTCACGGAGCAAGAACTTGAGGCTCTTGCTGCCTCCGGGACTTTTTTTGCCGGTGTGTCACCGGGCATCGAATTGGACAACCTCACACGACACGTGTCGAATTGTCAGGATTGTCGCAACCGGCTTGATGAACGTCTGCTTGAAAACGTGAAGCTTCAGGGAATCAGATCCCGTTCCAGTGCAGAACCGGGACCATCGTGCCCCGAGAGCGAGGAGTTGAGGAAAGTGGCTGCCGGCATAGCAGA
The DNA here is from genome assembly GCA_001914785.1 of Acidobacteria bacterium 13_2_20CM_57_17. Taxonomy (GTDB): domain Bacteria; phylum Acidobacteriota; class Terriglobia; order Acidiferrales; family UBA7541; genus Acidiferrum. The sequence continues at coordinate 3,282 of MNDE01000164.1, read as the reverse complement.
CCCGGTCACGGCGCGCCAAGTGCTGGAGCACGCTTCGGGTTGCGACCACTGCGGTCCAATTCTTAAGACCGCGGCAGAAGATTTTACCGACACTTGGTCGTCCGACGAGGAGCGCCTGTTCGCTAGCCTTACGACCAGTTCGCCGCATGGGCAGAGCCAACTGGCGGCGCGCCTCAGCGTCTCAGGGAGCAATCGGCAGTCGAGGGAGGGTAGGAAAGCTGTCTGGAAGTTCCCGACATGGCGTTTGGTGTTCGTCTCAGCTGGAGTCGTTGGTCTCATTGCGGTCATGTTGTTACTTCCACTGTTAAATCGAGAACGCTCGATTGATCGATTACTTGGGGAGGCATATGCCGAGGCTGGGAATTTGGAAATCCAGATTCCTGGGGCACAACGAAACGTCGCCGGAACGCGGAGTGGAGGGGCGAAGTCTCTGGTCGAACGGCCCGCGCTTGCTGCCGCCATTAGCAAGATTACGAAGGAACTTGCTGCTCATCCGGGCGACCCGAGATGGCTGGAAGCGAAAGGGCGTGCACAGCTTCTTGCCGGGGATGCTGATGCCGCAATCGAATCATTTAAAAGAGTGCAGGAGGTAGCTCCGGACCTGCCGTTTCTTCTTACGGATTTCGGTGCGGCATATTACGAGCGCGCCGAAAACGGGCCAAGTGAAGATTGCGCCAAGGCGATCGACTATTTGAGTCGTGCGAGAACGAAGGATCGGAATGACCAGGCGGCTTTGTTCAATCGTGCGTTGGCCCTCGAGAAAGCACAAATGTTCGGGGAAGCAAGAGGGGACTGGGAGGAGTACCTGAGGTCCTTCCCAGACAGCGAATGGGTTTCCAAGGCACGAGCGAAATTGCAGAAGTTGCCCCAGTCGAGTGGTGAAAAGCCGAGGAGCGGTGTCCTAGATCCGAAAGATTTGAGTAGCCTCAAAGGCAGGAATCTCGAAACGCTAGTCGCCACAAACTTGGACGACTATCTCGATATTGCTGCCGCGGATTGGTTGGTTAGCGCGGCAGACCATCGCGATCATCAAGCCCTCACGACTGCTGCGCAGATGGTCGCTCATATTGCAGCTGTTAAGGCCGGCGATGAATGGCTCGAGGAACTGCTGAATGAATCCTCAAACCCAGAGGTACTGCTTGGTGCTCAATCCTTGGCGAACTCAATTCGTTCAAACAGAAAGGGCGATTTCGCGCAAGGTTTTAGGGAGGCTAGGCGAGCGCGTTTACAATTCCACACGGTACACAGCACGGCAGGTGAATTGCGAGCTCGGTTAGAAGAGGCATATTCGCTGAAACTGTCCGACGATGGGCAAGGTTGTCTCACCACTCTCGGTGAGGCCGAGAAACAAGCCGGCTTTCGAAGGTACAGATGGATTGCGATTCGACTGGGCATCGAAAAGGGCGATTGCTTAAGTATTACAGGAGACCTTGGAGGTGGTCTTGCGGCCCTGCGCGAAACTCAGAAAGAGGCAGAATTGGCACAATTCCCGAGCTCCTATCTTCGGGCGACGGCGTTCGTCGCTGATGTACAGATAGAAGCAGGCGACCTGTCAGCCGGCTGGAAGACGGTGATGGAAGGTTTGACCCGCTATCACCAAGGTACATACCCCGTGATGAGGGCATACAACCTGTATGCCAGTCTGGACGAACTCGCGGATGCGTCGCACTTATGGAATTTTCAAACACTGGTGTGGCAGGAGGCGATCAGGACCATATCCGAGGAAGACAATCCGCTGCTGAAATCTATGGCTTATTCGAGGCTGGGCACCGCGGCTCTAATGGCCGGGCAGCCGCGGGAATCGGCGATTGCTTTTGACCAGGCACGAAAGTTTCTGGCCGTTTCGCCACGGAGCGAAGCTACGCAAAACCGCGAGATGGATGTTGAAGTATGGCTGGCCCGAGCACAGGCCCGTACGGTGAACGCGGATGAGGCTTTCAATCGACTCAATGCGATGGAGTCGGCGGTCCAGAAGACATCAAGCGAATACGTAGTTCTGGACTACTACGGAGCGGTGAGTGAAATCGCCTGGCGATTGCACCGCCTTCCTGAGGCTAGGAACGCCTTGAACAAGTGCATTGCCGCTTCGGAAAAGGCACTTCGTTCATTGCGATCGGAGGAAGAGAGGATTCGCTGGAGCCGCTCTGCATCGGGCTGCTACCGGATTACCGTTGAGTTGGAGTTCCGTGCTGGTGAAATCGCCTCAGCACTTGAAGCCTGGGAATGGTATCGCGCTGCTCCTCTTCGGCACATGCAGGGGAGTGACACTTTACCGGTTCGGTTTAGACCTTTAACTGGGCGAGAAAATCGAAACATTGGTGGACCGAAGGAAATATCCGGTCGAATCGGCTCCTTGAGGGAGCAGACCAGAATTGCATATGCGGTTTTGCAAGACGGTTTAGCAATTTGGGTATATGACGATCGCGGGATTCACGCAAAATGGGTTTCGGTTGATCCGGAAGAACTGGTTCGCGAAGTCGACGCGTTTACCCAACTATGCGCGAATCCGACGACGAATGTCCACGCTCTTCAACAAAAAGGAGCCATGCTTTATACGGTGCTCTTTGGGAATATCGCCGAGTGGTTGCCACCCGCTGGCCGAATCCTTGTCATAGAGCCTGACGACCCGCTGTCCGGCGCGCCCTTTGAGGCGCTGATAGATCCTCAGGGACGGTACTTGGCTGAAACCCAGATCCTCGCGTGGTCGCCAGGGGCGTACTATTCTGCGTTCCCTGAGCCGGCACCGCGAACGGCTACAACAGCGCTCGTCCTGATTGTGGCCTCCCCCGCTGTCAGAAACTTCGATAACGGACCCCTTGATCCTATCCCCGAGGCGTTCGTGGAGGGGCAAAGCATTGCTCGGCGCTTTCAAAACTCGAAGTTGGTTGTTGGCAAGGCGGCGACGGTCAGCAGTGTGCGTGACAATTTGCGAGGGGCGGCATTGTTTCACTTTGCCGGGCACGCTGTTACCAGAAACCGCCAGCCAGGCCTATTGCTTGTTTCAGATGAACCCGGACGGACTACCGGATCATTGCTAACGGCAGACATGGTGAAACGTCTTCCGTTGATCCACCTGCAACTTGCTGTTCTGGCTGCATGCTCCACTCAAAATGGCTCCGAGGGTAGTGCGTTCGACCCCGATAGCCTTGCGCGTGCCTTCCTTCGCGCTGGCGCAAAACGGGTGGTCAGTAGTCGTTGGAATGTAGATTCGGCGTCCACTTCTGTGTTGTTGGAACGCTTCTGTCAGCGCCGGTGCAAAAATCCCCATAGTGCCGGTTGAAT
>MNDE01000045.1 GCA_001914785.1 Acidobacteria bacterium 13_2_20CM_57_17 | reverse complement strand
TCGTCGATCACCTGCGCGTAAATGTGTCCCAGCGAGCGGTACACGCACAGGCGCGGGCGCTCCGCCGTGCCCTCAACCCTGGTGCGCACGCGCGCATGAACGCGCTGGCGGTGCAAATCCCTCGATAGCTTGCGAACTCTTGCCGATGCCACTGTCGTTTCTCCTAATCTACAAACCTTGCCAAATCCAATTACGCCGCGCCGCCAGCCTTTGCTCCAGCTTTGCCGGCTTTCTTCTTCAAACGTTCGCCGGTGATGCGCACGCCCTTCTGCTTGTACGGATCGGGCGGACGCAGCGAGCGCATGTCCGCGGCAACCTGCCCGACCTGGCCCTTATCCGCGCCGCTCACGATGATGTGCGTCTGCTTTTCCACGGCGACTTGAATGCCTTCCGGAATCGGAAAATTGATCGGGTGCGACTTGCCAAGCGCGAAGGAAACCGTCTTGCCCTTCAGCTCGGCGCGATAGCCGACGCCCACGATGTCGAGCTCCTTCTTGAAGCCCGAGGTCACGCCATGCACGGCGTTGGCGACCAGCGCGCGCGCCAGTCCGTGAAGGGCGCGGTGTTCTTCGGTTGCGCGAAGGGCGGTCAACACGCCGTCTTTTTGCTCAAACGTGATGCCTTGCGGGATCGCGAAGGACAACTTGCCCTTCGGTCCTTGCACGTCAATTTTCCCGCTCTGCAGGCCGATCTTCACGCCCGCAGGCAATGGAATTGGTTTTTGTCCGATGCGTGACATCTTCTCTATTTTCCTTGACTAGAAATACCGCTTACCAAACCTCGCACAGAATCTCACCGCCCATTTTCGCTTTGCGCGCCGTGCGCCCGCTCATCAAACCCTTCGGGGTGGTCATAATGCTGATGCCCAGCCCGCCCACCACGGGGCGAATATCGGCCGCTCCGAGATACGCGCGCGCGCCCGGACGCGAAATGCGCTTCAATCCGGTGATTACGCTGCGGCGGTCCGGCGTGTACTTCAGGAAAACACGCAGCATCTTGCGCGTCTTGTTCTCGTCCACCAGCTTGTAGGTTGAGATGTAGCCCTCTTCCTTCAGGATGCGCGCGATCTCCGTCTTGAGCTTCGAGACTGGAACATCGACGCGCTGGTGCTTGGCGGCCGCCGCGTTGCGGAGGCGCGTCAGAAAATCGGCTATTGGGTCCGTCTGCATGTATCTCCTGTCCTGGCACCGCTTACCGCGGCGGCTACCAGCTGGCTTTCACGACACCGGGGATTTCCCCCTTCAGCGCCATACCGCGGAAACAGATTCTGCACATCTGAAACTTGCGGATATACCCTCGCGCGCGGCCGCAGCAGCGGCAGCGGTTGCGGACCCGCACCTTGAATTTCGGCTTCTTGAGCGACTTAGCGATTTTTGCTGTGCGTGCCATTTATTGCGCCACCCCTTTTTCGCGGAACGGAAACCCGAGCCCTTTGAGCAGCTCACGACCCTGCTCATCGTTCTTCGCGCTGGTCGTCATGGTGATGTTCATGCCTTTGATCTTGTCCACGCGCGTGTAATCAATCTCTGGAAACACCAGCTGGTCCTTCAGCCCCAGCGTGTAATTCCCGCGGCCGTCAAAGGAATTCTGCGGCAATCCGCGGAAGTCGCGCACGCGCGGGAGCACCACGTTGCACAGGCGGTCCAGAAATTCGTACATGTAGTCGCCGCGCAACGTCACCGCGCACCCGATAGGCATGCCCTTGCGAATCTTGAAATTCGCAATGGATTTCTTCGCCCGCGTGATCACTGCTTTCTGCCCGGTGATCTGGCCAAGCTCTACAGCCGCCGTATCCAGCAGCTTGGCGTTCTGGCTGGCTTCGCCGAGACCGATGTTGACCGTGATTTTCTTCAACTTGGGCACGGCCATCATGTTCTTCCAGCCAAAGCGCTTCATCAGCGCGGGCACCGTCTCCGTTCGGTATTTTTCCTGCAATCGGCTCTTCATCGCCTTCTCTGCCTATCCTTTTACTTGTCCAGCGTCGTGTTGCAATGCCGGCAACTGCGCACTTTCGTGCCGTCCGGCAAAATCGTGTGGCCAATCCGCGTGTGCTTGCCGCAGCTCCCGCAGACCACCATCACGTTCGAGACGTTGATTCCCGCTTCTTTCTCCACGATTCCGCCCTTGATGTTCTTCGAAGGGTTGGGACGCGTGTGCCGCTTGATGATGCCCACGTGCTCGACCACCACGGTGTTCTTTTTTGCGTTGATCGAAAGCACTCGTCCGCTCTTGCCGGTGTCTTTTCCGGCAATCACCCTGACGTTATCACCCTTGCGAATCTGAATGGTGTGCCGCTCGGCTCTTTCGTGTCTCAGTGTCATGGCCTACCAGACCTCCGGAGCCAGCGAAACTATCTTCGTAAATTTCTTCTCGCGCAGTTCCCGCGCCACCGGGCCGAACACGCGCGTCCCGACAGGCTCGCCCGCATCGTTGATCAGCACTGCGGCGTTGTCGTCAAACCGGATGTACGTGCCATCCTTGCGCCGCCGCTCTTTCCGCATCCGCACCACCACAGCTTTCACCACGCTTCCTTTTTTGACCTGGCTTTCCGGTGTCGCTTCCTTTACCGCGGCGGTAATTACGTCGCCGAGGCCCGCCTTCAATCCCGCGTCGCCGCCTACCGGCATGATGCAGGTCAGCTTGCGCGCGCCGGAATTGTCGGCCACCGTCAGCCAGGTTCGCATCTGAATCATTGGTCTGCTCCCCTGTCTCTCTTACTAGGCCGACGCGTTCCGCGTCAGCACTTCTTTCAACCGCCAGCGCTTCAACTTGGAAAGCGGCCGCGAAGCCACGATGCGCACCGTGTCGCCGGGCTTGGCCTGGCGGTTTTCGTCGTGCGCGTAGAACTTTTTCGAGATGCGCACCACCCGGCGGTACTTGGGATGCTGCACCAGCCGCTGCACTTCCACCACGATCGTTTTTTGCATCTTCGCGCTGGTTACTTTGCCGGTGAGGACAGTTCGCTCGCCGCGCTCGGCAACCGGCGCGCTCTGTGTTTCAGTTGTCATTACGCCTTCCCTGTTTTCAGCTCTTGCGCGCGAACCAGTGTCTTCACGCGCGCCAGATCTTTTTTCGCTTCCCGAAGCCGCTTCAGCGCTTCCGCTTGTCCCGTCGAAAGCTGGAAGCGTAGCCGGAAAATCGTCTCCGTCAGGTCCTTCTCCTGGGCCAGCAATTCGTCCACGCCCGCTTCGCGAATCTTGTCAATGCGCCGCGGCATCGTTAAAACCCTCCTGCCCGGGATACAAATTTTGTGGGAATCGGCAGCTTGTGCGCCGCCAGTCCAAGGGCTTCCTTGGCCGTTGCTTCGTCCACTCCGGCCATCTCGAACATGATGCGTTGGTGAACGGCTTGTCCGGGAAAATCCGGATCCACAATTTGCCGCCGCGCTTGATGAACCGCGTAATCGCCACACGCGACGCTTCAATCTGCCGGTCGGTGATCCACGCGTTTTCCATGGCTTTCAATCCATACTCGCCGAACGCCAAATCTCCTCCGCGCCAGGCCTTGCCGTTGCGCCGGCCGCGCATCTGCTTTCTGTACTTTACTTTCTTCGGCATCAACATCGCTTTGTTCTCGCTTCCCTGATTTCGTTAACCGCTCGCCGCTTACGCCACCGCAGCGGCAGTCTCGCGTTCCTTCTGAATCTTCGACGCTTTCTTGGGCACGTTCTCGCCCTGGTAGACCCAGCACTTCACACCAATCACGCCGTAGGTGGTGTTGGCTTCCGCCGTGCCGAAATCAATGTCCGCGCGCAGCGTCTGCAGCGGTAGCCGCCCCTGCAGGTACCACTCCTTGCGCGCGATTTCCGCGCCGTTCAGCCGGCCAGCCACGCGCACCTTGATGCCTTTGCAGCCGAAACGTAGCGCCGAATCCACGGCTTTGCGCATCGCGCGCCGGAACGCCACGCGCTTTTCGAGTTGTAACGCAATCGATTCCGCCACCAGCGTCGCGTCCAATTCAGGACGATGCACTTCCTGGATGTCGATGTGCACTTCGCGTTTGGTGCGCTTCTGGACGTCCTGCTTCAGCTTGTCGATTTCTGCGCCCTTGCGCCCGATGATGATGCCCGGCCGCGCGGTATAAATGCGCACCACCAGTTTGTTCGCCGCGCGCTCGATATCGATCGAGCTGATGCCCGCGCTCTTTAGCTTTTCTTTCAACTCCTTGCGGAGCTTGACGTCTTCGTGGAGAAGATCGGCATACTCCTTGTCGGCATACCAACGCGACTTGAACGGCTTGTTGTAGCCCAGCCGGAATCCATACGGGTGCGTCTTTTGTCCCACTCTCGGTCTCCTTACCTCTTACTTCTTTCCCTTTTTCGGTGGCGCTTGCTTGCCGGTTAAAGCCTTGCGAACACGGCGCGCCGTGCCGCGCACGCCCTTTTGCGCTTCCGCTTCCGCGACGTTGGCTGCCACGCGCTCCGCAGCCGCCACGTGATGCTCGGCCACGCCCACCCAAAGATGCGCAGTGCGCTTCTGGTAGCGAAACGCCCGGCCCATCGGCGCGGGGCGCAGCCGCTTCCAGCGCGGTCCTTCATTCACAAAACACTGCGCTACGAACAACTGGTCCACGTCGAGCGGCGCACCGGCGTCATCCGCTTTGCGTTCTGCATTGGCTATCGCGCTGCGCAGCACTTTTTCAATGTGCTTCGCGGCGCGTTTTGGCGTGTACTTCAGCGTCTGCAACGCGTCCTGGGCCTTCTGCCCGCGGATCAGGTCCATCACCAGCCGCGCCTTCTGCGGCGACATTCGAACGTGCCGCGCCAGAGCGTATGCTTCAATCAATGCGTTTTGTGTCTGCACGTCAGCCATGACTTATGCCTTCGGCGCCGCGGGTGTTGCTGCCGCTGGTGCTGCGCCGCCTCCTGCTGGTACCGGGCCTGCGGCCTTCTCGAGCGCCGCTTTCACTCCGTGGCCCTTGAACGAACGTGTTGGCGCGAACTCGCCCAGCTTGTGCCCGATCATCTGTTCCGTCACATACACCGGAATGAATTTCTTCCCGTTGTGCACGGCGATGGTGTGCCCGATCATTTCCGGCACGATCGTCGAACGGCGCGACCATGTCTTGATCACTTTCTTTTCGTTACGCGTGTTCAGCCCTTCGACCTTTACGCGCAGGTGGCCGTCCACGAACGGTCCTTTTTTCAGTGAGCGTGCCATCGATTCCCTATTCCTCCACTCGCCGCAATCGGCCCCATTGTGCGCGCCGCATCTTCTTGAATCCCCGAACCGGCCCGGGAACGCGGTGCGACTTCGGGCAGAATGGGCAGACAAACCGCGTGCCCTGCGCATTCGCAATCCGTTCCACAATAACCGCCCATCCCGGCTTGCACAGTTTGTAAAGCACCGGCTCCGGTGGAGCCACTACTGCCTTGACCAACGGACGCGCCGGTTTCGCGCTCTTTGCGGTTGCGCGCTTCGCCACGCGTTTCGCGGTGCGCTTCACCAGCCGGCTGCGCCGTGCTGCTGTTCGTGTTGTGCGTGTTGCTCGCATCATTTTTGCTCTCACCGGGCGGATCTCAGTTCGCCGCCAGGTTTCTTGCCTCAGTAAAACTTTCCAGCTTTACTTCCTGCGCTCGACAATGTGCTTGTCGGTGCGCTTGTTGTGCCGCGTCTTCTTGCCCAGCGTCGGGAACGCCCAGGGCGTCTGCGGATGATTGCCCTTGACCTTGCCTTCGCCGCCTCCGTGCGGGTGATCCACGGGGTTCATGGCCACGCCGCGAACCGTCGGCCGGATGCCGCGCCATCGCGTGCGCCCGGCTTTGCCGAAGGTTTCGTTTTCATGGTCGAGGTTGCCAACCTGGCCAACCGTGGCCATGCATTCCACGGAAAACTTGCGAACTTCGCCGGAAGGCAGCTTCACCAACGCGACCTCGCCTTCCTTGCTGAGCAATTGCGCCGAGCCGCCCGCGGAACGCACCACTTGTCCGCCGCGCCCGGGGTACAGCTCCAGGTTGTGCACCATCGTGCCAGGCGGAATGTGCTTGAACTGCAGCGCATTGCCGGGAAGAATGTCCGAACCTTCGCCGGTTGAAACGGTTGCGCCGACTTCCAATCCCACAGGATGCAGGATGTAGCGCTTCTCGCCGTCGGCGTAGTGCAGCAACGCCAGGTTCGCGCTGCGGTTCGGGTCGTACTCGATTGCCGCCACTTTTGCGGGTACACCCAGCTTGTCGCGCCGGAAGTCCACCTTGCGGTAGGCCTTCTTATGGCCTCCGCCGCGATGCCAAATGACGACCTCGCCATGATTGTTGCGGCCGCCCGACCGCTTCTTCGGTTCCAGCAGTGCCTTTTCCGGCTCCTGCTTGGTAATGTGGCTCTTGTCCACGACGGTGATGAACCGCCGCGACGCCGTGTATGGATTAAAGCTCTTCAGTCCCATCGCTGCCTCTTACCTTCTTAATGCCTCACTTCTCAAACTGTCCCGGTCCTACAAATTCTCCGCGTACTCGATCATCTTTTCGCCTTCGGCGAGCTTCACGTATGCTTTCTTCCAATCGCGCCGGTAGCCTTCGTTCTGGCCACGGCGGCGCATCTTGCCGACAAAATTTGCCGTGCGGACGCCGGCCACCTTCACTTTGAAAATCTGCTGCACGGCTTCCTTGATCTGCGTCTTCGTGGCGCCGGCCGATACTTCAAACACCACCGTGTGCTGTGTCTCTTTCACGCCCAGGCCCTTTTCCGTAATGATCGGCCGCCGAATAATCTGGTAGTGAGGGGTTGACATGGCTTATCCCTTCCCCTTTTTCTTTGCCAGCTTCGCGGCTTTCTTTGCCGCTGCCGGTTTCTTGGCTACCGCCTTTGGCGCCGCTTCCTTTTTCACCGGCTTTGTCGCAGGAGCAATCGTCTCCACGTCCGGCACTACCACCGGCTTCTTTTCCGGATCAAGTGAGTGGCTCAGCCGCGTCACCGCGTCCTTCGAGAGCACCAGCAAGTCGTGCTTCAGCACGTCGTAAGGCTGCAAAACATTCGGCGCAGCCAGCGTGACACCTTCGACGTTGCGGCTCGCCAGTTCCAGGTTGCGGTTCTCGCCATGGGCTACCAGCAACGCCGACTTCGTATGGTTCAGCTTTTCCAGCACTTCCAGAAGCGCCTTGGTCTTGTGCGTATCCAATTTCCACGCATCCACAACCGTCAGCTTCTGCTCTGCCAGTTTTGCCGAAAGCGCCGAGCGCAGCGCACCGAGAAGCATCTTCTTCGGCAGCGCGTAGCTGTAATCGCGTGGCTTTGGTCCGTGAACCGTGCCGCCATGACGCCAGAGAGGCGACCGGATCGAGCCGACGCGCGCGCGGCCCGTACCCTTCTGCTTCCAAAGCTTGCGGCCTGCGCCGCTGACTTCGCTCTTTTCCTTGACTTTGTGCGTGCCTGCACGCAGACCGCGCAAGTGCCAGCGCGAAGCTTCGTGCAGCAGGTGCTGGTTGACTTTCGCGCCAAAAATCGCGTCCGCCAGCTCCACCTGACCGACTTTCTTGCCATCCAAGTTCACTACATCGACGACCGGCATAATTTCTTTTCCTTCTTCTCCGCCTTACTTCGCTTTCTTGGCCTTGCGGATAAAAATGTACGATCCGCTCGGCCCCGGCACCGATCCCCGCACCAGCAGCAGGTTCTCGTCAGTGTCTACCTTCACGACTTTCAAGTTCTTTGCGGTCACCTTGACGTTTCCCATGTGACCTGGAAAGTGCTGATTCTTCCAAACACGCGACGGAAACGAACTGCCTCCGATGCCACCCGGAGCGCGATGATGCATCGAGCCGTGCGTCGAATCGCCTCCGGCATAGTGCCAGCGCTTCACGCCGCCTTGAAAACCCTTGCCCTTGCTTACTCCGCTCACGTCCACGAGTTCGCCAGTCTTGAAGTTCTCCACGAGCACCCGGTCGCCGACCTTCGTCTCGTCCTTCGATTCCTCGATGCGCACTTCGTGCAGCACCTTCATGGGCGCCACGTTGGCCTTCTTGAAGTGCCCGGTCATGGCCTTGTTCACTCGTTGCGGCTTGACGAATTCAACCAGCCCCAGTTGCGCGGCTTCGTAGCCATCCGTCTGCTTCGTGCGCCGCTGTACGACTACGCATGGCCCTGCCTGAAGAACAGTGCACCCGACGAGCGTGCCGTCATCGACGAACACTTGCGTCATCCCCAGCTTGATTCCGATGATTCCGTTGACCGCCATTTCCCCCGTCTCTCTTTCGCAGCATGCTCAAAGGTATTGGCTGCGTCCTGCAAACCGTTTTAAGTCATTAGTTCTAAGTCAGTAAAACCACGGAAGAGAAGACCAACCAGGCCCGCATGGTTCTTCCGCTTCCACTAACAACTAACTACTAAAAACTAACAACTGCTTCACTTTGCTGCGTGCCCGAAGGCCTTGATTTCCACGTCCACGCCCGGCGGCAGGTCCAGCTTCATCAGCGCATCTACCGTATCCGGTGTCGGCTCCAGAATGTCGATCAGCCGCTTGTGCGTACGCATCTCGAACTGCTCGCGCGACTTCTTGTCCACGTGCGGCGACCGCAGGACCGTCCAGCGGTTGATGGTGGTCGGCAAAGGAATCGGCCCGGCCACGTCCGCGCCGGTGCGCTTGGCCGTCTCCACGATTTCCCGCGTGGACTGGTCCAGGATTCTGTGGTCGTACGCCTTCAAACGAATACGGATTTTGTCGCCTTGTCTCATTTAGTTTTCCAAGCCTACTCGATGATCTCGGTCACGGCGCCTGCGCCGACGGTGTGCCCGCCTTCGCGAATCGCGAATCGCAAGCCCTTTTCCAAAGCTACGGGCGTGATCAAAGTCACTTCGCAGCTCACGTTATCGCCCGGCATCACCATTTCCACGCCCGCCGGCAGTTTCATGTCGCCGGTCACGTCCGTGGTCCGGAAATAAAACTGCGGACGATAGCCGGAGAAAAACGGCGTATGGCGACCGCCTTCTTCCTTGGTCAGCACGTATGCTTCGGCTTTGAACTTCGTGTGCGGGGTGATCGAACCCGGCTTACACACCACCTGCCCGCGCTCCACGTCTTCCTTTTCGGTGCCGCGCAACAGCAAACCAACGTTGTCGCCGGCGAGCCCCTCGTCCAAAAGTTTCTTGAACATTTCCACGCCCGTCACAACTTTCTTCTGCGTCGGACGGAAGCCCACGATTTCGATTTCTTCGCCAACCTTCACTTTGCCGCGCTCGATTCGGCCCGTAACCACCGTCCCGCGGCCCGAAATCGAGAAAATGTCTTCAATCGGCATGGCGAACGGCTTATCCACATCGCGGACCGGCAACGGCACGTTCTTGTCGACCGCTTCCATCAACTCGTCAATCGTCTTTTCCCACTTTGCGTCGCCGTTCAACGCTTGCAACGCGCTGCCGCGAATCACCGCGATCGAATCGCCGGGAAACTGATAGCTCTTCAGCAGTTCACGAACTTCCAGTTCCACCAGTTCGAGCAACTCTGCGTCTTCCACCATGTCGCACTTGTTCAGGAACAC
>MNDE01000060.1 GCA_001914785.1 Acidobacteria bacterium 13_2_20CM_57_17 | reverse complement strand
TGGCGTGCCCGAGATCTGCCCGCCTGAAGATAGCGACAACCCTGCCGGCAGTGCCCCGGAGATCAGCGACCAACTGTAGGGCGTTGTGCCTCCAGCGGCCGCGAGACTCTGGTTGTAAGCCACTGACTGTGTCCCATTCGGCAGAGACGTAGTACTCACTGAGAGCGGAGTTACAAGTGTAATGCCGGGGCCGGGAACTTCAATGTTGCCACTGTCATCGACTGCGCGGCTTTGTATGCTCAGGCTTCCGGTATTGCCAACGGTAAAGCTATAGCTCCAATTCTCGCGACCGACAGCACGGTGCCAAGTTTTTCCCCCATCTGCAGAGATCTCCACGGCACCCACCACGCCGCCGGAATCAAGGGCACTACCAGAAACAGTCACCGTGGAGCCGATAGTGACTGTGCTACCCGAAGCAGGCGAGATGATCGTTGATCTAGGGGGCGTGATATCAGTGGAAGAAGTCGCGGATACCAGCCCCGCTTGCAAAGTCGCTGGCTGAACTCCCATGTCCGCGAGGAGGTTTACGGTGGCCTGCCGCATATTGGGATCGATGGGCGTAACATTGTCTATGGAATGAGTATTATCCAGCCCCCAAGACCACTGCACAGTGCCAGCCCCAAAAACTAATGCTCCACTGGGAGCGCGATACAAAGTCAGGTGATGCGTGGCCGTGCCTGTGCCAAAGGTGTGGCCATAATCGAGGAGATAGGTCGACACGGTCAAAGTAGTAGTCGAAAGCGGGACAAGCCCAGCGGGACGAAATCCGTTATCAGCATCCACATCCCACTCGTAGCCGAGCACTCCCGTCGGAAGGGTGGCAAATTGTCCGGGCGCCAAGGATGCAATGCTGGTGTTCCTCCAGAAGCGCATTCTGCCGTCTGCCTGGGGTACCGTAATGGCGTCCCTTCGCACCGAGTTCACCCAGAAGACCGTGCCGGTCAGCGCATTCTCCGGGCGGCCCCCGTCGGCTGGTGGACTGAAGCGTGGGTCGCGCCAAGTGCCCGTCCAAGTAGGGGGATCGGCGGGATCGATCACACTGTCTGCGTTTGTTTCCTTGTAGCAAACCAGCGTGCGGTATGGCGTGTTTGAGCCATCAATGCTTGATTCCCAGCGTGTCTTCCAGAAGACTTCGTTGCCGCTAAAGAACGCCAGATTTACGCCGGCGGCTCGGGCAGCTTCCACATTAGATCGCTGCCCGCCCGACCAATATTCGTCATGACCAATTGACATAAAGACTCTATGCTGAGTGATCAGAGCGCCGCGGCGGTCTGTATCTACGCCCGTGGAATAACTGACGTCATAGCCGTTCGCCTCGAGCCATCGAACCATCGGGTACTCAGCGCTGAAAAACCAGGTGTACCCGTTCGGGACGTTGAAAGGCCGGTTGTAGCTAACTTTGTAGGCGCGGCTGATCGGCCCCGTATAAAGACTGCTCCCGCCGTAGTCGTTGTAAGCGTGCCAAGTTGTGTCGGACGACTGCGCCAAGATGTCGGAGTGGCTGGCATCGTTGCGCACCACAAAAAGAATAGGACTTGCCTCGCCGGTGTCCAGGCGCACGAGACGGGCAAAATAGATTCCGGAAGTGGCGCTGTTGGGCACTGCCCAGGACGCGGAAACGGCCCAATTGCCACAGTCCGTGAGGCCGACCGCGCTATCCGTAAGGCAAGTAGGCTGCGTTTGCGGTAACGGCGCCGAAGGCAATACAGTGGCCACCAAACGGGCCCCATTGCCCTGATAAAAACCGATGCGATAAACGTCAATGCGATAGGCTAAGGCACTGGTGTGGATTTTGAAGAACAGGGACTGACCAACATTTACGCTGATGTCGGTGGTAAAGCCTTGAATGTTGGGCGAGCCAGCATCGGCGATGTACCAAACACTAGAAGGAGTGCCGGGCAGACAGTTTTCTCCTTCGATCGGGTTTCGTGGCGCTATGCAGGTACCGAAGGCCGGAACTATGGCAACAACATTAATGACCAAGAGCAATAGAAATTTGTTCAATCGAAAATGCAGCGAGCGGAATGATCGCAGTTGACGGTGATTTAGGGCAGGCGCAAATTGGGACGGCTGGGGACAATTCCCAATACAATGCATGGTACTTCCTCACCCTTAAGTTGACATTGGGGCCTGACCTGAAGATGGATTGAGACGACAGGGGGTTCAATGGGAGGACTCCGAGGTCACGGTTTCGGACGATCGGATTTCAAGCTTCGCAAGTCAACCCCTGCGACTCGGCTTGATAGTTGCCTGAGAGCGTAGCCCCTCCTGCCCAGTCGCGTCAACCGAAAACGACGCTGGCCCTTTTGACCAAGCGTAAGCAACCAGGAGCGGGCGGGGACTGCGCTCACCACAGGCACGCCGCCCTGCGACAAGGAAGGGCGTAAGAACGCTGGCCTCCTTCGGCTGCACTCAGGACAAGTTCCGCCCCGCCACTACGGAAGACGAAGGCGGGAACAAACCGTCAGAAGCGCACAGCCAGGAATGGCTATGCCACGAAGCAGAAAGATGCCGGGCTTCCCGACACAAATCGTCGGGCTCCCACAAAACGGGAGAAAGCCCGGCGCTAGGTACACCAGATACCCATCCGGCGAACATGAGAAACGGGGCGGGGCGGGGCGAGCCGCGCCCCCACACAAGACGAAGGAAGGAACAATACAGTCAAAAACGAACAGCCAGGAATGGCTGTTCCACAAAGAAGAAAGATGTAAGACGCGGGGCTGAAGCTTCGATGATTCTTCGAACTCCTCGGCACGACTGAAGTCGTGCCCTGCTAAAGAAAAAAGCGGCAAGGGCGCACAGCCAGGAACGGCTGTCCCACTTAGCTGGAGGCAGGGAGACAACCAAGAATGGCTGTCCCACTGGGAACGGAGTGGCTGTGCTACGAAGAAGAAAGATGCCGGGCTTCCCGACACAAATCGTCGGCACTCCCACAAAACGGGAGAAAGCCCGTCGCTACGTACACATCCGGCTGGGCGCTAGGAGAACAGCCTGGAATGGCTGTCCCACCTAGCTGGAGGCAGGGAGACAGCCAGGAATGGCTGTCCTACCAGACTTAAAAGGTGATTTTGCCGGAAAGCTGGACGATCCTGGAGCCCGGGCTGAAATTGAGCTGCGTGCTCAACGGCGTCTGGAACGGCGTCTTTGGCGGCCCCAGGCAGATGGTCACACCGGCAGCACAGCCTGTCCCCCCGGTCGAGAATTGGGTGGCGCTCACGGAAGTATAGTTTGTGCGGTTGAGGGAGTTATAGGCTTCCAGGATGAGCTGGGCCTTGACGCGCTCATGGATCGGGATGTTCTTAGTGATTCTGGGATCCAACGAAACGAAGTTGGGGAGATAGAAGGTGTCGCGGCCAAGCCCCGGGGCACGGTCGGTGCGGCTGTTGCCGTCATTGTTTAAGTCCGAGTTCACTAAGCCGGAGTACGGTTGTCCGCTCTGAGCAGTCAGAATCCCGCTGAGTTGCCATCCGCCAGCCAGATAGCGCCACGAACGGCCCATGGAACGCGTATAGCCGTCGAGGTCCCAAATCGCGCTTAACACAAGACGATGCCTCTGGTCGTTGACACCGGGGCCGCGATCCCCTCGAAGGTTAAGAGGGTCCTGCACCATCTTGGCGTCGTCACCAGAGAACGGAACGACCGAAGTGGCGTCGGGGTTGTCGTCGATGACCTTGCCGAAGGTGTAGGAAGTAAGGAACTGGTAATTGTGATAAAGGCGCTTGTTCAGTTGCACAGTCAGGCCGTTGTAGATGGAATTAGCACTGCTTTGGAATTCCTCAATGCGCGCAAAGCCGGCAATGGGGCGTGGCGGCTGAGTGATGCGGTTCACCGTGGCAGTTTGAGTCGAATTGGCGAAACCGACGGTTACGGGCGTTTCTGGACCCTGGAGATTAATGTCGCGCGTGCGCGTGAGATGTGTGCCCTTCACCCACAAATAGCTAACCTGAACTGACATACTGGGTTGAATCTGGTATTCGAGGCCCAGGTTGGCCTGTTGCACGTTGGGCTCGCGATAATTGGGCTGGAAAACGAAGATGGTCGGGGCGCCCGCGGTGCCACCGACCGGCGCGGCACAGCTCGGAGCTGCGACGGGAGGGCCGCACTTGGTGGCGGGATATTGCGGGATGTTTGCGCCGGTAAAGTTGAGGGTCTGCACGTTTAGAGCATTGTTCGAGAAGGCGGTACCGACGGTGATGGCGGGAGTGCGACCGTAGAAAATGCCGTAACCGGTGCGAACGACCAACTTCTTGCCGAGTGGCGTCCAGGCAACGCCGAGCCTGGGGCCGAAATTGGCATGATCGTCGTGAATCCTGTTGGTGAAGATTCCCGCAGCGGCAAGGCTGGCACTGGGGTTGAGCACAGGCGGCTGGGCGATCAGGTCCAGATCATACCGGAGGCCAAAGTTCAGAGTGAGGTCATTTCGTACGCGCCATTCATCCTGGGCGAAGGCGGAATACTCCTGAAGATTGGGATTCGTGGTGGGTCCAGGGGTGCCAGCGCCGGCGAAGGCCTGCACGAACGTATCCGCAGGAATCGTGGGCGTAGTGCGCGAGGCTGGACATGGGTCTTGTGGGTCTTGTGCAGTCGTAGTAATCACCAGCGGCAGGCCCTGTAGACTGCGGCCGAAATTTTCCAAGCAATTGAACGTATAGGTGCCGGAAAAATTGCCCGGGAAGAAGTTGGCAATCTTGTCGACGAGAATATTCAGTCCAGTCTTGATGGTATGGCGCCCGTGGGTGAGCGAGAGGGTGTCGCCGGCTTCGCCGCGATGAATGTTCGTAAAGCGCGGGCTAAAGAAATTCCGTCCGACAACGAGGTCGAGATTGCCGTTTGTAAAAACGGTGGCCTCCGGATTGATGCTGTTAGCCAAGCCGGGCTCATTGTCGCGCGCATAGGCGGACCGGGCGACGTTAACCATACGGGATGAGATCGTGGATGTAAGCGATCCGGATAGCGTATCCGTCGTGACCACCGACGCGCCGGTGTGCTCAAGGCTGTTCTGAGGCCCGCCATTTTCAAAGCCATTACCGACGAAGCGCTGGGCGTTATATCGGACGCCGAGCAGTTGGCTTTTGCCTAACCGCCAATCTGCTTTGCCCAGATAGACGTTTTGATTTTGAGTGCGTGTCCAGGAAGAGGCACGAGCTTGCAGGTAAGTGAGTGCTGCTTGCTGATTGGCGGTAGGACTAGCAAGCGGCGAAACGCCAAGGGAAGCGACATTGGGAAGTGTGTTGCGCTGTCCGTCGTAATCGAAAAAGAAAAAGATTTTTTCACGGGCGATAGGGCCACCGATATCTCCGCCGAACTGGTTGAAGTGATACGGCGATTTCCTAAGGCCTTTGATTATATTGATAGGGTCGTTGGCATTCAGGCTCCGGTCGCGAAAGAATTCAAAGGCCGCGCCGTGGAAATCGTTGGTGCCGGACTTGGTGACCACGTTGATCACAGCACCGCCCGCGTGGCCGAGTTCGGCGGAATAGGCATTGGAATTGACCTGGAATTCCTGCACCGCGTCTTCGCTGAATTGGTAAGGAGC
Organism: Acidobacteria bacterium 13_2_20CM_57_17; assembly: GCA_001914785.1. Taxonomy (GTDB): domain Bacteria; phylum Acidobacteriota; class Terriglobia; order Acidiferrales; family UBA7541; genus Acidiferrum. Next base: position 29,545 of record MNDE01000060.1, on the reverse strand, counting down.
GCGGCCCGATCCAGTGCGGCCGACGGACTGGCCGAAGAAAGTGTTGTTGTTGTCCGAGCCGTCAACGATTAGAGAATTGAGAGTGCCGCGCTGCCCGGCAAAGCTGATGTCGCCGCCGCGCACGTCGAGGGTGACGCCTGGAGTGAGGAGCGCGAAATTGATGAAGTTGCGGCCGTTTGTGGGGAGGTTTTCAATGGCCACATCATTCACGGAGGAGCTCACCTGACTACGCGTGGTTTCGACGATGGGAGGTTCATCCGTGACGGTGACGGACTGGGTCTGCCCAGCCACCGAGAGGGAGAGGTTCACGTTCAGCCGGGCGCCGACACTGAGGGCGACGTTCTTTTGTGTCAGCTTGGCGAAACCTGGGTGCTCCACTTCGATCGTGTAGGTGCCTACTGGAAGGACGGGAAAGGTAAAGAGGCCGTCGGAATCACTAGTGGCTTGAAAGTGGATGGCCGTCGCATCGTTGGTAGCCGTCAATTTGGCGCCGGGAAGAGCGGCACCGGATTGATCGACGACGATGCCTTCGATGGTGCCCTGATTTCCCTGCGGCCGCGAAGAAGGCAAGACCAAGAAAAAGAAAAAAAAGAATGCGAGGCAAGTGCGCAAGAAAGCTGTACGCGTTTCAGAAATGTTCACAGCAGTTCTCCTTCAGAGGGCGGTCGAGACTTCCTGCGTTCAGGTCCGCAGCGGAGGTGCTCTGGGGCGAATAGAGACGCCGCGAAGTCAAAAAAAAAACGGCAGCATTGCGCAAGAGCCGAACGCTCACACCAACGATACGTTTTCCTTGGCTTAAATTTCTAACACAAGAGCCGTGTCAAGCCAAAGCGAGCAGTTGTGGAAAACGTGAAAGGGCCTGAGCGGAAATGTTGATTATGGGCACTCGGAATCTGGGAACATGCAAGGATGACGAGGTAAACTCGCGCGTAGGGAGGAGCAAACATGCGGGGCGTGAAAATCATTGGGGGAATTCTCGGTGTAGTGGGTGTGTGCGGGATGGCGCAGAGGGCTGCTTTGCAGACGACGGGGGAGGCGCCCGCAAGGAGAAGAGGGATTGCGATTGTGGCGAGTACAGTGCTCGATGGCAAGGGTAGGGTGCTGCATGACAAGCGCATCAGGGTAGAAGGCGGCATAATTACCGCGATTGAAGGAAAAGCTTACTGGGAAGGCGCGCCGGTGGACTATGACTTGCGCGGATTGACGGTGCTCCCGGGGTGGATTGACGCGCATGCGCACATTACCTGGAACTTTGGCAAAGACGGGAAAAACGCGGGAATGGCAGGGACTTCACAGGAGGACGCGTATCAATCGGCGTCGAACGCCTGGGTGACGCTGATGGCGGGGTTCACGACGGTGCAAAGCCCGGGGGCGGCAAACGACATTCCGCTGCGCGACGCGATCGCGAAAGGAAAATTGGCGGGGCCGAGGATTCTTACGGCAGTAGAGCCGCTGTTCGGGCAGGGAGAGAAAACGGGGACGCCGGAAGAGATACGCGCGTTTGTGCGGAAACAAAAGCAGGCCGGGGCGGACGTGATCAAGATTTTTGCGTCGCAGAGCATCCGCCAGGGCGGAGGGATGACGCTTTCGCAGGAGCAATTGAATGCGGCATGTGATGAAGCGAAGAAGCAAGGCCTGCGCACATTGGTACACGCTTACAAGGGTGCGGTGCGCGCGGCGACTCTTGCGGGATGCACGGAAATCGAGCACGGAACGCTGGCGACGGACGATGACTTGAAATTGATGGCCGAGAAAGGCACGTATCTGGACCCGCAGGCCGGGCTAGTCATCGAGAATTATTTGCTGCACAAGGAGCAGTATCTCGGGACGCCGGGCTACACGGCAGAAGGGTTTGCGGCGATGGAGAAGATTCTGCCGATGAACCATGAGCTGGTGCAGCATGCGGTGAAAACTCCGGGGCTGAAAATCGTTTTCGGGACGGACGCGGTGGCGGGCGCGCACGGGCGCAACGCGGAGGAGTTTATTGACCGCGTCCGCGACGGCAGAGTGGAGCCGATGGCGGCGATGGTGTCCGCCAATTCGATGGGGGCGGAAGCGCTAGGAATGGCGGACCAGATCGGGACGATTGCGCCCGGTTTGCAAGCGGACATCATCGCGCTGGATGGCGATCCGTTGAAGGACATTACGGCGGTGCGGCGCGTGGTGTTCGTGATGAAGGCCGGCGTGGTTTACAAGAATGTTGCGCGCGGGGCGATTCCGGTTTATGCGGGAGTAGAACCGTAAGGCGGGCAGGCCCCTCCCCTAGAGGCCGGAATCTTCGATCCTGATCCGATCGGGACATCCGGTAGGCCGCGCCCACGATGTTGCGATTCTGTAACTTTTCCCGCTGAGCCGACTCTAAAGGGCAAAGGTAGGGCCCAGTTTTCGAGGGACTCTTAAAATGAGGGAGCTAGAATGCAGGAAAGGAAGTCGGGCCAGGATTCGCAGGCCAGTTTGCCAGGGGAGGAATGCGGGACCGAGAAGAGCCAACACGGGAGAACATGTTCCCAAGCGAACACGGGAGAACTAGTCGTCGTACGAGCAAAGCGAGCAAAACTTATTGAAGAAATATCCTATCAGCTGATCGATTTGATCACCATCATTTCCGGGCGTGTGGAAATTCTGAACGGGAGGGTGCCCAACGCCTTCCTGGAGGATCTGCAGGCCATTCGCAAAGCCGCAATGAAGGGAATGGAGTTTAGCAAACAGTTGCGTTTGGCGGCGTTAGCCTGCCGCAGAGAAATTGGCGTGATGCACGACCTCGCCGAGAACTACGCTGGTTGAAATAGCATGACGCGGATGGAACGGTGGCGAGGTGAACTCGCCATTACCTAGGGGAGAAAGAAAAAGAGGCGGCCGAAACTGGCCGCCTCTACAGGGCAATTATAGGGATCGGTCTCAGTAGTCGGATGATCCGCCGAAGAGGCGGAGAACGATACCGGCGGAAGCCCAATAGTTGTTCTGGTGAAGGTTAGTGCCGAACGAAGTCCGGTAGTAGTCAACGTCAAGCAGGCGGATTTCCCAGCGACGGGAGGGGTGGAGATCTACTCCGCCGCCTACTCTATAAGAGATGCAGTTGGCCGAAGCGGTGTAGCCGCCAACGCCGGGAACCGTGGTGTCAGCGCGCGAACCGCCTACCAGGCCTTCGACAAATGGAGTGATGCCCCAGCGATTCCGGCTGTGGTAGAAGTAGCGCGGACCGAAATGATTTCCGTAGAGGACGTTCTTGGTGCCGCTGATGGTGACAGTGCTGTAGCTGCTGTCCGCCACGATTTGCAGCCATGGCTTGAAATTCCAGCCGACGGAACCCATGCCGCCGATGGTCATGTTGGTCCAATAGCCCCCGCCGCCGTCGAGACGGGCAAAGGCATAGCCGCCAAAAACTTCAATCAAAGGAGTGAGGCGAACACCACCCGGGTTACGTCTCTCCCAGGTCGACCTCACCTCCGCAGGGCGAATGGCTGGCGCTGCGGGTTGAGGAGCAGGCGCAGGTTCCGGCTGTGCTGCTGCGGGCGATTCAGGCTGTGCAGCGGGTGCAGCTGGCTCAGGAGCGTTTGAAGCAGGCGCGGGCGGTGCTGGCGCAGGCATCGCGGATGCGGGCGAGCCTGGCTCGGATGCAGGCGCCGGAGCGGGTTGAGCCGCCACTGGCTGAGGCCGTGCAGCTGGCAGAGTCGGCTGCGCGACGGAGGCGCTTGCTTCCGCCGTAGTTGCTGCAGGAGCTGCCTGAGTCGGCGTGGGCTGAGGTTGCGCTTGCACTGGCTGAGCCTGCTGGGCAACGGGCGCAGATTTGACGGCGACTTTATCCGAAGCGGTGACCATTCGCGGTGACGAGGTTTGCTGCACGGTAGCGCCGGAACGGTCCACAGCGATCACGCTCGAATACACGAATCCTACCTTGCCATCGCTGGTCTGAATTCGAGAGAAGACAAAACCGTAAACCAGAATGGTAAAGCGCTCGCCGCAAGGCAGAGAGGCCACAACGTCCGGAGACCTCCGGGGCTTGGCGAAAACTTGTGCGCCATCGGCATTTTTGGAGCAATCAATGAAGCCGATATCGTCCGCTAGAGCGGCTGAAGCTGCGAGAAAAGATACCCCCAGGAGAATAAGGAACCGATTGCGAAACATTGCCCCCTCCTCGGCCCGGGGACACACCGAGCCACTAGAACCTTTATGAGGCTTGGAAATACCCTCGTAAATTGACCCAACGGACAGGTGGTTCCAAAACGCTACTGACTGATAAGACGGGTCGTGTGCTGTGCCAAATCGGAGTTATGAAGGTGATAGGATCACTCCGCCGCGGCACAGTTCGGAGAAAGACTGTCACGTAAGAGCAGTAGAATGAGTGGCTTGGAATGACAGGAGGAGAAGTAGAGTCGGCGTTCAGTTGGCGTCGTCAGCGGATTCGATCCCGGCTCGGGCGATGAGGCTGCGGAGGGCTTCTTCGCCGCCCGCCCCGCGCTGGGTTCCGGCAATGTTGCCGTCGCGGTCGATCACCACATAGATGGGATAAACGTTGGCCTGGTACGTGGCGGCGAGATTGGTGTCTTCCATCATAACGATTTTGCAGTTGCGGGGATGCTGCTCAAGATATTTTTTGACGGTTTTCTTGGACTCGCCGACGTCGATGGCGAGAAGGATCAAACCCTTGCCGGCAAGGTCGTGGCCGATCTTGTCGACGAAGGCGGCTTCGTCGGCGCAGAAGCCGCACCAGGTGGTCCAAAACTCAAGGAGGACGACTTTGCCTTTGATGTTTTCGTTGTTGAATTTTTCACCAGACGTGGTGGTGGCGTTGAAACGGGGCGCGGGCTCTTTGTCTTTCGGGCCGGCGAACGCGCATAGGGAGGCGAGGATCAATATGCAGGGAATCGTTACACGGAGGCTGGTGCTCGCCGCCATAGGGAAAATGTAAGAAAGTCGAAAGCGCATGTCAATTATTTTGTTGATACGCTCCGGAGGCTGAAAATTCGATCGAGGAAAGCAAATGCCTCAAGCGTGGAGCAGAATGATCTAGGGATCGGCAGAGTAGTATTCGAGCGACGGTATGCTAAAGAGGGCGCGCAAGGACAGGAGGGGTCATGCGCGGAAAGAAAGCATTCGGGCTCATCCTACTGTTGGCGGTATTTGCGGTTCCGGCATTTGGGCAAGGGCAACCGCCGGACAAGACCATCTCGGTGTTTGGACAGACGATCCATTATTTTGATATGGGCTCGGGACCGGTGGTGGTGCTGTTGCATGGATTAGGAAGCCGCAAGGACGACTGGTTGCCGGTGCTGGAGCCGATGGCGCAGAAATACCGCTTGCTGGTGCCGGACCAGATCGGGTTTGGGAAATCGGACAAACCGCTGCTGGATTACAGCGTGCAAACGTATGTGGACTTTCTGAATGAGTTTTTGCGGCAACTGAAAGTGGAAAAGGCGAGTCTGGTGGGCGAATCGCTGGCGGATGGATTGCTGCGCTTTACACGGCGGAGATCGGCGGCGACGCGCACTTAATACCCGTTGAGAAACTGGTGCTCGTTGATGCGGCAGGGCTGAAGCAGGATACGCCGATTCCGGACTTGAATCCGAGTTCGCTGGCGGCGATGCGCGGAGTGATGGAAGCGGTTTTCTACGATACGCGCTGGGTGACTGAAGACGCGCTGCGGAAGATTTTCACGGACAAGCTGGCGGTTCACGATGGCTACACGGTGCGGAGCTTCCTGGCGAACCCTGCGCGAGAGAAGGAGCGGCTGGACGATCGGCTGGCGAGCATCAAAGTGCCGACGCTCGTGACATGGGGGAAGCAGGACAAATTGCTTCCGATCACATCAGAGGAGCGCTACGCCGCGGAAATCGCGGGCGCCAAGATGGTCAGCTTTGACAAGTGCGGGCACGTGCCAGCGATTGAAAAAACGGAGGAGTTTCTTGCGGCGGTGACGGCGTTCCTCGGAGGCGGGGCTGCAGCACACTGAAGGTGAGAAGCGCTGGCCGCTATTTCGATGGTGGTGCGGGCTGCGGCAGGCTTTGATTGGCGCGAAAGATGACGTAGGCGCGGATGGCCGCCGCGTCATCATGGGAGAGATCCTTGTCAAACGAAACCATGCCGGCTTGCTTGAGCTGGCCCTTCAGGACAATTTCAAACCATTGATCGTTATCCAGTGAGCCAGAATAACGCAGATCAGGAAGCACGCCGCCGCCGACAGCGACGTCGCCATGGCACGGCGAACAGAGTGGCTGGAAAAGCGCTTCGCCTCTGTGGATGGTGGCGGCGGTGGCAATGGATTTCGGCGGATTCAACTGCGGCGGAGTGAACTGTGGAAGCGGGGGCAGACTTGTCTTGCTGTTTAGTTTGAAGGCCAGCAGGCGGCTGATATTTTGCGTTCTTCCGGAAGAGAGCGCGGCTTCGCCAGCGGCGAGCGGAAAAACGCCGCCCCAGCCGGCGAGCACGGCAATGTATTGTTCGGCGCCCACAGTGTATGTCATAGGAGAAGCGACCACGCCGCTCTGAGCATCGGCGGACCAGAGTTTTTGACCGGTGTCTGCGCGGTAGGCTTCGAGATTGCCCTGCGCTGTACCTTGGAAGACAAGGTTTCCGGCGGTCGAAAGGAGTCCGCCGTTGACAGGACTCTGACGATCGACGCGCCAGACTTCTCTTTGTTGAATGGGATCCCATGCAGAGAGATGGCCTTTAATGGTGCCGAGGATGGCTTTCTTGACTTCCGGCTGCTGCGGCATGCCGCCAGCGACGAAGTCAATGCCGACGTTATAGCCGATTGCTTTCTTCTGGAAATGTTCGTCAGATTTGTAAAGGAACCCTGTCTCTTGAACCGGCAGATAGACGAGTCTTGTGTGCGGGCTGAAGGACATGGAATGCCAGCTGTGGCCTCCAGGCGGACCGGGAGCAACCGGAGCGCGCTTCCCTCCTTCGTAACGGGCTTGCGGATTTTCGATGGGACGGCCGGTTTTCAAATCAATACCGGTAGCCCAGGAGACGGCGGTGTAGGGTTTCGCGGAAATGAGTTCGCCGGTGGCGCGATCGAGAACGTAGAAAAAACCATTCTTGGGCGCGTGAAGCAGAACTTTGCGTGGAGACTGGTTGATGGTGAGGTCGGCAAGGACGATGGATTCGGCGGAATCGAAATCCCAGGCATCGCCGGGAGTTTCTTGGTAGTGCCAGACGTATTCACCGGTGTCGGCTTTCAGAGCGACGACGGAAGACAGGAAGAGATTGTCACCGCCCTGGGGGCTGCGGGCATGGCGGTCCCAAGGAGTGCCGTTGCCCACGCCGAAGTAGACGAGATCAAGGTCGGAGTCGTAGGAAATGGAGTCCCAAACGGTGCCGCCGCCGGCCAACTTGCGCGGCGGGCCTGTCCAAGTTTTGGCGGCCTTTTCGAGGACAGGAGATTCGTAGGGCTGCGACGGATCACCGGGGATGGTGTAGAAGCGCCAGACCATTTTTCCGGAGGCAGCATCGTAAGCAGAGATATAGCCGCGCACGCCATACTCAGCGCCGCCGTTGCCGATCAACACTTTGCCTTTCACGACTCGAGGAGCTCCGGTGATGGTGTAAGGGAAGTGCGCATCGATGGTTAGAATTTCCCAGACAGGTTTTCCAGAGGCGGCGTCGAGCGCGACAAGACGGCCATCCAGGGTGCCGACGAAAACCTTGCCCTGCCAGACGGCGACGCCACGATTGACGACGTCACAGCAGGCATTGACGGCCCACTCCGGAGGCACTTTTGGATCGTAGGACCAAAGCTTCTCCCCGGTTGCCGCTTTGACGGCGAAGACTTTGCTCCAAGCAGTAGTGAAGTACATCACCCCGTCAACGACTATGGGCGTCCCTTCCTGGCCGCGGCGCGTGTCCAAGTCCACGTACCAGGCCAGGGCGAGTTGGCCAACATTTTGATCGTTGATTTGCTTCAAGGGACTGAAGCGCTGCTCGCTGTAAGTGCGGCCGTAGCTCATCCAGTTGCCGGGTTGCTGATCGGCGTTGGTCGAGCGAGAGGCGTCCACGTTGGCAGGCGTGGCAGATTCCTGTGCAGTCGCAGGAGACTTCGGTTTCGAGCCGCAGCCCGCGACGACCATAAGCGCCAAGATGGCGCCGAGACTAAAGACTATTCGGGTGGGCATGGGGCTCCTGCGCGAGCGAAGCGATGATGATGATCACGCCAACTGTCTGGACGCGGAGCGATCGATGGAGAGCGCTCCGGAACCCCTGATCATGATGGCCAGGCAGATGACAATGGCCAGGATGTGGTATTCGTAGCCTTCGCCCTTCTGGTTGCCAAACCAGTTTGCAAAAAGACCGAAGTGCCGGTGGACGAGGACAACGGCGACAATCATGTTGATGGCGATGCCAAAAGCAGCAACGCGCCCCAGAAAGCCAACCAGTAGGCCGATGCCTCCGAGGAATTCGGCGGCGATGGCCAGAACGGCCAGTACCGCGGGAATGTGCATCTGCTGAGTGAAGAAGCCCAGCGTGGCCCGGAAACCGAACCCGCCGAACCAGCCCAGGACCTTTTGTGCGCCATGCGCGAAAAATACGATTCCAAGAACGAGCCGAAGAAGGGTCACTACGTAGTCGTCGGCAGTGTTCATGAGCTTTTGAAACATGGCTGTCTCCTTCTCTATGAATTTGAGGGATAGGTAACTGGCTGCCAGAGAATAACATTTTCTTCGCTGCCTGCGGAGCAATTGGAAAAGAATGCAATGCGCCTGATGGGGTTCCCGCCAAGCCAGATGTGGACCGCGTAGGAGGAAAAAATACTCAAATTGTGAAACGGTAGAGTGCGCGGAAGCGGCGGACGGCTGGTTCTCCAGGATCTTCGAGATCGAGAAAATCTTCGAAAGAAAGTTCTTCGAGACCGGCGGTGGTGAAGGACGACAGCTCGGCGCGCGTAAGAGGCCAGGGCATCTGACCTTCGGGGTCGGATGCCTCGCGGGCTCGGGCGATGACGAGCAGAAGACCACCGGAGCAAAGAAATCCCGCAGTGTTTTCGATTGCCCGAGGACGCAGCGCAGCCGGGAGAACCTGGAGAGTGTTGGCCTCAAAGACAAAATGGAAAGCGCGACGCCAATTGGAAGGCGGGTCGAGGAGGTTGGCGGCGATGTATTCCACTTTCGTAGTGGGAAAGCGTTTGCGGGAAGTGCGAATCGCAGTTTGCGAAATGTCGAAGGCCGTGGTACGAAAGCCCCAGGCGGCGAGTTGCTCGGCATCGTCGCCCAGGCCGCTGCCGATCGTCAGCGCGGATTTTCCCTCTGTCGGGTGCGGGTGGGACTTCCAGAAATTAAGCAAGTGAGGATTGGGGCAGAGATTGGCCCACGGAACAGTACTCTTCCCTGCTTCGCCCTCCTGGTAAAGCTGCTCGAACCAGCCGGTAGGGTCGCCCTTGCGACGAAATTCCGCGGCTAGTTCACGAGCTCGCGAGCGATCTTTCATTTCAGGCGATTCTAGCTTCCGCCGCAGTCGTCGGCCACAGAAAACGTCGATTCGAAAATGGTCTGGAGAAGCTGCCGATACTTGAGTCATGGCAAAACTCTGTCGTCAAGACCAGGAGGTGCTAGCAAAACGGAGGCTGGGAGCAGAGGTTGCAAATTGGATAATTCCGTTTGGGAACTTTCGAGGTTGGCCAGAGTAAGCGTCGTATCATATTTACACGATTTGCATTCGGAGGCAGCCATCGCATATCAAGAGAAACGCCGTTCGCCCAGATACTCGTTCATAGCGAGCGCCGAGCTGATCGAGCAGAAGGCCGACGTGCGCATCGCGTCGCGGGTGAGTGAATTGAGCCTGCACGGGTGCTATTTGGACATGATGAACCCTTTTCCCAAGGGCACGCTGGTGCTGGTGAAAATCGCCGCGGGCGATGCGTTCTTCGAGGCCAAGGCGAAGGTCATCTATGAGCAGCCGAATATGGGCGCGGGCGTGGGGTTTCTTGAAGTGGGACCGGAATCTCAGGCGGCGCTGGAGCGCTGGCTGGATGAGGCAGAGAAAGAGAAGCAGAAGCAGTCTGGATAATTTCCGCTTGCACTGAGAGCCGTGCGCATTAGTTGAAACTACGTCCGAGCAGAGCCGCAATCGCAGCAACAAATCCTTGAAAACCTAAGTCAACGCAAGAAATTGCTCATCGCAAGAGTGAGCGAGATGGATGTGTCAGATGCCAAGGACTTGCGCAGCCGCGATTTCAGATAGCGTTGCGCTTCAGTTCGGACATGAGGTAGTCGCAGGAGCGGACGCAAAGCGCCATGATGGTTAGCGTGGGGTTCTGGCAAGGGTTCGAGGTGAAACCGGAAGCGTCCATCACGAAAAGATTTCCTATGTCGTGCGTCTGCTGGAATTGATTGAGGACCGATTTCTTCGGATCCGCGCCCATGCGCGCGATGCCCGCTTCGTGGAGCGCCCAGCGCGGTGCGGAGGGATGGGCATAGGTGCGAATATTTCGTGCGCCGGCTGCTTCGAGCATTTCGCCTGCCGAGTCGCCCATGTCCTGGATCATGGCGCGCTCGTTTTCGCCGTCGGACATGTGGATTTTGAGAACGGGAATTCCGTAGATGTCTTTGATGTTGGGATCGAGCTCCACGAAATTGTCCCACCGAGGAAGGACTTCGCCAAACCCGGTAATGCTGATGGTGGTCCGCGGCTCGAGAATGGCTTTCTTGTAGGTTTCGCCGAACCCGGGTGCTCCCCAGCTGAACCCGACGGACGATTCACCCTCGTAGCCGAAACCACGGAGGAATTTTTTGTGCGGCGGCGTGTTTGGCAAATTGCGGAAGCGCGCAATGTAAATGCCCACCGGTTTTTTCGGCCCACTCAAAGAAGGCTTTGCGCCCAACGCAGAAAGCTCGCCACTGCCGCCGCCACTACGGACATGCGCTGTCAGGTAATGGCCGAGTACGCCGCTGGAGTTGCCCAGACCGTTCGAATACTGAGTCGTCGCGGAATTGAGCAGGATGCGAACGGACTCCTGCGATTGCGCACACAGGATTACGATACGGGCGAAAACCTCGCGGGCTTGGCGGGTGTTGCGGTCGATATAGAGAATGCCGCGGGCGCGGTTGCGCTCGGAATCCATCAAAACTTTGTAAGCCATGGCGTTCGAGATGAGCGTGCAATTACCGGTAGCCAGAGCGTCGGCGACAGTAGTAAACGCGGAATTAAAATAGGAATGCGTCATGCACCCGCGCTCGCAGGGGCCGCAGAAGTGGCAAGGTCCGCGGCCGTTAATAGGCTTGGTGAGATTGGCATTGCGCGCAGGCATAACGGTGCGGCCGAGCTTTTCTTTGACGCGATCGCGGAAAAGAGTCTCCTGGCAAGTGAGCGGAACGGGCGGCTGAAACTGGCCGTCGGGTAGATGCTCAAGGCCCTCGACTGAGCCAGTGATGCCGACGTATTTCTCAACAAGATCGTAGTAGGGCTCGATGTCTTTGTAACCGAGCGGCCAGTTTTCACCAAAACCGTCTAGGGAAGCTGACTTGAAATCCCAATCGCTAAAGCGCAGGCTTACGCGGCCCCAAACGTTGGTGCGACCACCAGTCATTCGAACGCGCCCCATCCAATCGAAAGGCTTGTCAGCGGGCGTTGTGTAGGGCTCTTCGAGATCGTTGGCAAACCATTTGTACGTATATTCGTTGCAAACACCGAATTTGACTTGGATGGGCCGCGTTTTGCGGATGATTTCAGGCGCGCGGTCGCGGTATTTGAGTTCAAACGCCGGCTTGTGCTCGGTGAAATTTCTATCGGACTGCGGGCGGCCGGCTTCGAGGAGCGCGACCTTCAGGCCGGCCTCCGCAAGGCGTTTGCAGGCCCAGCCTCCGGAAGAGCCGGACCCGACAACGATAACGTCAAAGGGATAATTCTTGTTCTGGGGCATAGGATAAAAATCCGAAGCGGATGCTAGCAATTGCGCTTCGGCGGGTCAATCGAGGAAAAGAAAAGAATTTGTGTTGTTCTTGTGAACGGTTGTTGCGGAGTGATACCATCGGCGCGAAATCTGAAGGCTGGAAAAATTGCGATGGGAACAAAGAGCACATTGGCGGTGATCAACGAAACGGCCGCGGCGAGTGGGCAGCTTACGCGGCGGGAAATGGTGCGGCGGCTTGCGGCGGCGGGGGCAGCGTGGCCGCTGGTGGCGGCTTCGCATCCCATCCATGATCTTTTGAGGAATGATGCGGTTCTCGATGAAGTTGAGAAACTACGAGCAGCGGATTGGAACCCGCTCATCCTGAACGCGCAACAGAACGAGAATTTGATTGCGATCGCGGAGAGCATCGTGCCGGGATCAACCAAGGCGCACGTGAACCGGTTCATTGATTTGCTGCTGAGCGTGGATACGCCGGAGCACAAGAAGAGTTTCGTGGATTCACTTTCGGCATTTGAAGCGGAGTCGCAGAAGCGATTCACGAAGGTCTTCCCTGCCCTGGATGAGGGCCAAAAAAAACAATTGCTAACGGATGCGTCGGCAACTGATGCGAAAGAAAATTCACGCGACACAGGGGCGGGAGAGAATCCCGGTAGGCTCCACAAGCACTTCGAAAACTTGAAGGGCTGGGTCGCGGGGGCGTATTACTCGTCGGAACTGGGAATGAAAGAGCTGGGATGGACGCCGGACCGCGTGTTCGCAAATTTTCCGGGTTGCGAACACGCGGAAGGACATCCGTGAGGGGAATGGCATGAACGCAATTTCCAATCGCAGGGAATTTCTCCGCGCCGCGACGCTGACGGGCGCGGGCCTGGCATTTTCAAACCGACTGGCCGCTGCATCCGAAAAGTCAGTGCTGGTGTTCACAAAATCTTCGGGATTTGAGCACGCCGTGGTGAAAAAAGTGGACGGGAAGCCGAGCATCATGGATGACACAGTGACGGAACTCGGCAATAAGCATGCATTCAAGGTCGGCGTGACCAAGGACGGGCGCATTTTCGATTCGAAGGAGTTCCACTCCTACGCCGCCCTCGTGTTTTTCACGACGGGCGACCTGACGACGATGGGCACCGACGGCAAACCGCCGATGTCGCCGAAGGGCAAAGAGGGGCTTCTGGATGCGGTGAGAAATGGAATGGGATTTGTGGGCGTGCATGCAGCTTCCGACACATTTCATACACCACCGGACACGCCTGATCTCGCAAATCGCTACATCGCGCACGGAGAGCAGCAAGATCCATACCTGAAAATGTTGGGCGGCGAGTTCATTATTCACGGGCGGGAGCCTCGGCTGCAGGATGCCAACCTGATCGTGAACGACCCGAAATTTCCAGGGCTCGAAGGCGTGACCTCGCCAGTCAGCTTCAACGAAGAGTGGTACTCGCTGAAAGATTTCACACCCGATCTTCATGTAATTCTTACGCTTGACACCCATGGCATGAAGGGCGAGTGCTACCAGCGCGCGCCCTACCCGGCGACGTGGGCGCGGATGCATGGAAAAGGCCGCGTGTTCTATACCGCGATGGGCGACCGGCCGGAGAATTGGAAGAATGAGTTTTTTCTGAATTTGCTCGCCGGCGGAATCCGCTGGTCCATCGGAGACGCCAGCGCTCAAGTGAAAGTGAATCTCAAAGAAGCCGCGCCGGGGTACGCGGAAATCCCTCCGAAATATCCCCCCGCAAAGTAACCGCTCTCCATCCTGCGGGTCACGCGATGGAGATTTCTGAAACGAAATCAATCACATGGGGATCGGCCGATTGATCCTCGGTTTGACATACCAACAGGGCGAATAACCGGAATGCGGGAAAAGAGAGTGGACGCACGTCGTGGTCTGCTCCGGATTCAGGGCGTCTACTTCATATTCCACCTTTCCGTTCTTTTCCGGAATGGCGAGGACGCGTAGGCTCTTGAGAGATTCGAATGGGTCGGCAGCCTTTGCGTGCATCGCGCGAATTCGAACAGATACGTAGTCGCTAACATACAGAACGGCAAACGCTGCCGCTGAGCCTATCAGAATGCGTTTGAACAGCTTGCGCGGAGAGAACACGTCAATTTTGGTGGAGCCGATGGGATTCGAACCCACGACCTCCTCGATGCCATCGAGGCGCGCTCCCAACTGCGCCACGGCCCCACCGATGCAAAACCAACGACCTTCCCGGTTTCACCGGGACGCATCACAAACTGCGCCACGGCCCCACTGGGATAAAGAACTTAAGAGATTTTACATTAGCGGGATGGTTGCGTCTATCTCCCCTTGGTACTTCGGTGCAGGACAGTGTCTCGTCCTAGGAGGACGGTTGAGGAGAGGGCGTCCGAAGATGAGCCAGAAAGGCGTTCTGCGCGCGCGTCAGGGACCGGCCGCGGAGGACGACGGCGCCAATGGTTCGAACGGCTTGTTCATCGGCGATGCGCACGTAGCGGCATTGCGATTTTTTCTCGATGGCCATTTCCGGGACGATGGAAACTCCCATTCCCGCGCCGACCATGCTGAGAAGGCTACTGAATTGGCCGCTCTCGAAAACGATCTGGGGATGCAGACGCGCGCGATCGCAGGCGGCCACGGCCGTATCGCGGAAACAGTGACCATCGCGCAAGAGCAGAAAAGGCTCGGTGCGGAGATCCTTGAGCGAAAGTGACGGGCGTGATGCGAGTTTGTGTTTTTGGGGGAGCACGGCAAAGAGCCGCTCGGTCAGCAGTGGAAAAGTATCGAATTCGTGGCCACGGAGGGGAAGCGCCAGGATGGCGACGTCGATCGTGCCGGCCCGGAGCCGGTCGAGAAGTATGGGCGTAATTTCTTCGACGACGGTGAGCCGAACCTGGCCGAATTTGCGCGAGAAGGCCGTGAGCCGCGTCGGAAGAAAGTAAGGCCCGACAGTGGGAATGACGCCAACAGAGACGGGACCGCCGATGAATTCTTTCCCTTCGACGACATCGCCTTTGGCGGCTTCCAGTTCGCGCAGAACTGCGTGCGCTCGCGGGAGAAATGTCTTGCCAAGTTCAGTGAGCCGGACGGAGCGGCCGAGGCGGTCGAAAAGGCGGGCTCCGAGTTCATCCTCCAGCTTGAGGATCTGCTGCGAAAGCGACGGCTGTGAAACATGGGATTGTTCGGCGGCACGGCTGAACGAGCCGGTTTCGGCCACCGCGCAGAAGTAACGAAGCTGGTGAAGTTCCATAGGCTATACCTATCTATCGTATCCGAACTATATATTGGAAGTATAGGTCGCGGGCTTCTACCTTAGAGCTGTGATGGCAGGAATCTCGCTTCGCGGGACTATTGCCGTCAAACTGAGGAGGATCCATGCCGGAAGAAAAAAAGAAAATCATGACGACGGACGCGGGCCGTCCCGTTGGCGACAATCAGAATTCGCTCACTGTGGGGCCGCGCGGCCCGGTAGTCTTCGAAGACTTTCTGCTCTTCGAAAAGATGGCGCACTTCAACCGCGAGAGAATCCCAGAGCGCGTAGTGCACGCCAAGGGCTCGGGTGCATACGGCCATTTCGTTTGCACCAGCGCCGAAATCGCCAAGTACACGACGGCAAAACTCTTTAGCGCTGTGGGCAAGAAGACGCCGGCGTTCCTGCGCTTCTCCACCGTTGGCGGAGAGAAGGGCTCGGCGGACACGGCGCGCGACCCGCGCGGGTTTGCGCTGAAATTCTATACCGAAGAGGGTAATTGGGATATGACAGGAAACAACACGCCCGTCTTCTTCATCCGCGACCCGCTGAAGTTCGGCGATTTCATCCATACGCAAAAGCGCGACCCGCAGACCAACCTGAAATCGCCGACCATGATGTGGGACTTTTGGTCGCTCTCGCCGGAATCGCTGCATCAGGTGACGATTCTCTTCTCCGACCGCGGGACTCCGGACGGCTACCGGCACATGAACGGCTACAGCAGCCACACGTTCAGCCTGATCAATGCGAAGAACGAGCTGTTCTATATCAAATGGCACTTCAAGACCAAACAAGGGATCAAGAATTTCTTCCGCGAGCAGGCTGGTGCACTGGAAGGAACCGATCCGGACTATTCGCAGCGCGATCTTTTCCATGCCATCGAGGAAGGCAACTTTCCGAAATGGCGCGTGAGCGTGCAAATCATGCTGGAGAAAGACGCGGAGACTTATCACATCAACCCATTCGATCTGACGAAGGTATGGCCGCACAAGGACTACCCGCTGCATGAAGTTGGGGAGCTGGAGCTAAACCGCAATCCGGAGAATTATTTCGCCGAAGTAGAGCAGGCCGCATTCGAGCCGCGCAACATCGTGCCGGGTATGGGTTTTTCGCCGGACAAAATGCTGCAGGCGCGGCTGATCTCCTATCCCGATGCTCACCGCTATCGCCTAGGCGTCAACTACGACTCCCTGCCGGTCAACAAACCGCAGTGCCCGTACCACGCCTACAACAAGGACGGGGCGATGCGATTTGATGGAAACGGCGGGGCAGCAGTGAACTACGAGCCGAACAGCTTCGGCGGCCCGACCCAGGACCGTTCCTATGTCGAACGGCCGCGTGCCGTCAGCGGGACTGTCGGACGGCACGATCATCGCACCGACAGTGACTATTACACGCAGCCCGGGAATTTGTTCCGCTTGATGCCCGCGGACGCGAAGCAGCGTCTCATTGACAACATCGTCTCCAGCTTGGGCAATGGCGTGCCACAGCGCATTCAAGAGCTGCAAATCCAGCACTTTTACAAGGCCGATCCGGCATATGGAACCGGCGTGGCAAAGGGGCTGGGGCTGAATATCGCATCAATCGTGGCGAAATCGAAACAGGCCAGCGCGGCCGATTGATCCAATCGGAGGGGCGTCCGCGGCTTCGGGCGCCCTTCTGAATTCACCGGTTTGTAGCGAAGAGCTTCATCGCCGCGCGAGCGCCACACTTCTGATATTTGTCGTAGGCTTGCGCGGCGCGACGCTGGATTGCTTCATCGTCCTCGCGGGCGATCCAACCATCGAGAGCTGCCTTCAATGTATAAGCCTCCGGAGCCATGAGGCCTGTCGTCCATAACAAAGGTTCCGCTCCGGTCTGCCGGATGTAAGGGCCGAAGTAAGGTCTGCTGGCGCACGCAAGTATTATGGTTCGCCGAGATTTGTCTCCTCTGGTCCCAGCAATCGGTGGAATCTGGAAGTCCATGAAGGCGTCATGACCGACATAAACAATCACGTCAGCATCTCCCGCCGCGGCGAAGGAAACTTCCTCTGAGTGAATCTTGAGTGAAACATTTTCCATGGCGATCCCCGCGGCTGCGGAGAGAAAATCCGTCACAGCCATTTTGATTTGACTACCTTCGTAGGCATCAGCCACGAGATACACATCGTTCTTTGAGCTCTTGAAAACGCAACGTTGCAGAATTGCGTTTTTCGAGCCGCCGCCTGACCAGACAAGTTTCCAATCCTCGCTGGCCTTGAAGTACGTCTTAACGCCGTAAGCAGCTCCCCAATACAGATTGCGCTGAGGATCCTGTCCATTCCCGACAGCCGACGGGACAGGAATAATCCCCTGATGCTGGTTGACGGCGAGAGCGACAAAAACACGAATGACCCTAGGTGAAGTTCGCGAGGCAGAAGATGCTGCGATGAAGTAAGTGCCCAGCAGCATAAGAGCGGCTGACCACGGGATGATCAGTTTATATTTCGCGAGCATTTCTGCAGTCTCGATTCTACTGCCCGAAGCGGGTTGTGTATGCATGATGTTCGTTTAGAATACGAGCCTATGGCAAAACTCACTTTTCTGGGCGCAGCGGGATGCGTTACAGGTTCGAAGTATCTAGTCGAAGCAGCCGGCAAGCGGCTGCTAGTGGATTGCGGAATTTTTCAAGGCTCGCAGGAACTCCAGGACCGCAACTACAAGCCGCTGCCGGTCGACTCGAAAACGATCAATTACCTCGTTCTCACCCACGCGCACCTGGACCACACCGGATGGCTGCCGGTGCTGGCGAAATCGGGCTATCGCGGACCGATCTTCGCAAATCCAGCGACGATTGAACTCACGACGATCCTACTGAAAGACTCCGCGCACCTGCAGCAAGAGGACACGCTGCACGCGCGGATTCATAAAGACAGCCGTCACCCCAATCCGGTGCCGTTATACACAGCCGAGGACGTTGATCCCACATTGAAGCTGATCAAAACGATGCCCCGCAGCGGTAGCTTCGATATCAGCCCGGAGTTTCGCGTGACGTCTTACGACGCAGGACACATCCTGGGATCTTCCAGTCTGGACCTGACAATCACCGAAGGCGGCAAGAAGACAGTCGTGGTGTTCTCCGGGGACATCGGGCGATACAACCAGGCGATTTTGAAAGACCCGGCCACGCCGCCATCGAGCGCGGACGTGCTGATTTGCGAATCCACGTACGGTGATCGCGAGCATCCCGAAGGCGATCCCGCGGAATTACTGGCGCAAATCGTGAATCGCGTGGCAAAACGCGGCGGGTCGATTGTGATTCCGTCCTTTGCCATCGGGCGGACGCAGACATTCATGTACTATCTGCGGCAGTTGGAAGACCAGCAAAGAATCCCGCGCCTGCCGGTCTACGTAGACAGCCCTATGGCGCTCAGCGCAACGGATTTGTACGTAAAGCACAAGGAAGACCACGACCTGGAGTTCACGCGGGAGGAAGGAAGCGACGGCAAGGGCGATCCACTGAACGTTCATGAATTCCACCTGACAAGGTCAGTGGAGGAGTCCAAGGCGATCAATGACGTCAAGAAATCCTGCATTATTATCTCGGCAAGCGGGATGATCAGCGGCGGACGCGTGTTGCATCACCTCGTCCAGCGGCTGCCCGACCCACGCAATGCGGTCATCCTGGCAGGATTCCAGGCGGAAGGCACTCGAGGGCGTGCCCTGCAAGAAGGCGCGAAATCGCTGAAGATCTACGGGCAGGACGTGCCCGTGGGGGCGGAGATTGTCGAGATGGGACAATTCTCCGCCCATGCCGGAAAGAGCGAATTGCTGCACTGGCTGACGGCACTCCCTGCGCCTCCCAGGCAGACCTATCTGACCCATGGCGAAACTGCAGCGGCGCAGGCGCTGCAAGCAGCCATCACTGAAAAGTTTAGATGGAAGGCCGCAGTCGCAAGATACATGGATTCCGTGCCTGTGGGTGAATAGTTCCCGGAAGGGCCGCCAATTATTTTACCCAGGTCAGGAAACTATTTGCGCCCTCACCTCGTCTATACAAGCAAGACCACTCGCGGGGTAGGGGACTAACCACCACAGGGCAACCGACCGTCAGTCTCCTACCCCTAAATGCCCTGAATCGCTTGAAGCCACGCA
Source organism: Acidobacteria bacterium 13_2_20CM_57_17 (assembly GCA_001914785.1). Taxonomy (GTDB): domain Bacteria; phylum Acidobacteriota; class Terriglobia; order Acidiferrales; family UBA7541; genus Acidiferrum. Next base: position 10,360 of record MNDE01000060.1, on the reverse strand, counting down.
GTTTACCTAAAATTTAGAAGCAAGAAGACCAATCTTCAAGATAACGCAGGCCGGTTCGCCATTTGCTGTAAAGATTACGGTCTATGAGGAGTCATTTTATGGCAAGCGCAATTCGGGCTGTGGGAGTCTCCCGGGACATGGGCGGAATCTCCTCAAGGTCCAAGCCCCCCACAAACATGGGGATTGGCGACACCCTGCCCCAGCGGAACAGCTCCCACCGAGCACGAATGAATTTAATCTCCGGACGGAGCGAGAGATCAAGGATCAGCTTGGTCGTCCCGCGGTAGAATTGCTGCGGCAGCCTGAGGAGCGGTTTCTTCGTCCAGGTTTCACCGTCTGACGAACCCCAAATCGAGACATCGAGCGATTCTTGTTCGATCTGATTCGTGACCGTTAGGCGGCAAAGAAACGTGCGCGAAGGGCTCGCCGAGATATCAAATGCAGCGCCCTCGCCGTTGGCTTCCATGCGAGTGTTTTCTGGAATCAATTGAAGTCGATTGGCCATGGGACTCCCGCGATTGTCTGGACGGCGGCGATTCTAGCACAGGAGAAACTAGACCCGCAGCTTTGACAATCGCTCTTCTGCGGCAGCGAGAGTCTCTTCCTTCTTGCAAAAAGTGAAGCGCACCTGCGAAGCGCCGTCCCGCGCATTGTTGTAAAAACTGGAGCCAGGTACGACGGCGACTCCGATGGTTTCGACGAGATACTTGGCGAAGCGCACGTCCTTCGTGTCGGCCTGGAAACGAACGGGATCAGGATCGGCGAAGCGAGAAATATCCGTCATGATGTAGTACGCGCCGCGCGGCTTGAACACGGTGAAGCCCGCGCGCTCCAGAATTTTCAGCAGCCGTTCGCGCTTGGCCGTGTAAGAACTGGCGAGCTTGTCGTAGTAGCTCTGGGGAAAGTGCAGCGCGCTCGCGCCTGCTTGCTGCAGCGGGGCAGCCGCGCCTACGGTCAGAAAATCGTGCACTTTGCGAATCGGCTGCGTCGGCTCCGGTGGCGCCAGCACCCAGCCCACGCGCCATCCCGTAACGCTGTACGTTTTCGACAAGCCATTGATGACGATGGTGCGGTCACGCATGCCATCGATGCGCGCCATGGAAATGTGTTCCGCGCCGTCGTACAAGATGTGTTCGTAGATTTCGTCGGTGATGCAGTAAGCGTTCCACCGCACGCAGAGGTCGCGGATGAACTCGAGCTCGGCTCGCGTGAAAACCTTGCCAGTGGGATTGTTTGGCGTGTTCAGAATGATCGCCTTGGTGTGCCGGCCAAACGCGGCCGAAAGTTCCTTTTCGTCGAACGACCAATCCGGAGTACGCAGCTTGACGAAGCGCGGCGTGGCCCCGCTCAAAATCGCATCAGGTCCATAATTTTCGTAAAACGGCTCGAATACCACGACTTCGTCACCCGGATTAATAATCGCCATCATGGCCGACATCATCGCTTCGGTCGACCCGCAGCAAATGGTGATTTCGCGCTCGGGGTCGTACTTGACGCCCTGGGTGCACTCAAATTTTTCGACGATGGCGTCGCGCAGCGGCTTCGCGCCCCAGGTTATAGCGTACTGGTTGATGTCGTCAGCGATGGCCCTGCGCGCGGCTTCCTTGATTTCCTCGGGCGCGGCAAAATCCGGAAATCCCTGCGACAGATTGACGGCGTGGTGCTTCAGTGCCAGCCGCGTCATTTCGCGAATGACGGACTCGGTAAATTGTTCGGCCTTCGCCGAAAGCATCCGCCGCGAGATTTGCACCATGGAAAGATCGGGAGCCGTCATTGCACCTTCTCAGAAAAATAAAATCGTATCGCAAAGAGCAGACCGCCTAAGCAGGCTGCACCTGTTCACGCAAATATTATTGTAACCGGATAATTCGTCAGCGCGCGTGGCCGGTAGCAACCTGAGTGGCTACGCTCGGCTGCCCGTAAATCATGCGGTAGACTTCCGTATTGCGCAAGACGACTTGCACATATTCGCGGGTTTCCGTGAACGGAATGGACTCGACCAGTTCGGGAATCTCTTCGTAGTTGCGCTCGGACTTCCAGGCGGCGATGCGGTCTTCGCCCGCGTTATAAGCAGCGGCCGCGTATTCGAACGCGCCCGTTTCGCGCACCAGGTTTGCGATGTAGGCCATGCCGACTTCAATGTTGAAGTCCGGCTCGAAAAGTTTGTTCTTCGTGTAGCGGACCTTGAGCTGCCTGGCGAGGAGCTTCCCCGTTTTCGGAAGAACCTGCATCAAGCCGATGGCGTTCTTAGGGGAGACGGCGTCCGCCTGAAACGTAGATTCCTGGCGAATAAGACCCGCCGCAAACATGGGATCAAAATCATTTTTGGCCGCCTCGCGCCGCAAAGCAGCTTCATAGGGCATCGGATAAAGCGCCTTCCAGGCGGCGACAGGCACTTCGCTGATTTTCCGGGAATCGAAGTTCGGCACGACGACCCGCGCATATGCCATGCCGGCGCCATAGTGACCCTGATCGAACGCTGCCTGCGCGGCTTCCAGCAAAAAGCGCGGCGAGGACGTGGCGAAATACGCGTTCTTCAACTCTTGTTCGGCGGAGGAATCGAAAGCGATGGCGCGAAGCGCCTGCGCCCGCTCCCAACGCTCCTGTGCTGCAACTGGGATCGGCTCATCAAACGAACGAAGCGAGGGGGGCGGTGGAATTTTCTCGAAAAACTCCGGAGCATTTTCTTCACCGGGGCCAAGCTTGGCAAGTCGGGCAGTTGCGGCATTTCCGAAATACGTTTGCGGGAATCGCTCGGCGGCTTTGCTGTAAAGGCCACGCGCCCTCGCGGGATTTCCGCTGCGCTCGGCATTGCGTCCAAGCCAATACAAAGCGTCGACAGAATTGGACGACACGGGATACTTCAGCAAAAAATTTGTAAGCCGGTCGTCGGCATCGGGATGGCGATCCAGATACGCGACCCAGGCGATGCGCCATTCGCAGTTGAAGGCGTATTTCCCGTTCGGGAAGGAATCCAATACGCGCTGATAAGCCTCGGCGGCTTTCTCGCGTTCAAGCTCCACCCAATGGTAATTCCCTGCCGCCATCAGGCCATCTTCATTCCATTTGCTCACCGGATAGCTCTGCGCCAGCGTGTTCAGCGCGTTAAACATCTCCGCTTCCTTTTTCGCTGTCCGGTAAGCCTGCGAAAGTGCGTAAAGCCGTTCGGCGTCCACTTCAATGTCCGGCGCCTGTAGCGCGGCAATCAGCGCGGGTGAGCCTTTCAATTGCACGCGGCATTCCGCGACGCGAAGCTGCGCGCGCTGGCGCACGGGATTCGCGGGTTCCTTGAGCATGGTGAGCAGTTTTTCAAATTCACCGCGCGCTTCCTTCCATTTGTGCGCGTCGTAAAAAGCCTGGGCGCGTTGCTGCTGCATTTCCACGCCCGGATAAACATATTCTTTCCCGAGGGCGTGCATCACTTGCGACAGGGCGGAACCGGCGGGTTTGGCTTCATCAGCCAAGGGGTATTTGTAGAAGACGGTCTGATAGTCCTTCGCGGCTCGAGCTAGTTGATGCGCCGCCTGATAGGCATGGGCGCGATCGAAAAGCAGCGTGGGCTTTGATGCCGTGCCGGAATAAGCTTCGAGCGCCTCGACGGCTTCCTGCGGGTGTCCGAGTAGAACTGCTGTCGGCGCGAAAGCTTCCAGCACTTGCTCGCGCATGGCGGTAGTGGGGTAGTCGTGCAAAACAGTTTGCAAAACCTTGTAAGCGTCTGCGTTCCGCCCCAGAGCGCGCTGCGCCTGCGCCGTCCAGTACAGCGCGTATTCGCGAAGCAGTGTGTCGCTCTGGGCCTTAACGAACAAGCCGACGGCCTGCCCCGAACGGTTCTTCATGTATTCGTCATAACCAAGGGCCAGCGCGGCACGCGCGCCCCAAACATTCGCGGTGTTCTTCGCGGCAAACGCCGAGAGTTTTTCGTAAGCGCCGGGCACGGCGTTGTGCAGCTCGCGCGCGAGCTCGGAGAGTTCCTTTTGCGCAGCTTCGTCTTCCGGCGTATCGGCCGCGACTTGAGGCTCGGACGTTTCCGGCTTGCATCCCGTGCGGCAAGGCGGCGACTTCGGCTTTTTCGATTTGCGCTGGTGCTTGGACGTCTGCCCAACGGCGTCAAACACCCCACCGAACGACAACGCAAAAATGAGCAGCAACGCGACAAGCGAACGTGACATAGAGAGACAGAATAATACGCCCTTCGCGGAATCGCTAAAAAAGTGCGCAATCCGCGTCCGATTAGTGATGTCGCGCGGGCGACGCGTACGGGTAATCGCCGAGGGCGTGGGTGTCCCCTTCGGCGAGGATTTCCACCAGCCAGCGATAAAAGTAATCGACTGGGTGATCCATGATTGGTTTGAAGCGGCGGTCGTATTCTCGATGAGCTTTTTCAATGTCGTCTTTCAATCGTATGCAGAGGTCTCGGTTTTGGCGGCCTAAGCGCACCTGCTCCGGTCGGAGCATCTTTATGTCCTGCATCGAAACTTTTGCGACGCGATTCGCGCGGCGGTGCAATTCCTGTTCTTCGGGCGACAGCCGGTTGATGTCAAATTCCTCACCGAATCCAGATCCATCGGCAGCAGCCCCGGGCTCGATCAGCTCGAGTTCTTCTGCTTCGGCATTCAACTCAAGTTCGGCTACGGGTTCTTCAACAACAGGTGCCGGCCTCGGAGGAGCCTGGCGCGCCGGCGGAGCTTGCACCGCCTTCGGAACGGGATGCGAAGGTGCCGGACGCTGTGGTGCTGCAGGCGGCTCGGGAGCAACTCTGCCCATCAAGTCACTGAGTTGCGTCTCAATCGGCGACCGCGGGCCCGTCTGCATGGACACGGCCACGAATCTCGATAGCACTTCCAAAGTAGCGGCAAGCGAAGCTGCGGAAGTCTGTGCGCGAAGCAGCGACGGCAGGGCGTTGGTAGGCTTGTTGCTCGCGCAGGCAGAAACCACATCGTTCACGGCATGATGCAGCTCATCTGCCGTTCTCTTGATGCTCTCAAGATTGTCGCGAAGCGCTCGTACGATTGCTTGTTCCACGAAGCTGGATTCCTGTGCCATACCGCTTTTCAGGGGTCTTTCGCTCGAAATCCCCTGTCTTTGCATTTTGCGAGCTAGGTCCTTTGGAGTCAACGCCCCAGCCGTACTGGTGTGCCCAGAAGTAACGGTTGCGGCGTCTCCTTTCATGCCTCCAACGCCCCGAGTAGGTACCGCGCCAGGGACGACTCTTGCTTAGCGTAACAGGCTATTGACTGCCCGACGGAAGTGCGAGAGGCTTGCTGGCTTCGCTCACACTTTGGGAGGTTCGGCTTGGAGGTGAAAATTGCCTCTCTGATGGCCGACGCCGACAAGGGCGACGGCCCGGCTGCGGAAGCCCTGTTTACGGCGCTCTATGCCGAGTTGCACCGTCTAGCGAAACGCGAATTGGCGCGGCGCGGAACGTTTGTTAGCCTTGGCGTGACGACCCTTCTGCATGAAGCCTACTTAGACATCGCCGGCCGCTGCGGTGCGTCGTTCCCCGACCAGGGACACTTCATGGGTTATGCTGCACGGGTTATGCGCGGGCTCATCATCGATTACGCTCGCCGCCGGCGCGCTATGAAGCGCGGCGGCCAATTTGAGATCAGCGCAATGGTAACCGACGTGGCCGATCACCTGGTGGACGAGCGAGAGCTGCTGCAGGTCAGCGAGGCACTGGATAGCCTCTAGAAAATCGAGGCATCGCTGGCCGAAATTGTTGACCTCAAGTTCTTTTGCGGCTTCTCATTCGCGGAGATTGCAGCAATGCAAGGCGTCTCGGAGCGTACTGTGCAGCGGAAATGGGAAAAGGCACGCCTGTACCTTCATCGCACGATTCGCGCAGACTTGTCGTCCTGAGGAAAGACCATGCCAAGATTCGACCCGGATTGGTGGCGCTCGATTACACCTTATCTCGATGAAGCCCTGGGGATACCATTAGAGGAGCGGGGCGGATGGTTATCATCGCTGCGAGAAAAGAACGCCGATCTAGCCCACCACATTGAGACGCTGCTTGAGGAACACCAAGTTTTGGCGTCGGAAGGCTTTCTTGAGGGTCAGCCGACTGCTCCCTTAACCTCTCCGGCGGTTGCGGGCGATTCGGTTGACGCATACAGACTCATAGCGGAGATCGGACGTGGCGGGATGGGAAGTGTGTGGCTCGCAGAGCGAAGCGATGGGCGCTTTGAACGCCAAGTCGCGATCAAATTCCTGAATTTTGCCCTCGCTGGGCGAGGAGGAGCCGCCAGATTCAAACGCGAAGGCACTATTTTGGGGAAGCTTTCTCACCTTCATATCGCGGAGCTTGTGGATGCGGGAGTATCGGCGTGGAGACAGCCCTATCTTGTCCTCGAATACGTTGACGGAGCACACATCGATCAATACTGCGATGAACACACTCTGGAAGTCCAAGCACGCCTGCGCATTTTTCTCGATGTGCTGGCTGCCGTCGCGCACGCCCATGCCAACCTGATCGTGCATCGGGACATCAAGCCCTCCAATGTTCTGGTTGGCAAGGACGGGCAAGTGAAGTTGCTAGACTTCGGCATCGCCAAGTTGTTGCAGCCGGAAGTTCAAGCGGCATCCCCGACTCTGACGCGTGAAGCCGGAGGAGCTCTCACACCCGAGTATGCTGCCCCTGAGCAGCTCACCGGAGGCGCAATCACAACCGCCACGGATGTCTATGCTCTGGGCGTGTTGCTATATGTTTTGCTCACCGGGAGACACCCAGTAGGTGAGGGTCCTTGTTCCGCCGCTGAGCTTGTCAAAGGGATTGTCGAAGTTGAACCGCCGCGCGCTTCGACCGCGATTGGCGAATCGAGCGCAGGGCAGTTGTCAGAAGTTCGCGCTCTCAAGCGGTCAACGACTCCAACCAAATTAGGCCGATTGTTGCGAGATGATCTTGACACTTTGCTAGCCAAGGCGCTCAAGAAAGATCCGGGCGAACGTTACATTTCCGTTGTTGCGTTTGCGGATGACGTTCAACGCTATTTGGGCCGGGAAACAATTAGCGCGCGGCCAGATACCCTCGCGTATCGCGCGAGCAAATTTGTGCGCAGAAATCGGATTGCGGTCGCCCTGGGATCGTTGGCGTCCGTCGCGGTCATCGCGGGAAGTGTAGGGACACTAGTGCAAGCCCGGACAGCTCGCCGCGAGCGCGACTTCGCGCGGCGACAACTATTGCGCGCTGAAGCCATCAACGATCTCAATTTCTTCCTTCTTTCCGATGCGTCCCCGTCCGGAAAGCCATTCACGGTAAACGATCTATTGACGCGTGCAGAACACATCTTGGAAAGGCAGGGTTCCACGAACAATCTCAATCGCGTCGATCTGCTGATCTCCATCGGCCGCGAATACCTCAGCGAAGATCAAGACGCCAAGGCGCGCGCTGTTCTTGAGAAGGCGTACGCCTCCTCTCGCAGCCTTACTGACCAATCAGCGCGCGCACGGGCTTCGTGCGCACCGGTGCTCGCCCGCGCAGGCGAACTTGTGCGCGCTGAATCGCTCATTCAAGAGGGGCTGGCCGAGCTTCCAGAAATTTCCGACTTCATCCCGGACCGCGTGTTCTGTCTGTTGTTCGGCAGCCAAGTTGCACGAACAGGCGTCAACACACGCGAGGGAATCGCTCGCGACCAGGCGGCGCAGAAAATCCTCACATCGTCTCCGTTCGATAACGACGTTCTGCAATTGCGTATCGCTATGGATTTGGCGGAAAGCTACCGCGAAAACGGCCAATTCGGTGAGGCTGTTCCCGCGTTTCAGCAAGCGGCCGCGCATCTGTCTTTGCTCGGCCGCGACGAAACGGAAACCGCTGGCACACTTTTCAACAATTGGGCGCTGACTCTCGCTCTGCTTGGCAGGCCCATTGACGCGGAGCCCATCTATCGTCGCGCCATCGAGATCAGCCGCGCCAATCAATCTGACGAGGGCGTCTCGCCAATGCTGCTCATCAACTATGCCGGCACGCTGCGACAAATAAATCGGTTGGACAAGGCTGCCAAATATGCCGAGCAGGGTCACACCAAGGCGCAACAAGCGGGGTACCAAGTAGCGATCAATCAATCCTTGCTATCGCTCGCCAGAATTTATCGCGATCAAGGTGACTTCGCACGAGCCAAGGCGATGCTTGCGCAAGTAGAGCCGCGGCTGCGCAAGGCTTTGCCGCCCGGCCACTACGCCTTCGCCGCATTGGCATAGGATCGCGCAACGATTGCTCTGAAAGAAGGGGATTACAATCGCGCTTTGCAGTTTGCGAACCAGGCGCTGGCGATCGACGAAGCCGCCATTAAGTCCGGAGGACTCGGAAAAGGGCTCTATCCCCTTTTATTTGATCGGCGAAGCAAGATTGAACTCCCGATGGGCCGCGCCCCAGAAGCCGAAGCGGACGCCACACGCGCTTTAGGCTTGTTACAGCCAAACACGCAACCAGGCGAGTTCTCGAGCATCATCGGCCAAGTGCATGTCGATTTGGGCTTGGCGCAACAAGCACAGGGCAAACTAACTGAGGCTGCCGCAGAATTTCGCTCGGGCGCCGAACACCTGCAAAAGACATTGGGTGCGGATCACCCTGAAGCTCGCCGGGCAGTACAGCTCTCTCAAACGCAAGCGCTGCCTCAACAGCCGTGAGCCGATTGTTGTGATTTACCTGTCGTCTTTCATCCGCCGATTCCGATATCCCCTATAGAGGCTTAGAACGAGCGGTCGGTCCACCGCTGTCAGAGTAACGCCTACGTGTGTCCTCAAGGAGGCCAATTTCGTCATGTCCAACTCATTTTGGAAGCTATCTTCTATCAACGCTTTCCGTAAAATCAGGCCCGCCGCGAGGCGGCGGCTCGCATTCACATGTTCCGCATTGTTGATTTTTTGCGCTGTAGCCGCGCTGGCGATCGCCGAAGGGTCAAACGAGGTTATCCCCCGATCTCAGGAGTTCAGTGATCCGGACGGGCGCTTCGCGAATTACAACCAGGGCGGACCGACGGACATTTCGAAAAATCCGTTCTTCCAGGACTTAGGAACCAATGGGCGCCGCTGTGTAACATGCCATCAAGCAAGCGACGCCTGGTCCGTAGTTCCAGCTCATATTCAGGCGCGTTTCGAGGCCACGCACGGCACCGATCCCATCTTTCGGCCAAACGACGGCTCCGGCTGCCCGACGCAGGACGTGTCGACGGAGGCCGCCCGCCGGGAGGCTTACAGCTTGCTCCTCAATAAGGGCCTGATTCGCATTGAGCAGCAAGTCCCCCCGCACGCCGAGTTTACAGTACTGAACAATGACAATCCCTACGGCTGCGCGAGCACCACGGCGATCTCGGCCTATCGGCGCCCACTGCCGACAACAAATCTCCTTTTCCTCAGCACGGTGATGTGGGATGGCCGCGAAACATTCAAGAACTCCGACGGCACCTTCATGCCTGTCGCCGAAGACCTTGCGCATCAGGCAGTTGATGCCACGACCGGTCATGCACAAGGTGCAGCACCCTCGCCCGAGCAGGTTCAGCAGATCGTCAATTTCGAGACGCAGATCTTTACGGCACAAACCCACGACGACGCGGCCGGCGACCTGAACGCGAGAGGCGGACAGGGCGGTCCCCGCCAGCTCTCTTCACGGCAATTCTTCATTGGCATCAATGATCCGCTGGGCCTGAATCCCACCGGCGCGCAGTTCTCGCCGCAGATCTTTGATATTTACAGCAATTGGGCAGGTATCTCAGATCGCGACGATGACGAGCACGCCGCCGCCCGACGTGCCATCGCGCGAGGCCAAAATCTCTTCAATACGCTAAAAATCCCGATCACGGGAGTCGCTGGGCTCAACGACGTCCTGCACACTGATACCATCAACGGTTTTTGCGGTACGTGCCACGACTCGCCAAATGTCGGAGACCATTCCGTGCCTGCACCGCTCAATATCGAACTCGTGGATGGCTCCCTCCGAACGCCGGATCTTCCAATCGTCACGGTGATGTGTAACTCGACGGGCGTGATCACGCAAGTCACCGACATTGGCCGTGCGATGGTTACCGGGAAATGCTCAGACATCGGCAAGTTTAAGGGACCAATCCTGCGAGGGTTGGCAGGTCGCGCGCCATACTTTCACAATGGCTCCGCCGCGACGCTTATGGACGCGCTCAATTTTTATGACACGCGGTTCAACCTGCATCTCTCGCAGCAGGACAGAAACGATCTGGTTGCGTTTCTGAAGACGCTTTAGTCTGGCAAGGTTCTGCGGTTCAAGACTAGCACGGAAGGCGCACCACGGGGACCCGGCGTTTTCGTTTGAATTCGTACGGCACCGCAAGAACCTCATATAAACGTGATAAAATACTGGCAAGGGGGCGACACGGTTTCGACGGAAGCTGTC
>MNDE01000001.1 GCA_001914785.1 Acidobacteria bacterium 13_2_20CM_57_17 | reverse complement strand
TATTACCATCACAATCAGCCCCGTACGCTGATTACTTCGGGCGGACTCGGCACCATGGGCTTTGCTCTTCCTGCCGCCATCGGCGCGAAGTTCGCGAAACCCGGCTCCGAAGTCTGGGTCGTTGTGGGTGACGGCGGATTCCAGATGACCATGAGCGAACTGGCTACCATCGTCCAGGAAAAGATCAGCATCAAGATTGCTATCATCAACAACGGCTATCTCGGCATGGTCCGCCAGTGGCAGGAGTTTTTCTATGACAAGCGCTACGTGGCTACTCCGCTGGTCGCGCCGGATTTTGCCGCGCTCGCCAATGCCTTCGGCATCCGCGGTGAACGCGTCACCAAGCGCGCTGAAGTGGTGCCTATCATACGCTCCGCGCGCGAATCGAACGAAACCGTGCTGATCGATTTCCGCGTCGAGCAGGAAGATTCCGTATATCCCATGGTTGCAGCGGGCGCTTCCTTGAGCGATATGATTCGCCGCCCGAACAATCCACTTGTCGAGACGGCGACCGAGCCATAGGAGAAACGGAGAAAGAACATGCAAACACTTGTCGCCTACGTCGAAAACAAGCCCGGCGTGCTCAATCGCGTGGCTTCCCTGGCGCGGCGTCTGGCCATCAATATTGACTCGCTCACGGTGGGTCCAACGGAGAATGAAGAAATCGCCCGCATGACCATCGTGGCTCATACAGATGAACGGGGCGCGCATCGCCTCGAAGCCAGCCTGGAAAAACTCGTCGATGTTCTGCTCGCGGAAAATATTTCCACCCGCGCGCTACTTGAGCGAGACTTGGCCTTGATCAAAGTTGCTGCCGATCAGCAGAATCGTCCCCATCTGATGGAATTGATCAAAGTCTTCCGTGCGCGCGTCGTGGACGTCGCTCCAGAATCGCTCATCATCGAAGTTTCGGGCACTGTCGACAAGATTGATGGCTTGCTCGAAGTCCTTCGGCCTTTCGGCGTGCTGGAGATGGCCCGCACCGGGCGGATTTCCATGACGCGCGGCGGCGATTTGTTGCAACCACCGCCCGCCACACAATCCGAATCGCTCGAAACAGCGGAGGCGAAGTCAAAGTAGGACAGGCATTCCTGCCTGTCTTCTGTGAGTGCTGGCGCACACTAACAGGCATCAAAGTACTTCCAAAATAAATCGTCTTACGACCACAAACGCGTCACGAGAGGAAGCAAATGGCAAATCTCTACTACGACAATTCCGCTGACATTTCGCTGATTCAGGCAAAGAAAGTTGCCATCATTGGCTACGGCTCGCAAGGGCATGCACATGCGCTCAATCTCCGTGATAGCGGCGTTTCCGTGCGCGTCGGCCTCCATGAAGGGAGCACCTCACGCGCCAAAGCGGAGAAGGCAGGCTTGACCGTCAACACGCCCGCGGAAGCTGCTGCTTGGGCGGACGTCATCATGATTCTGGTTCCGGACACCAAGCAGCCGAAGCTGTATCGCGATGCCATCGAGTCCAATCTCAAACTGGGCAAGACATTGATGTTCGCGCACGGCTTCAACATTCGATTCGGCACGATCAAACCGCCCGCCGCCGTCGATGTCTCCATGATCGCTCCGAAAGCGCCCGGCCATCGCGTCCGCGAAGTTTTCACCGAGGGTGGCGGCACTCCCGCGCTCCTGGCTGTCGAACAGGATGCCAGCGGTTCGGCGAAAGCTCTGGCTCTCGCTTATGCCAAGGGACTCGGCTGTACGCGTGCCGGCGTTCTGGAAACCACTTTTACGGAAGAAACGGAAACCGATCTCTTTGGCGAACAGGCCGTGTTGTGCGGCGGCGTAAGTGAATTGATCAAGGCGGGCTTCGAGACGCTCACGGAAGCGGGCTACCAGCCCGAAGTCGCCTATTTCGAATGCCTCCACGAACTCAAGCTCATTGTTGACCTGATTTATCGAGGCGGCCTCAGCTACATGCGTTACTCCGTCAGCGATACTGCCGAGCAAGGCGATTATTCCGCCGGGCCGCGCATCATCACAAAACAGACGCGCGAAGAGATGCGCAAAATCCTCGCGGAGATCCGCAACGGCAGTTTCGCGAAGGCATGGATCGCCGAGAATGAAAAAGGATGCCCCAACTTTCTCGCCACGCGCCAGCGAGAACAGCAGAACCCGATCGAGCAACTCGGTCCCAAACTTCGCGCTATGATGCCTTTCCTCCAGCCGGTCATCGCGCCTGGACTCGAGAGCAAAGCGGCAGCCTCGAAAAAATAGAGGTCCGACGGGTTGTTCGTGCTTCGTTGACCCGACTCTCGAAACCTCATCGCACTATTCGGGCCTCATCTCTTCCGGACTCGGATATCATGACGTCTCAATATGATTGGACGTTAAACCCCGAAAAGGAAATGCTTGCGTGCCTAGTGACCGGAATCAACCCTTGCTTAGTTCGAATGAATCTCAGCCTTTTCACATTAGCGGCCGACCAGAAATCTCCGCAGTTCTTGCAGTGCTTCTTTTAGTTTTGACTTGGCTCTTGCCGCCGCCAGCCCGTGCGCAATCCGAGCCCACTCTGGCAGAACGCATCCAGAAGGTCATAGGCCGCCCCGAATTTGCTCACGCCAACTTCGGCATCGAGTTTTATTCGCCCGACGCTGGTAAAGTCGTTTATGCGCTCAACCCTGATAAATTATTTGTGCCCGCTTCGACCACGAAAATTCTCACCGAAGGTACCCTCCTTGCGACACTTGGCGCAGGCTACCGCTTTCATACTCGCGTCTACTGCACTGGCCCAACCGACAAGCACGGCACACTTAAAGGCGATCTAATCCTCGTCGCCAGCGGCGATCCGAATCTTTCGAACCGCATTCAACCTGACGGCACCCTCGCCTTTGTAGACGAAGACCATTCTTACCAAGGCCCTGCTCTTCCCGGCGATCCTCTCTCAGTCATCAAACAACTTGCGAAAGACGTCGCTGCCAAGGGCATTCACAAGATCGAAGGGCGTGTGCTGATCGACACGACGCTCTTCCCTGACGGCCCTCGCGAGGGGGGCACCAACGTCGTGATGTCCTCCATCATGGTCAATGACAATGTCATCGATCTCATCGGTTCTCCCGGCGCGAAAATAGGAGATCCTGTCGATCTCAAGTCTTCGCCTCAGACTTCCTACATCAAATTCGTGAATCACTTGCTCACCTCTCCCGCCGGCACGCGGCCGATGTTTGAGTCGCCCGATTTCGCCACAAATCCGGACGGTTCCGTCTCGGTTACACTTTCCGGCAGCCTATCGCTCGGTATCACTCCCCAAACCGCTTCGGTCGCGGTCCCTTCCCCGACAAGATTTGCAGAAACGGTATTCCGCGAAGCGCTGTCGGCCGCGGGCATCCAAATTAAAAATGTTTCGGCGCCCAGCGTCACTGATTTTTCTCCTTACACGCGTTTCTATACGGCGGAGAATCAGGTAGCCGAGCACGTTTCTCCTCCCCTCTCGGAAGAAATCAAAATCACGCTCAAGGTCAGCCAAAATCTGCATGCCGGCATGGGACCGTACCTTCTCGGCGCTCTTGCCGCGAAAGACACAAAGAATCCGCTCGACGCCGGCTTCAAGATCGAGCGTGATTTTCTCCAATCAGCGAAGCTCGATCTGTCCGGCGCCGCGCAGGGCGATGGAGCAGGCGGCGATTGGGCCGACCTTTTCAGCCCGGACTTCATGGTCCACTACCTCACGTATTGGTCCACGCGTCCTGACTATCAGGGTTTTTTCAAGGCTCTGCCAATTCTTGGCAAAGACGGCACGCTTGCGAAAATTCAGACCAATTCTCCCGGCGCAGGCCATGTCTTCGCAAAAACCGGCACGTTTGGCTCCGAAGACAAACTGGGCGGCAAGATGATGCTCAACGGCAAAGGCCTTGCCGGCTATGTCCTCACCAAAGACGGCAAGAGACTGGCGTTCGCCGCTTACGTCAATCACGTCTCACTCGATCCTAATCCGGAGGCCGCGCAGCAGGTGGCCGGTCAAGCACTGGGAGAAATCGCGGCTGCCGCTTACAACGCGAATCTGGATACTGCCGCGAATGCAGGCAACTACGATCTCATCATTCGCAACGGCCACGTCATCGACGGCACGGGAAATCCATGGTTCGCCGCGGATGTTGCTGTCACAGGTGATCGCGTCGCTGGCATAGGCGATTTGCGCGAAGCGCATGCCAAACGCGAAATCGATGCCAAGGGCCGCGTCGTCGCTCCGGGCTTCATTGACATGCTCGGCCAGTCGGAAGTCTCGCTTCTCCTGGACAATCGTTCGCTGAGCAAACTTTCCCAGGGAATCACGACGGAAATTACCGGCGAAGGCGGGTCCATCGCTCCGCAAAATGAAAAAACCATCGAGCCTCAAAAACCGTTTCTCGAAAAGTACAAACTCACGATCGATTGGACTACGCTCGACGGCTATTTCCGCCGTCTCGAAAAGCAAGGCACGCCGCTCAATATCGGCACTTACGTCGGCTCAGCCCAAGTCCGCGAAGCTGTGATTGGCGACGACGATCGCGCTCCCACCCCTGCCGAACTCGATCAGATGAAATCCCTCGTCGAGCAGGCTATGAAAGATGGGGCTCTCGGTGTTTCCAGCGCCCTCATCTATCCGCCGAACATTTACGCGAAGACCGACGAGCTCATCGCGCTTGCGAAAGTTGCCTCAAAATACGGCGGCCTTTATGCCACGCACATGCGCAGCGAAGGCGCTTCGGAAATGTCCGCGCTTGCCGAAGCCATTCGAATCGGCCGCGAAGCCAATTTGCCCGTTGAAATCTTTCACCTCAAAGTGAGCGGCAAACCCCGCTGGGGCGGCATGAAGAACGTTGTCGCAGCCATTCAGCTCGCTCGCGATTCCGGCCTCGACATTGCTGCGGACATGTATCCTTACACTGCCGGCGCTACGGCGCTGGCTTCGTCTCTTCCGCCGTGGGTCGCCGATGGCGGCGTCCAGAAATTGCTCGAGCGCCTGAAAGACCCGGCCATACGCGTGCGCGTTAAGAAGGATTTGGCCGGGGACCATCCGGATTGGGAAAATCTTTTTTACGATTGCGGCGGCGCTGCGGGTATTCTCATCGCCTCCGCCGAGAATCCCGATCTCAAGCAATTCGCGGGAAAAACTCTGGACGACGTTGCCAAGGCCTGGAAGAAATCGCCGGAAGACACTCTCATGGATTTCGTCCTCGCCGACAAAGCGCAATCCGGCGCGATCTATTTCATGGCCAGCGAAGAAGATCTGCGGACCGGCCTAAGCCAGCCTTGGACAAGTATCGGCCTCGACGCCGGCGAAATGTCTCTCGACGGACCCACTTACGAAGCGCACACGCATCCTCGGGCAATGGGCTCCATGCCGCGCTTCCTCGGCCACTATGTTCGCGGCGAGCATCTCATGCCCTTGGAAGCGGCGATTCGAAAGATCACTTCGCTTCCCGCTCAGCGCGAACACCTCGAAGGCCGCGGGCTCCTCAAGACCGGCTACTTCGCCGACATCACCATCTTCGACCCCGCAACCATCATTGACCATGCCACATTTACGAAGCCCGATCAGCTCTCCGACGGCATCGACTACACCATCGTCAACGGGCAGGTCGAATACGATCAGGGAAAATTGACCGGCGCGACAGCCGGCCGGGTTTTGCGCGGCCGTGGGTGGCAAGCAGCGACCAACTGAAAGGGAGGAATGTCACTAGTCTAATTTAGACTAGTTCTATTTACTGTACGGTACTGCCATAACTCTTGATACAAGCCTTTAGCTTGTGCGCAGCAGGAATTAGCTCAGCGCCGTTTTTCCCATCTCGGCGACGCGCCGCTCGTAGGTCATTTCCACCAGGCCGTGCTTTCCGTAATATCGCAGCACGATTTTATGGCCCGGCTCAATCTTCGCGCGTGTCTTGATCAGGGAATCCGAAAGCTCCACCCACTGCCCATTCACCAGATAACTTCCTTCCCAACCACGCAGTTCGAAATGTCCGTCGTTTTTTAGAATGAGTGGCGCCGCCTTGCACGGAATCACCTTCCCGCGCATCTTGGCCTGAGCGCACTGGTAACGGCCGGAAACGTCCACAGTCTGCGCCTTGCTTTGCGGTGTAAGGAAAAGTACGAGGGCTGCAGTCGCGATGCAACGCGCCAGCGCCAAACCCACCCGGGCATGCCCCATTGGAATCTCCACTCCAGGTCGCGTAGCTGCGGGCAGCGGTCCCTGGCCATTGGTACAGGTGCAATTCGCCAACCAACGAGTCGTACCGTAACGCTTTTATTTAGAATAGCTTACAAGCTGGCTGTTCGGCCATGAATGCCCCTAAGGAGTAGAATTCTTCCTCTCTTACCCCCTGAAAGGAACTCTCTTGCACCTCAAAATGGGCACTTTGGCAGATAAATCCTACCGAAACCTCATTCAAAGGGCAGTTCCGCCACTGCTTGCCCGTCCTTCCTGGGGTCTGAGGCCCCATAATTCACGCGCGCCGCAGAATCCCTCATAACCGCCTGGCCCCCACCCATGCCGCTGGAATATGAACCTTTGAGGTCGATTTTGTGGCCCTTGTTCGTCAATTCATTTCGCACGTTTTGTCCAAAGCGATTCTCCATCATCACGTCACACCCGCCGAACGTATGCTTGCTGAACCTAGGAGCCTCCAGAGCCGCTTGAATGTTCATTTTGAAGTCCACCAGGTTCGCGACGAATTGCGCGTGCGCTTGGGACTGGTTCCACCCACCCATAATCCCAAACGCCACGCGCACATCTCCTTTTTGAGCGAACGCCGGAATAATTGTGTGCAACGGCCTCTTTCTCCCCGCCAGCGCATTAGGCGAATTTCGCTCCATGCTGAAGAGTCCGCCCCGATCGTGCAGCGCAAATCCTGTTCCGGCAGCAACGATGCCCGACCCGAAAGCCTCGTAGTTGCTCTGGATTAGCGACACCATGTTTCCGTCGCGGTCGACGACGCTCAGATAAGTCGTATCGTTTCCAACCGGGATTTCCCCCGCAGCCGCATCGCAGTTGGCTTTGTCTGCGTCAATTAATTTGGCTCTTTGCGCCGCCCATTCTTTCGAAAGCAGCGCCGCAACTGGTAATTTTTGTTTCCTCGGGTCGCCGATATACTTTGCAAGGTCCGCATACGCCAACTTTTTTGCTTCAATCATGGCATGCAGCACTTTCGTCGAGCCGAATCCCCAATCCTTCTGCCCCAGCGGAAACGTCTCCATGATATTCAGCATTTCCAGTGCTGCGAGGCCCTGCACGTTGGGGGGCAACTCGTAAATCGTCCAATCGCGGTACGTCGTCGAGATGGGCTCCACGAATTCGCTAGAAAACTCGGCCAGGTCTTGCGCGGTCATCGGCCCGTTGTGCCGCTTCATCGATTCCAGAATCTTCGTGGCGATTTCGCCTTTGTAAAATGCTTCTCTGCCATGCTGTGCTATCCGCTCGAGCGACCACGCGAGATCAGGATTGCGAAATACCTCGCCTACTTTCGGTGGGCGGTCTCCCGGAAGATAAGTCTTCGTTGCCGCTTCATCGGTCCGAAGATAATCCACTTCGCTTGCCCAGTACGCAGCGGTCCATTCCGGAACCGGGAATCCGTCCTGCGCCGTTCGAATCGCCGCCGCCAGATCCTCCCCCAGCTTCTTTCTTCCAAACTTGTCCGCAAGCTTTTGCCAGCCATCCACCGCGCCCGGCACTGTTATCGCGTTTACTCCCTGCTGCGGCATGCTGCGAATTCCTTGCTTTTGCAAATACTCGATCGTCAATCCCTTGGGCGCCCATCCGCTCGCATTTATCCCGTACAACTTGTCCGCCTTCGCGTCATACACAATCGCGAACAAGTCTCCGCCGATGCCGTTCATCATCGGCTCGACCACTCCCATCATCGCGTTTGTCGCAATCGCCGCATCCACGGCATTCCCGCCACGTTCGAGAATGCGCACACCTGCCTCCGCCGCCAATGGCGACTCCGCCGCAACAATCCCATTCCGCGAAATAACCATTGATCGTCCCTGTGAACGATCTTGCGCATCAACATTTTGTCCGGCCGTCAAAATCACGATGGAGAGATACAGGAATACCCGCAACATCGAAGAGATTTTCATGGTTCGTAATCGCGTTTATTGAGTCTTCTGGTCCTTTTGAACTTCTTTGTCTTTCGCGGTCAAAAGGCTAACTACGCGCCTTCGGGCTTTGATCGAAAGACTCTCGTAGAGGGAAACAATCTTTTGTATCGCCTCTTTTTCCGTGCTGGGCCGGGCGGCGGTTAGACTATTCTTGCGGTGCGCCAGACGCTTATGCGAAGGCAGATAGCTCTGGCTGAATATTCCTCCGCAGATGTCGCATGTGACTGTCGCCATTCGTACCCCCGCACCGCGCCATAATAATTGCAAAACGCTTGTCGCGGAAGCGAATCCTCGTCTTAAGGACCCCCTTGTGTGCGATCTCTTGCGGAAATGTTGTCCACCACATTTCCACAGATATGTTGCGGTGTCAGATTCCCCACTTTACATCCATGTGGAAAATGATTTTCAGAGTCATCATATGCAGATTTACAGCTCTACACTCATGGGTGGGCAGGAGAGGGAAAGAAAATGTGTGAGGAAT
>MNDE01000175.1 GCA_001914785.1 Acidobacteria bacterium 13_2_20CM_57_17 | reverse complement strand
CGTGTTTAAAGTGCCATTCCAGGACTTCGCGCGTGCGGACGGCCAGGAGTAAGTGGCGGTTGTTTCTCTTTTGGTCTTCCCAGAAGCTATCGAAGCGATCGTCGAAGTCTCGGCAAGCTTGCACTTCGACGCCGCTCTCCCGCAATGATTTCTTGAGCAGATGGTCCTTCAGAAATGCAGCGGCCGAAAGCGGATAGCTCAGGGGTTTGGAAAGCCGGGCCCGCATGCTTTTCAAGCGTGTCCAAGCTCCCCCCGACTGTGGAAAGGCAAACGGCCTTGTCAGACGGTAATTCTTCATCGCCACAATGTCCTGGAAGGTCCCCAAGTAATTTGTGATCCAGTAGGCTACTTCGTCCCAGATGCCGACTGGCACGCGAGAGCATTCAAGGGCGGTCACGGCAGCGATGGAATTATGACTAGCCGTATTATTCAAATAAAGATCTACGTTGCGCTGTCGAATCACGTTATCTAGAAGCGACAACGATGCGCTCCGATACGCGTGGTCGGCAACCCAGGAGCGTCCCGAGGCAACCAGGATTTTCCTTCCGTCAAGCTCATATAAGAATGGAATGTTCCCCATCGAGGCGACGATTTTGCCGTCCTCGTCTTCGAGCACCCAGCCTATAGGCCAGTCGGCTTTTAACTTGCGGTACAGCGGATTGCCCTGCCAGAGATGGACCCACTCCTCGTAGGGCTTGGCCGTGAGCCCGAACCGGGATTCAAGCTCTGCAATCTGCTCATAGTCCTCGAAGCGTGCCTCCCGCAGCTTTGGACCAAACCTCGGCTTGCTCTGCACTACGTTTGGCGTCGCCGTCAATCTGGCCTCCATGCTAATAAAGTGCCAGACCGAGAGAATGGGACACACCGGGATCAAGAGAGGACAGGCCCATCGCCGTAAGGGTTTCCGGGGACACCGGCTTATAAGCCAAAAGCTTATGCAACAAAGTAACTACGTCTGTGGAACGCGTGACGACGCAGGCTTGACTGAAGGGCTCCCAGTGAACGCGGTCTTCGGTCCGAAGTCGACGCAAGAGCGCATGGGGATTTGCCAGCACTTCGCGGCTTGGGCGTGAGCTCGCATAACACTGCGTATCGCCGTGCCTTCTGCAGTTCCGACTCCCCATTTGAGGCGCCCATCGCGCGCTTAGGTACCACCGTTCATGCCGCACTCAAACGGTATTGATACAGAAAGGATGCGTCAATTAGCTGACGGACTAACCCAAATGGTTAGTACTGCACAGCGAGAAGAGTAGAGGATCGAAGGAATCGCCAATTCAGATAGCGTATTGCAAACCAACTCGGTAGTACCGTCCGGATGGGGAGCGCTCCATCCAACGAACTTGAACGAGCGTGGGGATCCGCGTGGGCATTCGAGGAAACAAAAGTTGGCCTTGAAGAAGCCCAGACGTTTCAGGGGCGCGTGTCGCAATCAGGCAAAATCCGCCATCCGAAATATCTTTCACTTTTCCTTCAAAGGTCCGAGACTTGCGGTGGCCGGGAACCAATGGTAGCTGGCTGCCACGGAACCGCCCGTTCACCAAGAACCGTGGATTCTCACGCTTTTTCCGCGATGCTAATCGCAAAGTAGCCAACTTTCCACATCAACCAACCCAGGAGAATGAACACAGGATGAACAGAGCTTGAGACTAGAAGTGATTTCAAAATCCTTTTTCAGGCCATTAGAATCAACCACTTGGACTGGTCAAAGGAATGTCTTGAAAATAGCCTCTAGAGAAGGCCTTCCCCGTTCATTGCCTTGGATGCCTGCAGAAGTCTCGCAATGATGCCGGTTCTGTTCTCCGCTCCCACTTTGATCATTACGGATCTTAAGAATGCCTTTGCTGTGTTTGGACTGATATCCATCCGGCTGGCTATCTGCTTGGTACTCAGATCCTGGAGCAGAAGTTTAACCGTTTCCGTTTCGCGCTTCGTTAGCCGGAATTTACGCGTAACACTCTCAAGATTGAGCGCCCCTGGTTGATTCCTTTCCAACAGGAGAGCTACTACTGGTCCCCGTCCATCTCCGAGACTCGACTTCACCGAGAATGCTCGCAATTGGTAGCACCTCTTTCCTGAGGCGACCTCATTTAGAAATTTGGAAGGAGGGAAACCGTTATGATTGCCATTGCCTGGAAGTAGCGAACGGATCTTATTTTGCAAGGAATTGTCAGAGCCTTTGATTCTTGACGGAAATCCGGGGTAGGAGAGGATCGCCAAGGCATCTTCGTTCGCATAAATGGGCCGAAGGGTGGAGTCCAGAAGAAGAAACCCCACACCCTGCGACTCTTGACGCCCGCGACTCGAATCGTGACCATTCCCGGAGTTCTTATGAATTGCATGAGGAAAGAGGTCCGAAGAGACACCGCCGAAACGCATAGAAGGATTTCGAAGCTTGTCGGGGAATGGTCCAGATGAATTTGACTTTCTCGTTGCTAACATTTCAGCACCGCCAATCACGATGGCCATGCTCTCCACTGGGACCCGGTGCGAACAATGACACTCCCCCTAGGTGATCTTAAGACTCGTTGCCCACAGCCAAACTGCGGCTTGGGTTGATATGAGGACAAACAAAAAAGACCATTTCATAGATACTTGACGGCGCCGGACGCTACAATCGGGTGAATACCTTAGTTAGATGAAAAAAAACTAGCATGTAAGCTACAAAGCAAACTTCCGCCGAATAAGGGAAGCCGTTCAACAAGCTAAGGTTTCTCGAAGCGGAAAGCGCATTACTCATTTTGAGCGAGCGGATTTCTCCTTAACCTTATCACTCCGAGCGGCGACTGAGGGCCATGAGAATCCCTACTCTGGCGTTTTACCTTTTTCATTTCTAGACCACTGTAAGTAAGACCTTACGGGGCTTCGTTGACCAGGGCAGCGCGGGAACCTGAGCGGCCACAGGGCATACCCATGTTGGCTGGGTAGCACGCGGATGCCGAGGTTCAGCGCCAAACGCTGGCACAGGTCCAATCACTACAAACAGTGATTACTACAACGAATCGAAGCTAACCATTTTCGTTTGTGGAGGTCTTGGTAGGGGCGGTGGGGATCGAAAACAATACCGAGTGGAATTTCAAGGACTTAGAAGAAATGCTGGGGAACGCTAAGGTGCTGATAAGGAACAACGGGGAATGCACAGGAATCCTTATTGGCCCCTCAATGGCCCCTTGTTTTTTCGAGTCGGTGAAATTCGTTCGACATGGTTTTCCCGTGCTTCCCTTATGTAGCATGTCGGCTTCGGGCCCAAATTTTGCGGCACGGATGGCAAGCTGATACTACATATTTGTCTCCGTGGTCAGGCCATTTTGATTAGCGGCTCAAGGTCAAGTCTCAGTCCCATACCGGTTGATCGTGGGCTAGAGACGGAATTCTCGCGGATGCAGATGACAGTGCCCCAAGCACAACCAAGCGTCCCGCTATTTTCGTCGCCGACATTCAGTGAGGGACACCAATACCATAAGGAGTGGGCTTGTTGTCCCGGAGGGGTAGCGAGCAGGCCGGCAGTCGGGGACAATGTGCTCGATCCTCGGGCCTGGCCGAAGACCGCTGTGCCTCTAAAGACGCGTTGTATTGCTCCTGGCGATAGACCGCCCCGGCGAACAACGACGTTGTACTAGAACTCAAAAACGCTATAGGGCAGATCGGTGGACTGGCGGGAGGCTTTCCAGCCGGGCGTCCACCTGTCGCATCTCGCGGAAAAGGTGGAGGTTGGAGGACATAATGACGCCGGGGCTGAGGTGCACTTTTTGAGGGAAGGCGGTCTTGTTGGTCAGATGATCGGCCATCAATCGGATGGCGATTTGTCCCTGGCGGTGGGGCTGTTGGTAGATCGATGCGGTGATTGTTCCCTTTTGCAAATGAGGCGACATCTCTGCGAACAAGTCTGTCGCTATCAGTTTTACTTTGCCGGCCAAACCGCGTTCCGCGAGTGCCCGACAGACAGGCAAGCAGTTCACGGTGTTGACGTAAATTCCTGCGAGTGTTGGCACACGGCGAAGTAGTTCAAACGTTTTTTGAAAACTCTGTTCCTCATCCTCGTGTCCTTCGATGACGCGAATAATTTTCCCTGCATTGCAATGCTTCGGAAACGTGTCGGTGAAGCCATCCGCTTTTTTTCGGTGATCTTCCGCGCTCAGCATGCCCGCGATAATCGCGACCTTCGCGCCCGGCGGGACCAGCTTCCCCATCAACTCACCGGCAAGTGATCCATTCGTCCAAGGTTCGACTCCCACGACGCAGGAGCGCTTGCTGTCCGGAGCATCCGTCGAAACGCAAACGACGCGAATCCCTTTCGATTCGGCTTCATCAATCAGCGGTTGCAAAGCTTTCGGATTGCCTGCGGTCAGAAGAATTCCATCGACTCGGGACGCGACGAGTTCCTGAAATGCGTCGGTATCGCCTTCGCCCAGCACTTGCACGGGACGATTGACGAACTGCATGCCCAAATTTCCCGCGCGGCGCTCTTCGTCCAGAATTCCGCTCCACAATTGGTCGTAAAAAAAATGAATTTCCCGCGGCACGCAGACTCCGACCTTCAGATTGTTCTTGGCGACCGAAAGCGCCCGGGCCGCAAGATTCGGCGTGTATCCGACTTGCCGCGCCACTTGCAAAATTCGTTGGCTCGTTTCCTCGTTGATGCCGGGACGCCCGTGCAATGCACGATCCACCGTGCCAATAGACACTTTGGCGAGTTCCGCAATCAAATGAATGCCACGCCGTTCCTTGGTCATTGCAGCAATTCTCGGCTTTTTCGGTCATGGGAGCAACAAATGCATCGTCGTCGCCCGTTCAAAAAAAAGGGCGGCTGTTGCAGCCGCCCTTTCTCGGAATCCAGGAAATGCAAGGATTACCAGGTGAATTTGACCATCATCTGCAGGATGCGATGGCCAATCGTGTTTGTAGCGTACCCGAAATTGGAGTTTGTAAGAGTCCCGCTACTGTTAAACGTGAGTTTCAAGTTTTGGTCGCTATTGAGGAACGTGCGATTCGGGTGGTTCAGGAAGTTATTGCCCGAGAAGCGGAACTGAAGCTTTTTGTTCTCCGACGGTCCGAAAGTGAAATTCTTGAACAAAGACACGTCCGTATTAAAGAATCCCGGGCCCGTCAATGACGGGAAAATGTAAGCGCCCTGCTGGCCGGGCGTAGCATACGGCGCGAAACAGGCACCATTGATGTACTGATTTGCCTTGAGGCCACTCCGCGGATCACAGGTCAGCGCAGGCATCAGAGTGAGATCCGGCGCGCCAAGTACGTTTTGGGCGCTCGCCTGAACGGTATAGGGCACAACTGTGCCCGAGGAGTTGGTGTAGGAAAGGGTCTTGCCCATGAAAGTTGCGCCTGGCTGCAAGAAGGCGGAATAACCGAAATTGGAGCTGACCGAAGCCTGCAAATCCGCTCCGGTCTGGTATTGGCCGATGCCAGAGATTTGCCAGCCATTTGCCAGCTGTTTCACAAATCCGTTGGCATTGGCCACTTTGGGAAACTCATAAACATAGGCCACGTTGAAGATATGGGTGCGATTGTTCGGAAGCGTTCCGTAGTTGTTCGCGAGCACCGTCGGATCGCCACTGGCAGCGCCACCCTCGCCGCGGATACCCAGCGCCTTGCTGAACGTATAGTTAGTTAGGAACGTAAGTGGCCCAGACTGCTTATTCCACGTAACCTGCAAGCTGTTGTAATTGGAATACATCTTGTGGTCAATGATCTTCACGGTGCCGAGACAATTCTTTGCGGCGACGCAAGGACCAGATTGGAGCGGGCGCGCGTTCTGAATAGCGCCACTCGTGAAGCCCGTGTCCGCGCCCTGGGCGGCACAGGAGTTGGAGCCCTTAACGCTCGGATCGGCCGCTGAATTACAGTCCGGCAGCCAGCCCAGCGCGGTGAACATCCCTCCCACTCCAATGTCGTTGACCTGGTCAAAGTTGTTGTTCCAGTTGCTCAGATAATCGGACTTGCTGCCAACGTAAGCGACTTCCAATTGACTCTTCCAAGGCAGCCGTTCAGCCAACGTGAAGCTGTAGCTCTGCGTTCGCGGCTCGAAGTTGTCCTTGGGATCCAAAACTGTGACTCCGCTCGGCGCGCTTAAGTTGCCGAGGGCCGGGCCAAGTTGTGAAAGCTTTGGATTATTCAAAGTCGGGGACGCAAACGATCCCCGAACGATGCCATAGGCGCCGTTCTGCACGTTCTGCTCGTCATGGAAGCGGTACATGCCGTATCCGCCGCGCAGTACGGTCTTGCCGGTACCAAACAGATCCCAGGCAAAACCCACGCGCGGATTGTAGAAGAACAAACGACTTCCGGAACCCGGGAGCGCCGTCGCGGAATTCACCTTATTCCATTCAATTCCAGGGAAAGTGAATCCGTTTACCGATCCGCCAGCGCCAGCGCTATATAGGTTCGGATACCAAGCGGCAAAGCCATAGCCGGTCGTGTCGACCCAAGGCCCGAGATGCGAGAAGCGCATGCCGTAATCCAAAGTCAAGCGACGGGAAATCTTCCAGGAATCTGTCGCATAGAATTCCGCCGTGATGTAGCGGAACGCGGGAACGACGTCGAAATTCTGTTCCGAATACTGGGCAGTTTGGCCGGTGAGCATGTCCGCATACGCGTTGCCGGAGGAACCCCCACCCCAGCTAGTGAAGACCATCGACCCGTTAACGGCAGCGTTGCCAGGCTGTTCGTTCCAGGTGCGCTCCCAGTAGAAGCCAAACTTGGTCGTGTGTGTCTTCCACACCTTCACCAGATTGTCCGCGACGGAAGGCAGGGTCTTCTTCGCATAGACGGTGCCATTGAGCTCAAACCCCGTGTTCAGCATATTGGAAATGCCGCTGCCCCACCCGGTCATCTGCGGGAAGAGGAGGTTTTGCGCATTTGGGTGGCTGAAGAGCAGGTTGTAGTTGAGACCGAGCGACGCGCGCTCCACCTTGGCCGGGTCCTTGAAACTGTTCGGGAGGTTCAAGTACGTGTAGCTGAAAACCAGTTCGTTGGTGAGACTCGGGCTGAAAACCTTGGTCAGGTTCGCAGTCACGACGTCCGACGTCGTGGTCTCAGCAATGGCCGAGGGATAGGGCGTGGTCGGCGCTGCCCAACTATTTCCGCCGGAGCCCCAGAGCACATCCAAGCTGTTCAGCGCGCTATCGTGCTGGTGGTTATAGGAGACGAACAACTTCGTGGACTGTGTGAAGTTGTAGTCCACCTTTCCTCGGAACTGCAGCATGTTTGAGTAGCGCGTTTGACCGTTTGCATAATTGAAGCCGCCGGCTCCAGGTGCGCTCGGATCCTGAGTTGGTAGCGGGTATAGGTTCATCAAAATCTGGCCGTTCGGATCGGTCATACCCGGAATCAAGACCCCAGTTGAGTATGTTTTTGTAGGATTTGTCGGGTCGCCCGGTGTTGGAAGGGTTACCGTTTGGAAGTTGGGGCCCCCCGGAAAGCCGGCAGCCGCGTATCCATTGAGGGAACTCAAATAGCAGTTCTCGGTATGCCGTGTATAGTCCTTCCCATCAGAATTCAACGTGTAGTAAGGACACCCGTTGCCATTCGGCGGGTTCGACGCCAACGTGTTGTAAGTACCCTGCCGCATCGCGGCCGTCGGGACAACCGCGTGATACACGCCATTGTCGACGTCTTGCTTGTAATACTCGGTCCCGAAGAAAAAGAACATTTTGTCGCGACGCCGGTTGAAGCCCGTGTGTGGCAAGAGAACCGGACCGTCGATTTGGAATCCCGGATAGAAATACTTTGTCTCGGGCCGCGGAATACTTGAGTTCTTGTTCTGCGGGTCGTTGGCATTTAACGTGTAATAACGACTGTAAAGATAAGCTTCGCCGTGGAACTGCTGCCCTCCCGACTTACCGATCGCGCTGATCGTTACAGGGCCCTTCGACTCATCCGCGCCAAAGTTGGAAGTCATCACTTTGAGTTCCGCCGTCATATCGGCGTTGGTGTTCATGGCCTGGCCGCAGTTGCATCCCGGGTCAATGATATGAGCGCCGTCCGAAGTGATGTCGAGGGCGGCGGTGCGGGTACCGTTCGCCGAGAAGCTCCCGACTGGACCCGTGCCGGTGCGCTGATCGTCAGCAGCATAAGAACTCTGGTTCACCACGCCACCTGTAAAGGCCATGCCGGGCATAATCTTGACGAACTCGGCGGCATTCTGACCTACGATGGCGACGTTCTGAAGGATGTGTTCGTTGATGAGGGCTGATTTCTCGCCAGAGTCCACCGGAGTAATCTGGGCATCAGAAGCTTCGACGACGACAGTCTCCGACTTCGCACCAGGAGCGAGTTTAATTGCAGACACATTCCGCTTGTCGGCAGAGTTCAGAACAAACGAGTTTGCTTCCCAAGTCTTAAAGCCCGCCTTTTCCACAGTAATCGAGTAAGTGCCAGGCGGAACAGCAGCGAAGGTGAAATAGCCTTCTCCGTTGCTGACGGTACTCCGCAGGTCGCCGCTTGCATCGTTCTTCAGGATAACTGCCGCATCGGCAACTACGGCGCCTGACACGTCAAATACGGTTCCGGTCAGGGTCGCGGTAGTTGTCTGCGCCAGCGCCGATGGTTGAAAAGGCGAAACAAGAGTAACGAGGATTGCGGCCAAAAGCATAACTGCTACGACTGGGCCCTCACGTAGAAAATCGATATTGCAAGTAGACCGTCGCATAATAGGAGTCATCGATGAAACACCCCCTTTTATTTGAAACTGAGAACCACCACTGGTCCCTCGCTACCCGAAAACGCCCTCCCGAAGAAAGAAAGCGTTACCGTTAACGTTCACGATTAATCGGGTTCTACTATTCGCTCGGAGGCTTGTCAAGCGTTTTTTTCATGTACCATATCGATTTTGTGGTTCCAGCTGCTCCGACGGCTGGGGTGAACCTCAGGCATTGCCCGGCCATACCACGACTCCTGTAAGGCTCTTCTGAGCAAGCCTAACCGACGTGAGACTCTTGGCGACTTTGGGATTGTGCGATTTAGGGAGTTCAAGCGCGTCCTTCTTAAGGTCCTTAAGGGCGCCAAAAAGGGCGATTGCAGGGGTGGTTTATGGCCAATTTGCCTGCTCCGCCTTAAGGCGAGTGTACTCAGCATTCTCACGCCGCATGTCTTCGATACGGCCGAGGGCGCGATACTCGTTCACAATCTGAAGCCGGATTGCCGGGCTCACCGGATCGAGG
>MNDE01000148.1:1166-25956 GCA_001914785.1 Acidobacteria bacterium 13_2_20CM_57_17 | reverse complement strand
CCAGTTTCGGCAAATAGTCGGCGAGCCGACATTTCTGGTCTGCCTGCCAAAAGAACTGCGCGTCGGCAAATCGCGCGCGAAGAACGCGCTCGTGTCCGGCACGGATCAGGCCCTTGGAATCCTTATCGACGTTGATAACCGCAAGGAAGTGCGGAGCCAGTTCCCCGCCCTTCTTCTCCACGGCGAAATACTTCTGGTGGTCACGCATGACGGTGACCAGGATCTCGTCCGGCAAGCTAAGAAAAGCCGGATCGAAATTGCCCTGAATGACTGTGGGGTATTCGTTGAGATAAGCGACCAGCTTTCGAAGTGATGCGTCTTCGTGGATGCGATAGCTCCCCTTCTTGGCATGCGCATCGAGTTCCGCCGCGATTTTGTCCTGGCGCTTTGTGGGGCGGATGATCACGCCGTTTTGCTGGAGGCGCTTCTCGTAGTCCAGGAAGTTGCTGACGTTAACGGCGCTCGAACCGAGGAACCGGTGGCCGCGTGTAGTGCGTCCTGCAGCGATACCGGCAACGGAAACTTTCAGCGCCTTGCCGTCGAGTACCGCGACGATCCAGCGGATCGGTCGAATGAAACGCGGGCCATCGAGGCCGGTCCAAGTCATGGAGCGCGGCCAGGTAAGATCGTGCACCGCGCGAGGAAGGATGCCACTGAGGATCTGCTCGGCAGTTCTTCCCAGCTTGACCTGTTTGGCCGCCAGGTACTCGCCCTTGGCTGTCTGGACCAGATACAGATCGCTGACGTGAACGCGCTGCTTCTCAGCGAAGCTCTGCGCGGCCCGTGTCGGCGCGCCGACGGAATCGTACGCCACGGACTTGGGCGGGCCGGTCACTTCCGTCTCGACGTCCGCCTGCTTAATAGGCAGTCCGCGAACCCAGGCAGTCAGGCGCCGAGGCGCACTGAAGGTCTCGACCGCTACCCCATCCGCGAGGCTCTCGGCAGTCAACAGCTTTTCAATATTCGTGCGAAGTTCCTCTTCGGCTTTTGGGAGCATCCCAGCGGGGATCTCTTCGCAGCCGACTTCGAAAAGTAATTCGACGCGCGTATCTGTAGCGGGTGTCTTCATGCCCGTGCCTCGCGCTGGGAGGAAGCCCCGCCAATTTGCGCAAGGTAGGCGGCAGCGGTCCGGCAAGCAATGGTTCGCACGCGGGCCATAAGCGCCGCCCGTTCTGTAGTGGAGATTACGCCGCGCGCGTCCATCAGGTTGAAGAGCTGCGAGCACTTAAGGCAATGATCGTAGGCGGCGAGCAGCGGATAACGAATACGCTCCTTCCCTTCTATGCCTTTGAAACCATCGAGAAGTTCCTTAGCTTGCTTTTCGTGCAATTCAAATTCGGACCGGATCGCGGGCGCGTCGCTGCGATCGAAGCTGTATTCGGAGAATTGCTGCTCTTCCATCAGGCGGATGTCCCCGTAAGTTTTATCTTCGGACCAGCGGAGGTCGTAGACGCTCTCTACACCCTGAAGAAACGCGCAGATGCGTTCGAGTCCGTAGGTGAGCTCCACGGATATGGGGTCAAGGTCAATCCCGCCGCTCTGTTGGAAATAGGTGAACTGAGTGATCTCCAGGCCATCCAGAAGAACTTGCCAGCCGATGCCCCACGCGCCGAGCGTTGGTGATTCCCAGTTGTCCTCCTCAAACCGAATATCGTGTTCCTTAAGGTTGATGCCGATAGCGGCCAAGCTCCTGAGATAGAGGTCCTGCACATCGACGGGAGACGGCTTTAAGATCACTTGAAATTGGGAATGCTTGTAAAGGCGATTAGGATTCTCGCCGTAGCGACCGTCGGCGGGCCGACGACTGGGCTGAACGTATCCGACGCGATAAGCCCCTTGTCCGAGCACGCGCAGAAACGTTTCCGGGTGCATCGTGCCTGCACCCACTTCCACGTCGTACGGTTGCTGCAATACACAGCCTTGCTTCACCCAATAGTGTGAGAGCTGTAAAATCAAGTCCTGGAAGTTCAGCCCCTTAGACCGTTTCTCAAGTTTTACTTTAGATTTCAAGTCGTCTCCAAGAGTTCGCGCGTGGTCAGCCGTCGCTCTACATGGTTTTCGATCCAAGCCAGCCCGGCCTCACGCAACTCCCTGACGCTGGCTTGCATGGACTTCTCGTACGCAATGCGATCCAACCGCTCGCCCGTGAAGCGTTCGGCAAGGTTCCTTGCTTCGAGGTGCAAAGGCTTCATTCCGGGGCGGCGGCACTTCTCGCAAAACAGGCCGGCCAGATGCGCGTCGTAAAAGGCGGCCTTCGAGCCAAAGGGCGTGTTGCAGACGACGCAACGATCGAAACGTGGCAGCCAGCCACCTAGCCGCACCGTCCAGAACACGAAGTAGCTCACCGGCAAGGCCCAATCGCCAGTGCGCTCCACTTCGCGCGTGGCCAGAAGGATCAGCCGGAACATCGCCTCAGAAACTTCGTGCTCTGGCAGAATCAGCTCCGAAATCTCGCTGATCACTGCCAGTCCCGTGCTGAGGCTGTAATTGCTCTGCGCCTTATGAAAAGACTCGAGCAATTCCGCCTGTTGGATACGCACCAGTTCGCGCGTTTCCCTCTCGACGTACCATATCTGGACGTGAGAGAGCACCTCGAGCGTGGAGCCGTAGCGGTTCTTCAACCGCCGCGCGCCTGCGGCTACACCGCGCACGCGCCCCGACGAGCGCCCCAGAAAGCTCACCAGGCGATCCGCCTCGCCCAGGGGAAATGTTTTCAGGATGATGGCTTCCGTTTCCCGCGCAGGCATGAGCAGTCGGCGCGCCGACGCTGCGCCGGACAACCTGGAACGTGCCGTCCGAAGCGCGCGCACACGCAGAGCTATTGTAATTACCACACGCGCACACGTCGCGCAATGTTTCGGTGCAAGATTTCTCGCGAATTCGAGCGAAGACCTGCGCCGCATTTTGATTTGTATCTTGGTCTACCCAATTCTCCACACAGGGACGCTGCAAGGCCTGCAAATGGAGGCTATTACAGCCGCGAAATTATTCTGTTAACCAGTAGCTTTGTCGATCAAACATTATCGGACGCTGTAAACCGTTCATCGGCCCTTCCCATTTCCCGCGCGTTTCGCTACTCTGCTGCGGACCTCAACCTATGTTCATCCCCCTCAAGGACCTCAATCCCTCGCGCACCTATCCTTTCGTGAATCTCACCCTGATCCTCGCCAACATCGTTACGTTTCTCTACCAGATCGGTCTTGAAGCTACACTTCCGCATCCTGCCTTCGACGCCCTGCTCTTGACTTATTCCACGGTCCCGGCCCGTTTCCCGGCGTTCCTTGCGGGGCACGCCAGTTTCGAAGTCTCTTTCCTGCCTTTAGTAACCAGCATGTTTCTCCATTCCGGGTTTCTGCATCTCGCTGGCAACATGCTTTTTCTGTGGATCTTCGGGGACAATGTGGAGGATTTTTTCGGTCACATCGGGTATTTCTTTTTCTATTTGGCCTGCGGGATCGGCGCGGGGTTGCTGCACGTGCTTTTCAATTTCTACTCCAACGTTCCGGCGGTGGGTGCCAGCGGCGCCATTTCGGGTGTGATGGGCGCTTACATGCTTCTCTATCCGCGAGCCCGCATCCTTACACTTGTTTTCATTTTTCCCCTGCCGGTGCCAGCCGTAGTTTTCCTGGGCTTGTGGTACGTCATGCAATTTCTTGCCGGGATCAACACGCTAGGCGTCAAAGCTACGGGGGGTGTCGCGGTCTGGGCCCACGTGGGAGGATTCCTGCTGGGAATGCTGCTCACCACGATGGTGAGGCGCCGCTAACAGAATACGAGTGGCAAATTCAAGTATTACTTTATGTTACGGCCAAGATTGGAACAGAAAAGCCATTCTGCGGCAACGACCTAGCCTTGGGTCAGAACTTGAATCATGGCTTACTGTTGTCGGGCGAGAGTCTCGACGGATTTGGCGGCAAGCCAATCGCCCACCTCTACCGTGCGCTTATTGCCGCCGAGGTCTGGCGTTACGTAGCTGTCGCGCAGAGCCGCCCGCACCGCGGCACGAAGCACCGCAGCCTCCGGCATCCAACCGAGGAATTCCAGCATCATCGCCGAAGTGAGGACCGAACCCAATGGATTGGCGATTCCCTTTCCTGCAATATTTGGTGCTGAGCCGTGTACGGGCTCGAATAGTGAAGTCTTGCCCGGGTGGATGTTTCCCGAAGGCCCAAGGCCCAGCCCGCCCGCGAGCTGCGCGCCCAAGTCGCTGATGATGTCGCCAAAAAGATTGCATGTCACGATGACGTCGAACTGGCTGGGGTCGCGCACGATCTCCATCGCCAGCGTATCAATGTACAAGTGGCGCGAATCAACGTCCGCATACTCCTGGCGGACCTGCTTGAAAACCCTCTGCCAGAGGTCGTGGGCGAAAGTCATGGCGTTGGATTTGTCGCTCATGCACACGCGCTTCAGACCGTTCTTACGCGCGTATTCGAACGCATGGCGGATGATGCGCTCTACACCCTTGCGTGAGTTCACGTCCTCCTGAACGGCGATCTCGTCCGGCGTACCCTTCTTAAAGAATCCACCCACGCCAACGTAAAGGCCCTCCGTGTTTTCCCGGAACACCATCAGGCGAATGTCTTTTTCAGTCCGATCGCGCAGCGGCGTGAGGCGGTCGTGCAGAAGCTCGACAGGCCTGGCATTGACGTACAGGTCGAGCTTGAAACGGAGGCCCAGCAGGATGTCGGCAGCATGCTGATTCGAAGGCACCCGCGGGTCGCCCAGCGCGCCAAAAAGGATGGCGTCAAACTCGTCGCGCAGCATTTCGACCGCTCCCAGCGGCAATGAAACGCCTTCGCGAAGATACTTGTCCGCGCTCCAATCGAACTCGACGAATTCAATCGCCCGCTTGGCCGGTGCGGCAACAGCCTTCAGCACCTTGACGGCTTGCGGCGTAACTTCCGGCCCGATACCGTCACCGGGAATGACCGCGATTCGTGCCGCCGGACCTCCGCTTCGCAAAGGAACACCTGGCAAAGTCGTGTCTCCTCAACGGCCGATCTTCGCGCCGCCAAATGGATTGCGTAACCAGGAAAAGCCGGGCGGTGCTATTCTTCCATCAAAGCGCGGTTCGCGCCACCATTACAAAATCGGCGTTCGAATGGAAGGGATTGCTACCTCAGTTTGGCGAATTCGGCGCGCGCAGACTTTAGGATGGGCACATCCGAATCGGCGCTTTTCCAAAGGGAGAAGAACTCCTGGTAGGACGCTCGCGCCGCATTCGTCGATCCTGACTGCGCTTGAGCGCGGCCCCGCCCCAGGTAGGCCAGTGCGCCGGACCAGCAGTTGCCCACTACTCCCCGGCTATCGACCAACTTCTGGAATTCCGCCGCGGCTTGCTGGCCTCGTTTCGCTCCCAGGTATGCCTCGGCGCGCAGGTACACCGGGATCATGCAGGAATAACTCAAATTCCCAATAAGCTGCCCACGCTCGTAGGGCTTCACAACATCGAGCAGCTCCAAGGCCCTTAGTGGTTTTTGGCCTGCCATCTCGGCCTGCGCGCGAATCGCGGGCACCCAAGCGGATTGCACAATGGTATTCGTGATATTGCCGGCAGCCAGATCGTCGAGCATGGTTTGCGCGCGGCGCAAATCGCCAACGCGGGTCAGCACAAGAATTGCCAGAATCTGCGCGTCGCGGCTCTTCGGCGCAAGATCGAGAACCTTGTCCGCGCCCTTGCGAGCTTCCTCAACATTGCCGTACGCCGCTTCGCGCAACGCCGCCATTCCCTGCCAGATGGCTGCCGGTTCGTTGAGCTGCGCGTTCTGTGCGGCCTCGACGGCCCGTCGGGAGAGCTCGCGCGCTTTTTTCAAATGTCCCTCGTACGCTTCCGTGTCCGCCTGCAGAGCCAGCATCGTGTCTTCACCACCTGGCTTGCCCGCGGACCAGGCCATCTCGCGCTCCATGCCCGAGGGCTCGCTGCGCAAAAAAGCCAACGCGTAAAGGTCAGCGTGCATGGAAGGATCATCGAGCTTGCGCGCGAATGCCTGGTTCAATATGTTTTGCGCCTCTTCCAGGCGCTGCAGAGCGATGTAAGCGGTCGCCAGATTCTCGTACCAAGCGGCGCTTCCCGCGTCGAGGCGTAGCGCCTGTTGCGCGAGTGCGGCGGCTTCTTCGTAGTCTCCAATCAAAAAATATTCCGAGGACAAATTGCCTTTCGCAATGTCGTCGCGGGGATAGAGTTGCACCCACTCCTTGTAGCTCTTGATGGCCTTTTGAACGTCTCCAGTGGCCAGGTCGTAGTACAGCGTGGTGATGTGCAGGCGGTCACGCACCGTTTGGCGATCCGCCGCCTCGAAAGCCCGCCGGATGTGATCGGCGGCTAGAGCGTTTTGGTTGAGGTTGTAATAAGCGACCGCAAGGTTGGAGTGCGCGAGAGCAAACCGGGAGTCCAGCTCAACGGCTTTCTTAAGAGAGGGCACCGCGTCCATGGCGCCTTTATCGCGTACGAGCCGCCGTCCTTCCGTGAAAGCAGCCAGGGCGTCCAGGGAAGCGGTAGTGGCGCGCTCGAGGGGCAGATCGAATTTTTGCAAGGAGGCCGGATCTTCACCGAATTTCTCGCGAAGCTCCGTCGCGGCCATTCCAAGCGCGTGCAACACTCCGCCCTTACCAGAAGCGCCGCTGCTTGAATCCGCGACCGCTTCGTTGCCCGAACAGTTCGCGGCATCCAGTCTCAAAGCGTAGCCACCGCCGTCCTTGAAGATGTTTCCAGTCACGAAGACGGTCGCCCCCAAGCGCTGGCATAGCTTGGGTGCAAGATCCCGCGTGATGCGTGTGTCGACCGGGCGGCCCAAGGCGCGAAGCGCTTCACCAACTTTTTCAACCGAGATGAGATTCAGTGACGGAGATTGAGCCAAGCCAACGGCCAGCGCTTCCCGGAGCGTGCCGTCAAAGACAGGATCGCCGGCGGAATTCGCAAAATCCCCAATTAGAATTGTGTCGGTTTCGGAAAGTTTTGTGCCGCGCAGCGAATACCAGTAGAATCCCGCGCCTAGAAGGGCGAGCAACACTCCAGCGATAACGAGCTTGGCCCTCATGAACGGTGACCTCTCTAACCGAAAGTCAGCTGCCGCGTGTTGCGGCCGCTCTAGGAGCCTGCTTTCTCGTATGCATGGTGTAGGGATCACATCGAGAGATCAGGGCTGATTTGTACTAATAGTAGGTGCCGAAACAAAAGCACGTCAACGACGCTGGTGAACGGAGTTTACGGGGCGGCAATAGCTTTCACGACAGCGGCCCGGCCCGACTCAATCCAATAAACCCCACTGAGCGCAAGAACTCCGCCGAGCACTTGGCCCCACGAACCTTTTTCGCCGAGCCACACAATTCCGAGAATGGTAGCGACCACTGGCAAGAGATAAGTGAAGGCGCTCAGTTGCGAGGCTTCCAGATAGCGCAGAACCCAGAAGTAAAAGACGTAAGCGACCGCCGAACTGAAGACCGCCATATACAACAGCGCGGCCCAGCCGGTCCACGCGATGGCGCGCCATTGCTCAGCGGACCCCAGTAGGACAGCTCGATAGACCGCAACGGGCAGGACAATCACTGCTCCCGCATAATGGCTGAACGCCGTCATGGTCAACGGGTCGTAGCGTACTCCCAGGCGTTTGCCAAGCACTACGTACATTGCGAAACCAATCGAGCCAGTCATGGTGATGGCATCGCCCAACACTGATGGCGAGTGTGGGGAAATGCCATTCTCCGACGCCAGCACGGCAACGCCTCCAAATGCAATGGCCATGCCGATCGCTTTGCGCCACGTGGCTTTTTCCAACTGGAAGAGGACTGCAAGGATCAGCGTGTAGATTGGCCCCATCCCCACGATCACCGCGGCATGGCTGACGGACGTGTATCGCAATCCAACCGTGAAACAGACCTGATTCATCACCACGCCGAAGAAGCCCATATACAGGAAAGTCCAGAAGTCGCGTCCTGCGAACTTGCGTCGCCGGCTTTCGGCCGTTTCGGCAAAGGCCGGCAGCCGCGAGCAGAATCGGTAGAAAGGAAGCATCACCGCGCCGGCCAGCACGACGCGGAAAGACGCCAGCGTCGCCGCCGGCAGGGACCGCAACCCAATTTTCGCGGCGATGAAGTTGACCGCCCAAGTCAGGATGACCAGACCGATGGAAGCGCCAAGGACGATACGCCGCGGCTCTTGTCCGCTGGAAGTTTCGATTCTCACCGGTCAGGCCAGGCGTTCTTTACGCACGGTAAGTTTGTCGATGCGGTCGAGGCGCGGTTCAAATCCAATGCCCGGACCGGTTGGTACGCGAATCGTACCCTTCGGCGACACGGTGACTTCGGGATCGATAATGTCTTCTTCCCAATAGCGCTTGCTGGCGCTCACGTCGCCGGGGAGTATGAAGTTAGATAGCGTCGAAAGCGCAATATTGTGCGCGCGGCCGATGCCGGATTCCAGCATCCCGCCGCACCACACGGGAATTCCATGCTGCTGGCAAAGATCGTGAATGCGCCGCGACACCGCGTGCCCGCCGACGCGCCCAAGTTTGATGTTGATGATTTTGCAGGCGCCCAACTCGATGGCGGCGCGCGCCTGCTCTTCCGAGTGGATGCACTCGTCCAGGCAGATCGGCGTGTCCAGCCTTTTCTGCAGCTCGATGTGGCTGTAGAGATCGTCCCAGCCGAGCGGCTGCTCGATCATCATCAGGTAGAAGCCTTCGAGTTGCTTGAGGAGCGGCCAATCCTTCAGCGTGTAGGCGGAGTTGGCGTCGACCATCAGCTTGATGCGCGGAAAATCCTGGCGCAAGCGGCGCACCAGCTCCAGGTCCTTCCCTGGCTTGATTTTTATCTTGATGCGCTGGTAGCCGGCCGCAAGTTCCTTTTGCACCGCGGCCGCAAGTTCATCCAGCGATTCCTTGATTCCCACCGAGACGCCGCAAGCGATCTCCTCGCGAACGCCGCCAATCAGTTTTGCAAGTGGAATGCCTTTTTGCTGGGCCTCCGCATCCCATACGGCTGCTTCCAGGGCAGCCTTGGCCATGTTGTGTCCGCGGACACGCTTGAGCAAATCCCAGACATCATTTGCTGTTGCGAATTCCTTACCTTTGATCCGCGGCCAAAGAAAATCGCGAAAGATGAACCACGCGGTATCGATCATTTCCGGGCTGTAGTATGGCGACTCGCCCGCGACGCATTCCGCCCAGCCCGTCACTCCGTCCACGTTCGCCTGCACCAGCAGAATGCGGCGCGCCTCCGTGCGTTCCATACTGGTTTCGAACGGTGCGACCAGCTTCATCCGGATTTCCTGCAGAGTGATCTCGCGTATTCGCATGATGGCTCGGTCAACTCGCTTTTCTTAGGGCTCTCTCCGAAGGTCTTGTAGTGGCGGGTCTTAAGACCCGTTCTTTTCCCACCTAGAAATCGCTCCAGGGAGCAAGCAGATAAGCCTGATTTCCAGGCCCCGTTCGCAAAGCGACTGCCGCATAGCCCTTGGCAAACCATTTCGTGAACTCTTCCCGCAAGCGCTTCTGGACCGCACCGACTTGCGGAGAATCCTCCCGTTGCCAGCGCTCCAGTTCCGCCGGCAATTCGATAACCGCCGGAGCCTCTGCCGGGTCTTTGACTAGATTCTCGATTGCGGCAACCACGCGCGCGGAATCCAGGTGCCACTCGACTAGCAGCCGGTCGGTCTCCAATCCCCTGTGCAGTGGGCTGGTCGTGACGCCATACAAATTTGGCTGATATCCCCGGCAGATGGCGCCCAGCCGGTTCAAATTGAAGTGCGCGTTGCGCAACTCCAGCGGGTCGAACGTCCATTGGACGAGGCGAATCCCCCGGCCCAATGCTTCGGTGCGCTGAAAAAGCTTTAGCATGCGGCCAACGCCGCGGTTGCGGTAGTCGCTGTGTACGCCGGTCATGTGCGAATGCAGGTAAGGTACACGGTCGCGCAATCCAACCACGGCGAGCGTGTAGCCCACCAGCCGTTCGCCATCGAATGCGCCCAGCACTTGCCCGCCGGTGTGCGCAGCGACCACAAACGTCGTTGCAGGCTCAACCTCCAGGTCGGCTTCCCCCCAAATCTCGCGCTGAAGGTCGACGCAACGATGAAATTCATCCAGACTCTCGCATTTCCGAACGATGATCCCCTGGCTCATCCTTTCCTCTGCGCTCCGATCATTTGCGGCAAGCGCGTGTTCGCTTCGGACTTCTTCGCGGCGTCCCAGAACGTTTCCATCTCCTCGCGCGGAAGGTCTTTGAACTCTCTGCCGGATTCGCGGGCGAGCCGCTCCATGGCGCGGAATCGCCTCGTGAATTTCGCGTTGGCCTTCTTGAGCGCGATTTCCGGATCCACCTTCAAGAATCGTGAGAGGTTTACAGCGGCAAAGAGCAAGTCGCCCAGCTCTTCTTCCGTCCTGAAATGATCCGCCTCTTTCAACGTCTTTTTCAGCTCTTCGGTTTCCTCCCGCATTTTTTCGAAAACGCCGCCGGTGTTTTCCCAATCAAAGCCTATCCGTGAAGCCTTGCGAGTAAGCTGAAAGCCTTCCAGCGTCGCAGGCAGCGCGCGTGAGACGCCATCCAACAGGGAGGTCTCCTTCGGCAGGTCATCCCCAGTTTTCGATCCACTCTTCTTGTCGTTGGCGCGGCGCTCTTCGGCCTTGATCTGTTCCCAGTTTCTCAGCACCTCAGTGGAATCTTTCGCGCGCGTCTTCCCGAACACATGGGGATGCCGCCGGATCATCTTGTCGTGGATTTCGCGAATCACTTCGGCCACCGTGAAGCGGCCTTCTTCGCGAGCAATCTGCGAGTGGAAAACAATCTGCAAAAGCAGATCGCCCATCTCTTCCGCAAACTTGGCGTCGTTCCCGCTCTCCAGGGCTTCCAGAACTTCGTAGGCCTCTTCGATCAAGTACGTTCGCAGCGATCGATGCGTCTGCTCGCGGTCCCACGGGCACCCGTTCGGGGCGCGCAATCTGGCCTGCACAGCCACGAGCTTCTCAAACCATTGCCCTGGCGTCAGTTGCTTTGACTTTGCCTTTTTGCGAGGCGCTTTTCTTGCTTGCTTCGCGTGCTTCTTGCGTGTAGGCATT
Source organism: Acidobacteria bacterium 13_2_20CM_57_17 (assembly GCA_001914785.1). Lineage (GTDB taxonomy): Bacteria > Acidobacteriota > Terriglobia > Acidiferrales > UBA7541 > Acidiferrum. The sequence continues at coordinate 14,905 of MNDE01000148.1, read as the reverse complement.
GCAATTTCAGCTATTTCCAGGCGGAATCAAACGTTCCACTTTACGGTGCATCAGCAGCTTTGACAAGCATCTGAAAAATCTGAAGCGTAGCGCGCCACAGCGACTCCGGCTGGCAACCCGTGATAAACTGCAAGCTAGACTAATCGCTGGGGAAAGTACCTTGTCCGACCATAAACCGGAAGAAGCATTTCGCGTTATCGATCGTCGGCCTTTTACTGCCGAAGGGGAATTGCGCAAGGAAGTCGTTGAGCAGGAAGAGCGAGAGGCTAAACGCGAGGCCGCAAAGGTTCCTGCCACTCCATCCGAAGCGCCCAAAACAGCCCCTGCTCCTCCCCCGGCGGAGACTCCCGAGCGCATCGCTGCTTTTGAGAACCTCGTCCGCATGCTGGGCAGTAACGCGGCTATGGTGCTGGGCGCCTATGCCGATCCGCGCACCGGCCAGCCCATGATCGATCCCGAGGCCGCACGCGAACTGATCGATATGCTTGATGCCCTGCACGAAAAGACCAAAGGCAATCTTTCTCCGGAAGAGGACACCTTGCTCCTGGACCTTCTCGGAAAACTGAAGATGACCTATCTCGAAGTCAATCAGGCGGTTGCGGCTGAAGCCGCCAAAGCCAAAGCGAAGGCGCGCCCTTAAGAAGCGTCCGGCGGTCGTACCCGGCTCCGCGTAACGATAGGTATTATTGCTCTCAACATGCCTTCCGCTCCGCTAAAAATTACCGTCCTTGGGTCCGGCACCTCCATGGGCGTTCCCACTCTTGGATGTCCCTGCCGCGTGTGCAAGTCGAGCGATCCCCACGACAAGCGGCTACGTCCTTCTGTCCTGATTTCTCGCCACGGCCAGAATGTCTTGATTGACACCACACCGGACTTTCGCCAGCAGGCGCTCCGCATCGGACTGGACCGCCTTGACGCCATCTTGCTGACGCACGGTCATGCTGACCACATTCTCGGCTTTGATGACATTCGCCCTTTCAATATTCGTCAACGCTCCGCCATGCCCGTCTATAGCAACGAAGAAACATTCCGCGTCATCCGGCGTGTGTTTGCTTATGTTTTCGACGACAAGCCGACCCTCAGCACCGTGCCGAGCGTAACGCTCAACACCGTCCGGAGCCCGTTTGAACTTCTCGGTATCCCTTTCATTCCCGTGCCTCTGCTCCACGGCGAGTTGGAGGTGCTGGGTTTTCGTTTTGGGCGAGCTGCCTATCTCACCGACTTTAGCAAGGTCCCCGACTCATCAATGGCGCTCCTGCAAGGACTCGACGAATTGGTGCTGGACGCGCTGCGCGATATTCCACATCCCATGCATCAAACCGTCGAGCAGGCACTTGCTCTTATTCAACAGCTCAAGCCGCGCCGTGCCTGGTTCACACACATCGCTCATGACCTGCCGCACTCTGAAACGAACGAACGCCTGATAAAAATGGGCTACCCCCATGTGCAGCTCGCTTACGATGGCCTCGAATTTGAAGTTCAGGCGGAAATGCCTAAGGAGGCTTCGCACAAGCACGGAGCTTTCGAATCATCGCGCGCTGCCACGGGAGGCGCGAGGTCAACCAGGCTATCCGCCTTTTCTTCTTCGCAGGCGTGGGCTTCGCGCTATGCAATCTTCGGCCATACCAGCGTGCTCGCCATCGGCAACTTCGATGGCATCCATCTGGGCCATCAGGCGATTCTTCGCGCGACGGTCGAGCGTGCCCACGACCTCAATGCGGTTTCCACAGCCCTCACGTTTGATCCCTCGCCGCGAAAGGTGCTCCACCCGGAGTCTGCCCCGCTGCGGCTCTCGACCAACGCGCAGCGCATGGAGTGGTTCAACGCGCTCGGCCTCGAAGCTGTCGTTGTTCTTCCATTCACTCTCGAGCTCGCGCGGCTCTCCCCCAGCGAATTTGTCGAGCAAATTCTCGTCCGCGATCTGCATGGTAAAGCCGTTCTCGTCGGCGAAAATTTCCGGTTTGGCCATAAGCAAGCCGGCGATGTAAAACTGCTGACAGAGCTTGGCAAGAAACACGGCTTCGACGTGGTGATCGTTCCCCCGGTGGTCTATCGCGGCGAGGTCGTTTCCAGCACCATCATCCGCCGCGAAATCGCCGAAGGCGACGTGTCCCACGCCGCGCGTCTTCTGGGCCGGCCCTTTGCCCTCACCGGAGAAGTCATCAGCGGCACGGGAACGGGCCGCCGCTTTACCTTCCCTACCCTGAACCTCGTCCCTGAACAGGAACTTCTTCCCGCTCGCGGCGTCTACATCACGCGCGCTTGCATCGAAGGCGAGTCTCGCAGTCACCGCTCCGTTACAAACATCGGCACGCGCCCGACGTTCAATGGCTCGTCACTCAGCGTCGAAACACATTTGCTCGATAGCCAACCTGTGGGAACACCCAAGCGAATGGAAGTGCGATTTTGGAAGCGCCTACGCGAAGAGAAAAAATTCAGCAGTCCTGAAGAATTGCGCGCCCAGATCGCCGCCGACATCGCACGCGCTAATAAGTTCTTCTCGCGCTTGCGCCATTCCCGCGCCATCCGACAGCCGACCACCGCTGGCGGGTGACAGTAGGCCGTGGGCGTAAGGCCTGTCACTCGCCTCCTCGCCCTGCGTCTGGCGGATTTATCAGGTTGCAGGTATTGTTATATTGCAACCTGGATGAATGAGCCATGCCGAACTCCATGCGTTACTGCCAAACCTGCCGGTTCCAACTTGACAAACGCGGTTTTAAGCGCCACACCCTTTCCGCTATTCACAGAAAGGGAAAACTGATCCGCGCCATGTTGGAGCGGAATTGCATCACCCATGCCGAAATTGCCAGACGCATCGGGCTAACGCGGGAGCGCGTGCGTCAACTAGCTCTGCAAATGGGTTTCGCCGCCGGGAGATCGCGGCACGCCATTTGCCGAATGGAGCGCCGTAGGAAAGCAATGCCGGAGTTTTTTGTGCAAGCGCAAAAACGCGGGTTTGAAGTCGAACTGCTCGGGACGAGGAATGCTTATATAAACGGGAAACTTTGTATTCAACGGAAAGCGTGCTGGCACGACGTAGGGAGAGGCGAATACAAATATACTTACCTTAGCATTCGTCAGCCCGGAGGGCGGTTTGATATCTGCGCGTGGAAACTACCGGATGGCCGCTTTCTGATTCTGCCTAAGAAGCTGACAGGTTTCCGGCAAACAACCTTCAACCCGGAAGAAAGCGAGCACCTGGGTACTGCCAGCTCGTCGCACTACTATCGGCAACACATAGAAAGATGGAGCCTGCTCGGGCGACCCCGCCGCTCGAAATGAGGCTCGGGCAATCCCCGCAACGGTGCTCCGCCCCGACATCCCAAAGCTTGTCATCCCGAACCCGGTCGCGCACTGGCACGCGGTAAGCGGGCTGCAAAGAATTGGCGCGAACGGCGGTGAGCGTTTTCTCGCCACTCGCCACTGTTTTCTCGCTCGCCACCGCTTTTGTGCTATGCTGTGTTCATGGCGAACACACGCAGCGCCACTCTCAGCATACGACTCAAGTCCGAAACTAAGCGCCGCCTCGCCAGGCTGGCGGAAGCCTCGGGGCGCAGCTCCAATTTCCTGATTTCCGATGCCGTCGAATCCTACGTCGCCGACCAGGAACGCATGCTGGCGGAAATGCGCCAGGCCGACCGCCAGGTGAAGTCCGGCCACTACGTGCGGCACGAAGACATGAAGGCTTGGCTGCTTTCCTGGGGCACGGATCGGGAGTTGCCGCCGCCGAAATGTGTCTGCGGCAAAGTCCACGCTGACGAGTCGCCGCGTCCACGCTCGCGCGGCTGAGATCGCACTTGCCAAAAAAACATGGCCCGCTAGAGATCGTCTGGTCGCCCCTGGCTTTGGCCCGCCTCCAGGAAATTCGTGCCTTCGTTGCCTTGGACAAGCCGGCCGCCGCCGAACGCCTGGCCACCCGTATTGTTTCCGTCATTGAAGCTCTGCGAATTCATCCCTATCTCGGCCGCGTCGGCCCTGAACCCGGCATCCGTGAACTCATCATCGGCGGCACTCCGTACTCCGTCCTCTATCGCGTCCGCGCCAACCGCCTTATCATCTCCACCATCTCCCACGCCTCCCAATCCAAATAGCGCGATGTAGGGCTTTCTCGCCACTCGTCACTGTTTTCTCGCTCGCCACCGCTTTCCGTTTTCTCGCCACTCGTCACTCGCCACTCGTCACTGTTTTCTCGCTCGCCGCTGCTTTCCGTTTTCTCGTCACTCGCCACTGTTTTTCACCGTCGATGGTCGGCCCACCCCGCCACCCGCTACAAATTCTCCTGTATAAATCGCGGGCTCATATGAACGTCCACCTGGACGAGCGGGCCATCCCCGATGACTTTGAAGCTGTGAATCTCGCCGGCCTTGATGACGAAAATATCCCCAGCGCCACCTTCAAACGTCTCTCCGTTCACGGTCCATACTCCGCGGCCTTCCCGGACAAACTGGATCTCATCGTAGGGATGCCGATGCGGCCCCGGACCCTTGCCCGGCAGCCCGCTGAACAAAAACACGCTGACGCCCACGTCTCCCTGCTCGGCCCCGACAAACTCGTGTGAGCTCCCCACAAACGGCAGCTCTTCCTGACGGACGCGGTACATTTTTTTCCTCCTGGAAGCTCCTTCGTTCGATGCTTACCCGAAAAACGTAGCTACAAGTTGCCCTAGAAGGAGAGTGGTCGTCCACGCGCCGGATACAGGGGACGAAGGTTGCGTCGTTTGGATGCTTTGGGATGTCGGGGGCGAGACTTGAGTGAAGAAAAGTCAAAATCCGCACGTTTCGCGACGACGGCGCAGCATACGACACACTCCGTTGTTAGGCCGAGGGTGCTTCACCCGCCGTTGGCCAAGTCTTTTTCATTTCTCCCCAATGGTCTTTGCTGGGATATTCGAATATCGGTTGGACCAGTAAATCAAGGAATTGATTTTGACGGTTCATCCGAACGATTCCTGAACCTTTCGTTGGGGTGGTGACAACGGGCCGCATTAACCGGACACCGTTACCTTGATTGTCCCACCACTCGCCGAGAAGAAGGACCCTGTCTTTTAGGATTCTCACCTGCAAAACGACGTGCCCCGCAGTGTCCTTTACTTCTAAAGCGTCTTCGGTGTAGTTCTTTTCACCGCAATAAGCAGGATAAACGCGCCAGTGATTTCGAACGACTTCGGTTGCGAGATTTCCGTTGTAGTCCCTGACGGTAGTCGTAAGCAATGGTAGATTTTTCACACCCCATTCGATTCTTATCCCGGCATCTGGGAAGAACGGCATGATGTCCGCAACTCCGACTGGCGTCATTACGATAACGCTCGCGCCCATTTGGAGCAGCGGAAAACCGTGCGGCTTGCCATCATTTATTGCAGCCCCCGCGCCTATCAAGTCGCCTTCTAAAGCAGCGGCTTTTTCCTCACGCCATTGAGCGTGGGCTGTTGACCGGAAACTGCCTACGAAGATACAAACCAACACTAACGTGGCAACGATTTTCCACTTCAACTGAATCCGGCGCAGGGACGGAATTTGAATTTGAAGCAGGCACAACAATGCAACAAAGGAAAGGAACCAGATAACCCAGCGCCATTTTACAGGCACTGGCAGGACAGCCGGGATGGCCGCTGCAATGAAATCCAGAGCAAATCCCGCAATCACGTCTATGGCTCTGTTACGCGGGTGGGCCAAAGCCAGTGCTTCAGCCAAGACGCGATCTCTTTTTTCTTTCCTGAGTCTGGACACGATGTAAATACACCTATTGCGGCTTCGAAGATTAGGTTACGCCGATTTCTTCTTTGCGTTATCGGTCGCGACAGGTTGGATACTAGCTCTCTTTCTTTGCCGAGGAACTCGGGAACAGACGGAACGCTTTCTGATATTTGTCCGACAAGATTTGTCCGGCTCGTAATGAGTGGAGGTTTCAGAGAAAGGATAACTTCCCGTCTCTCCCCGCTCGCCCAATGTTCGCAAATGCGTGTCTCCCCTTCGCCACCAGCCTGTGCCACTCGCCCTAGGACTTTGGTCTTGGCTTAGGCTTCCATTTCTCATATCGCTCGATAGGTCTGTTGTCCGATGGAAAGATTTCGTGAAAGCCAGCATGAACGTTAACGGCCATCTTGTGGACGATGCCAACGATTCGGTGCGCAGTCTCAACTGACTCCCGAAGCGCCTGGCCGACACGAACATCGTTCTCGCCGCTGTCATTGACGTATTTCTGGTCTGCCTCGCCGCCTAGGTGCTCGTAAACATGGCGTCGGTGAAACATTCGCTTCGCGAACGTCTTTTCATCATCTGTTAAGTCCTTCGCAATGTTAATGTCGAAAATATCGCCCATGTCGCGTTCGACCGATTGGAAACCATGAAAGCGCACTTTCTCCAAACGCGCTTTCCGCCCCGGCGTCATCGGTATGCGCCTGACGAGCTGCTCGACGTACTGACCTATAAACGAATCAAAAGCTGCAACTGCGTCCTTTACGCAAGACTCGTACGGACCGCCGGAATTGATTCGGCTGCGGAGCTCTGGAATTTTCTTTTCGCCGAAAATATGTAGGTCGTTTCGCGTTCCGCATCTTGTGCAGTAGCCATAGGTTCCAAGAATGTCATTAAATGCATCGCATGACTCGCAGTTGTAGCTGTTTTGCTGACTCTGCTCGGCGTAATAGAAGGCCGGCTTTTCGGTCAGAGCAGCGTCCGCAGCGTCCGCGACCGCGTCGAGGTCTATCACGTATTGCCCGCCAACTTCTGTCATCAGCGCCCTGTCCATCGTTGCGCACCACTGCTGAACATAAGAACGCTGACCATCCGTCATGAAATCAACTGTCGTCCCGAGAAATCCGCAGTAAGGACAAAACTGTCCAAGTTCGCTCCGCCAGTAGCCGTTGCAGCCGGGGCATGTCCGGCCATATTTCCCTTCGCTATCGGAACCGACAAAGACTTGATAGCAGCCCGGGATAGGCGGAGGGTCTATGGGAGAACCAAATCCCCCGAGGTTCATCTGCGAAACGACGATTCCTGGCGGAAGTGCGTACACCGCAAAAAATCCGCCCGCGTTGGGACGGCAATGATTCCAAGTTAGCTGGTAGTGCTTGAGGCCCGTCTTAGGGTCGAGGCTGACGTCGATGGTGACCGTTCCACCGGAATGCGCAATCGTTCGAAAGTCCGGCTTGGGGCTCGGTGCTGGAGCCGCGTCCATACAGAATCCTTTCCGGGGCTCAAAAAGAAATACCCCAGTTAGTGCACTCTAGCATGGACTGTGAAGATAGAAAAGATGGCGAAGATGAGCGGCGGATGGCGAGCAAAGTCTTCAAGAGCGCCGGGCTAAAGCCCGGCCTCTACAGGGAGGGGCGGAGCTTGCCGGCGGGCGGGTGGCCGCGCCTTAATTCCGAAAAACGCCTTTGGGTGCCGCATCCCTGCGGTTTCCAGGGTGCGGTTTCTGACTCTTAAGATATATTCACGATTATGGCGTAGCGAGGGGTTTGTAAATAAGACCGATGACTATTCCGATGATGGTCCACTGGACGAAGTAAGCCGCAGCCTGCATCAGAGCGAGTTTCAGCCCGATGTTCAGGTTCACGTAGTTGTGCAGCACAAATGCGCAAACCACGAAAATGCCAATGAGAACGCCGAAGCGCGCACCTCCCGTAGTGCCCGATCCGCCCTGATGGTTCATTGCGAAAATTATGGCGGCAACCAGGATCGATAGGAAAGTTGCGACGAATCCAATGGGCATGACCTTCATCATTTCTTCCTTAGGTCGGAATACGGCCGGGTACTTGTGGCCTTCCTTGATAAGACCTGGCAGCAGCCAAAACACTAAGAAACCAAAGGCAAAAGACGCGACCGTGCCGCCAAGCGCCGCCAGCCCGAGACTTGAATAGTTCATTTGCACTCCTTTACAAATTGCGGATCAAAATCACAGTCGGTTCGGCAGCATTGGTTCGCCCAAACAATGATGATTTTGGTAGGGCGAGATATGGAGCCAGAATTTCCATTTTGACTTCGAAAACTGCAAAGATTGTACACTGAGGCGGGGGGGCCGCCCTGAAACTCGGGGACAGACGGGATGTTTCCCTTGCGGTTTACCTAGAGGAAGTGGCCCCTCGAAGCTCGGGGTAAACGAGTGGCAAGTGGCGAAGCAAAGAAAAAACAGATTCCTCCCGCCCTGGCGGACTCGGAATGACAATGGTGGAGCAGGACAAGCAACCACGCGAGCTGCACGGTTAGCGAAGCTGGTCTTCAGGTTCTGGGGCGACACGAGGGGCGTTGCAAAGGAATTTCATGAGGCCGTCGCCCTTGGCTTTTCCGGCGCGCTTCTTGAAGAAGTCCGCGGCGGTTTCAATTACACCCACCTTTTCCGCGACGGCGGCAGCGATCCACTGGTTCAGGGAGACACCGTCCTCTTTCGCGAGGCGCTGGGCGGCCTTCTTGACGGAGTTCGGAAGCTTCGATGGATAAGTAGCTCTACTCATGGTTTCACGTATCATAGGATACTTCAATTGGCGCGCTGAGGAGCCTCTTTGCATCCGATGCTAGCAATGCTATCATTGCTGACATGGCCGCACTCACAATTCGGCAACTGGACCAGAAAACCAAGACCCGCTTGCGGGTTCGCGCCGCCCACCACGGCCGCTCGATGGAAGAAGAAGCGCGTGAGATCTTGCGCTCCGCTTTGACCACCTCCTCTCGGACCAAGGGAAACCTGGCCGAGGCGATTCGCCGCCGGTTTGCGTCGTTTGGCGGAATCGAGATCTCCTTACCGCAGCGCGACGCCGTGCGCAAGGCCCCAGGATTCGAGGAGTGATCGTTCTGGATACGAATGTGCTGTCGGAACTCATGAGGCCGAAACCTTCCGCCCGAGTCGTGGTATGGATCGCCCAACAACCGCTGGCAGACCTCTTTACGACCGCGATCACCGAGGCGGAAATCTTTTACGGAATCGAACTGCTCGCCAAAGGTAAGCGGCGCGACGGCCTGCTGGCTGCAGCGGAAGGGATGTTTACGGAAGACTTCGCGGGACGTGTACTCGCATTCGAGAGCGACGCTGCGCACTATTTTGCAAGGATTGCAGCACACCGTCGGGCGCTTGGAAGACCCATCAGCCACGCGGACGCCCAGATCGCAGCCATTACCCGGGCGCACGGGGCTAAGCTTGCAACAGGGAATGCCCCCGACTTTGCCGATTGCAGCATTACTGTCTTCGATCCCTGGCGCGCGCCCTAGAGAGAAAGCCAGGGACGGAAGCCGGGAAGCCTGCGACAGACCGGACCCTACCAACATCACCCGACAATCACTTGGATCCCTCAAATCCCACAGGGCGGAGCTTGCCGGCGGCGAGATCCTTCAAGGCGCGGAGGCGTGTGTCGAGTTCGGCGGGAGTCAGGCGGCCCTGGCGGTAGAGAGTACGGAGAAAATTCGTGGCCGGATGTTCGCCCTTGCGCGAGTTGCATTCGATACAGGAGGAAACCAGGTTGCGATAGGAATTGCGTCCGAAACGAGCGCGTGGGACGACGTGGTCGAGGCACTGCACATGAGCGGGAGTGCGGCGGAGGCAGTAAAAGCAAGCGCCGCGTTCGCGATCGTGAATGGTTTTGCGGAGCGCCCAGGTTTTCAAGAAATCCGTGGCTTCGAGGGCGGAGGCAGGAGGCTCTCCGGCGGCCCCCGTGGCCCCCATCCCCACAGCCCCCACAACCCCCACAACCAATGACGCGCCATTTTTGCCCGGGCGGGCGGCGCGGATCTTCTCGGGCAGGCGCATCTCGACGAGGTGGCCGGTTTTGCACCGCTTGAGCACGCGCAAAGTCCCCAGCTCATCGAGCCGGCGCACCGCCTGGCGCGCCGCTCCGATGGCGAGACCCAGAGTGCGGGCCAGGGCCATAACTGCAAACTGTAGGCGAAGCTTGCCTACCACGAGCGAATGACGCAGCAAATAGGAATAGACGGCGCGCTCCTTGACCGTCAGGCCGAGACGCGGCGCGAGAACATCTTCAAACTGCATCCAGAGCAGTTTGGCGTTTAGTTTTTTGTTTAGCATTGGTTTGGATCCTGGAAGAGAAGAGCTATCTCATAAACGGCTCTTTAGGAGGGCACGGCTTCAGCCGTGCCGAAAACGTTCAGAAAACGTGGGCTTTAGCCCCTGAAGCATCCTGGTATTTCCAAAACTCTGATTTATGAGATGAGTTAGAGAAGTCTAAGAGTCGAAGAGTTGAAAAGTGCAAGAGTCGATAAAAAAGAAAAGGCAAAGACCTAACACAGAGAACACAGAGGCCGGAGCACCGAGGTCACGAAGAGAGTCGACAGCCAACAACTGACAGGGCTACTCTGGTGCTCTTCTCTGAGATCTCTGTGATACCGTCTCTGTGTTCTCTGTGTTAAGCCCTTGTCCTTTCTCTTCTTGTTGGCTGAAGGATGCCGTGCTCCCGACAGGGTCGGGATAAGTTCCGCACGGCGCTACGCTAAAACTTTTTCCCAGATTGCGGATGCGTCCAGCGCTGGGACTGACTAGGGAACCCAGAAGAACCGCGGAAGAGACTAGCCCCAAAAAAACAAAACGCCCCGACTGGAGTCGGGGCGCACTTTTCTACGGCACTAATTCTACCAGGGTAGTACTGCACTTGTCAAGGAAAACGTTAGTAACGGGCCAGAATGGCGTAAACGCTTAGGCGGCAAGAAGTTAGGGCTCCCGTGGTTGTCATTCCGAACCCAGTCCCGCGTTTGGCCCGCGGCAAGCGGGCGCAAAAGATTGTCGCGGGAATGGCGGTGAGGAATCTGCTTTAGGTTCTCTCGCCACTAGGCACTCGTCACTCGCCACTGTCTTTCGTTTTCTCGCCACTCGTCACTCGCCACTGCCCTTCTTCTGCAGGCATTCCGCGCAGTAGCCGCCGACTTCCGTCCGCGACACCGTCACCTTCATGTGGAAGTCGCGCGCAATCTGCTCTTTCAATTGCTCGTATAGGCGGCTCTCGAACTCGCGCACTTTTCCGCAGCGCAAGCATGCCACGTGGATGTGGTCCCGCGGCCCGTGCGTTTCGTAGTAGTGTCGGTCGCCGCGCAGATGCAGCAAATCCAGTTCGTCGATCAAGCCCTGCTTTTTGAGAAGATCAATCGTGCGGTAGACCGTAACAAGGTGCACGCCAGAATCGATTTTCTGCGCCCGTTCGAGAATCTGGTCCACGTCGAGGTGCTGCTCGGCGTCATCCATCACCTGCAGGATCACGCGGCGCTGGCGCGTCATTCGAATGCCGCGCGTCGCCATTGCCTGCTGAAGCTTACCGGTTGTCTCCGCGGTATTGAGGCGCTCCCCAGTGGAAACCCGGTGGGACGGCGATGGAGCCATGTCAGTCCCTCCGCCTCTCCAGCGCAGGTTCAAGAGTGGATCGGAAAAAACCGCGCCACGTCATTGTACATAACGTATCCAAAGAGCACCAAGATTAAGACCAGGCCGACTTGAACGAAGCGCTCTTTGAACGCCAAACTGAAATCGCGCCGCCGGATCCCTTCCAACGTGAGCAAAAGAATGTTCCCGCCATCTAGTATGGGAATCGGAAAAAGATTCAAGATGCCAAGGTTAAGACTGATGATCGCCATCAAGTTGACCACTGCGAACGAGCCTTCTTGCACCGCCTGTCCCGCCTGGTCGATGATCCCCACCGGTCCGAGCAACATCTTTACTGACTGCTTGCCGGAGAAGAGCCTGCCGACTACGCCTAACAACTGCTTCAGTCCATACCAGGTCGCCACAGACCCGCTTTCCACCGCCGTGCCAAACGACATTCTCTTGTAAGACCAGCGCTCTTCGGCTCCTACGCCCAGCCGGAAATTCGCCTTGCCATCCTCGCCCACAATCGACTGAGCTTCCAGTTTCAGCGTCACGAGCTGTCCATCGCGTTTCACCACGGTTACCAACGGCCTGCCGCCGGAATTCAGGATCATGTCCTTGAACTCCATCCAGGTCGTGATTTTCGTGCCGTTCACGGAAACAATCAGGTCTCCTCGCTTCATGCCGGCGCGCTCGGCTCCCATGCCGCGAATTGGCTGGCCGACTATAGGAGGCACCATCGCATAATGTCCCGGGGCGTCGGCCTGGATGAGGTCCTTCCCAACCGCCACTACCTCCCGCGTTGCTCCCTCGTGCTCGACGGTCACTCGATAACTACTACTCTCTGGGCGCAAATCACTGAACGCCTCATCCACCTTTTCCCATGTCGGCGTGCTGCTCCCATTGACGGCAACAATTCGATCACCAGCGGCCACCCCCCCCTTCGCCAGAGGGTCGTTTGCTTTCATCGATGCAATGACAGGTGGCTGGTCTAAGTACGCTGAATAGGGCAGGCCCTTAATCCAGAAGAATCCGCTGAGCAACAGCAGCGGCATGATCAGATTCACTGCAGGGCCAGCCACGGAGATCAGCGCTCGCTGCCAACGCGGCTTGCTCATCAATTCGTCGGAAGCACCCGTCGGCGCCACGTTGCTGGAGTCGACCTCAGAGAGATCCTGTCCAGCCATACGCACGTAGCCACCGAATGGAAGCGCGCTTATCCGGTAATCCGTTTCTCCACGCTTCAACCCAAAAAGCCGCGGACCGAAGCCAATGGAAAACACGTCGACGCGCACGCCGAACAGTCGTGCCACGACAAAATGTCCCCATTCGTGGACGAGAATCATCACGCCCAAAACTAAAACGATTCCGAGAAGCGTATTCATACTCTCTGGATTCTCCCTCTTCTTCCCTTACGACGCCGCCGCGGTCGCAACCCCTAGCCGCTCGACTTCTTCCTTCGCCATTCGACGCGCTTCGGCATCCGCCGTAAGCACGTCGTCCATCTTCTCAAACTTTACGCGTGGAGTTCGTCCAAGCACGCGCTCTATCACTTCCGGGATGCCCGGGAACGGCAGTCGCCGTTCCAGAAATGCCGCCACCGCAATTTCATCGGCGGCATTCAGCACGCAGGGCAACGGGCCGCCCTTCTTCATCGCTTCCCGCGCCAGCCTTAAACAGGGGAAACGTCTTGTCGAAGCCTTCTCGAAATCCAAGCGTTTCAGCTTTGGCCAGTCCAGGGCTACCTGATCAGATGCTACCCGCTCTGGATAGGTTAACGCATATTGGATGGGCATGCGCATGTCCGTTGGCCCCAGTTGCGCCAAAATAGAACCGTCCACAAATTCCACCATGGAATGCACCGTGGACTGCGGGTGGACCACTACCTCGATTTGATCCGGCCGCATGCCAAACAGCCATCGCGCCTCAATAATCTCGAACCCTTTGTTCATCATCGTCGCCGAATCGATGGTGATGCGATTCCCCATGCGCCAGTTGGGATGCGCGAGCGCTTGCTCAGTCGTAACGTTCGCCAGCTCCGCGAGCGGCGTCTTTCGAAACGGTCCGCCCGACGCCGTCAGCACCAGCCGTCGCACTTCTCCGTGCGTTCCGCCTCGCAGGCACTGATGAACGGCGTTGTGTTCGCTATCCACGGGAAGCAGTTCGCGTCCGGCTTTTTTCGCTGCGGCCATCACCAATTCGCCTGCCGCAACGAGCACCTCTTTATTCGAAAGCGCTACCGTTTTTCCAAGCTTGACTGCTTCGTATGTTGCTTCCAGCCCGACAACGCCCACGGCCGCGGACACCACAATGTCCGCCTTGGAATGCGTTCCCACCGCCAGCATTCCTTCCCGGCCATGATGAATTTCTGGGAGCGGTGAGATTCCTTTTTCGCGCAGCAATCGCGCCAACTCATCGGCTCGCGCAGCATCCCCGACCGA
>MNDE01000148.1:0-1158 GCA_001914785.1 Acidobacteria bacterium 13_2_20CM_57_17 | reverse complement strand
CCCCCGCCGCAAGCGCAACGACACCAAACCTCTCCGGCAAAGCCTCCACGACCGAAAGGCACTGCCGCCCAATCGATCCCGTCGAGCCCAAAATGGATAGCTGTTTCACGGAGCCGTTCGTTTTCCTTTTTGTCGGTTGGAAGCTTTTTGACCTACGACTTGGGAGAGTAGATCAATACCCAATAATACCAGACAACCGGAATGGCCAGGATAAGCGCATCGATTCGGTCAAGCACTCCGCCATGCCCGGGCAGAATGCTGCCGGAATCCTTGATCCCCGCGCTCCGCTTATAAGCCGATTCCAGCAGGTCGCCCACCTGCCCCGCGACATTTCCCACCGCCGCCATCCCCAACATATGCGGCAGCGGCACAGTCATAAACCGCGCAAAAACGACCGCCACGATCAGCGAACCAACTATACTCGCCGCCGTCCCCTCCCAAGTCTTATTGGGACTCAAATGCGGCGCCAACTTGTATTTCCCAATAGATCGCCCTACGAAATACGATGCCGTATCTCCCACCCAGATAATCACCATCGCGAAGAGGAGCAGGAGAGGTCCCTGGTCTCCGGTTCCGTGAAGTCTGACGGCAAACGACAACGGAAACGCAACCAAAATCAGTCCGCTGCAGCTGATCCCCGCCGCTGGTAGCGCTTCTACTAACGGCCGTTTAGTGAACAACGTGACCGCCGCAATTCCCAGAACGAAGAAAAAGAACACCGCCTCCAGCGAGGGAACTCCCCTGGCAAAATACCAACTTCTCTGATACGCGACGAGTCCGCCGGAAAGTTTATAGGTCGGAATATCCCCCATGAGCCATTGCACATAAATGAGCAGTAGTGCGCACGTCGCCGTCCAAAACCGGTAAGCCCGGTGTCCGATCGCATCTCCCAACGCAAAATATTCAAACAGCGCCAGCATCGTCACTAGCGCAACGGCCAGCGCCAGCAGCGCCGTCGATCCCCACAGCACAATTCCAACGACAAACGGAATCAACACGACCGCCGTCGCCACCCGCTTCCAAGTCATAGAAATGGAATCCCCTCAGAAATCGCGGCCTTCATCTCATCACATCATGAGAAATAAATCACGCCGGAAGCAGGCTCCGGGTATGAGCGTCAAAAGGGGCTATCGCATGCATCTCTGAGGGTGATTTGCA
>MNDE01000027.1 GCA_001914785.1 Acidobacteria bacterium 13_2_20CM_57_17 | reverse complement strand
TTACTTGGCGCGCCGCGACGCGGAATGGATGAGCCCGCTGTACCGCGCGCTGGGATTGAGCGTCGGCGTGATTGTCCACGATCTCGACGACGACCAGCGCCGCGCGGCGTATGGCGCGGACATTACTTACGGCACCAACAACGAATTCGGCTTCGACTACCTCCGCGACAATATGAAGTACGACCTCGCCCATTGCGTGCAACGCGGCCACCAGTTCGCCATCGTCGACGAAGTTGACTCCATCCTTATCGACGAAGCGCGCACCCCGCTGATTATTTCCGGTCCCTCGGAAGAGTCCACCGACAAATACGCCAAAATCGACAAGATTATTCCTAAACTTATTCAGGACATCGACTACACGCTCGACGAAAAGCACCGCACCGCGACCCTCACGGAAGAAGGATTCGCCAAATGCGAACGGCTTCTCTCGCTGACCAACATGTCCGACCCGGCGAACATCGACATCATGCACCACGTCTACCAGGCGCTGCGCGCCCACACGCTCTACAAGAATGACGTGGATTACGTGGTGAAAGACGGCGAAGTCATCATCGTCGATGAATTCACGGGCCGCCAGATGCCCGGCCGCCGCTGGTCCGACGGTTTGCACCAGGCCGTGGAAGCCAAGGAAGGCGTAAAGATCGAGCGAGAAAATCAGACGCTCGCGACGATCACTTTTCAGAATTATTTCCGCATGTACAAAAAACTTTCCGGCATGACCGGTACGGCGGAAACGGAAGCCGCGGAGTTCGGCAAGATTTACAATCTGGACGTCACCGTGATTCCGACGAACCGCAAGCTCATCCGTATCGAAGCTCCGGACGTGGTTTACCGCACAGAAAAAGAAAAGTTTGAAGCGGTCGTCAACGGCATCCTCCAGGAAGACAACTCGCTCGCGAACGGCATCCGCCATTATCACGAACGGGGCCAGCCGGTGCTCGTGGGCACGATCTCCATCGAAAAATCCGAAGCCATCGCGGAATTGCTGAAGAAGTCCGGCATCCCACATCAGGTGCTGAATGCCAAGCAGCACGAGCGCGAATCGCGTGTCGTCGCGCAAGCCGGGCGCAAAAGCGCGGTCACTGTCGCGACCAACATGGCCGGCCGCGGAACGGATATTTTGCTGGGCGGCAATCCCGAGCAAATGACGCGCGACCATTTTCTGAAAAACAAGCTGGCTATGCCCTATGCGGCGGCTCCGGCGGTGATTGGCGCTGATCCTACCAGCGGCAATGGCGATCAGCCCGCTATTCCTATGGTGCTCTTCCAGCACGAGGGAAAAATCTTTCAAGTCCCGGCCGATCACTGGAAGCCGGTGTACGACCAGTTTGCCGAACAGTGCAAAGCGGAACACGACGAAGTCGTCGCGCTGGGAGGCCTGCACATCCTGGGCACGGAACGCCACGAAGCGCGGCGCATCGACAACCAGTTGCGTGGCCGCGCAGGACGGCAGGGCGACCCGGGCTCTTCGCGGTTTTTTCTTTCGCTCGAAGATGATTTGATGCGCATCTTCGGCGGCGAGCGTATTCGAGCGTTGATGTTCCGCATGGGCATGACCGAGGGCGTACCGATTGAATCGAAGATGTTGTCAGGCCGCATCGAGAACGCGCAAAAAACCGTCGAGGCGCAAAATTTCGACGCCCGCAAACATCTTCTCGAGTACGACGACGTGATGAACAAGCAGCGCGAGACGATTTACGCCATTCGGCGCTCCGCGTTGGAAGGCAAGGACCAGCGCGACTACGTTCTGGGCATCGCGGAAGACGTCGTGCGCGAATTGGTCGAAACGTTCTGTCCGCGCGAGCAGCATCCCGGCCAGTGGAACACCACGCAATTTCTCGCGGAGACCAACGCGCAGTTCGGCATCGACATGAAGGCCGCGGGCGCCGATCCGGGCAAGCTGGCGCACGACCTGCTTGCTGACACCGCGGTCGAGGCTGTCAAGAAGCGCTACGAGGAAAAAGAAAAACAGTTTGGCGCGGACCTGATGCGCTGGCTCGAACGCCGCATCATTCTTGACGTGGTCGATTCGCAATGGAAAGACCACCTGCTCTCGCTGGACCACTTGAAAGAGGGCATCGGCCTCCGCGGCTACGCGCAAAAAGATCCCATCGTCGAGTTCAAGAAAGAAGCATTCGTCCTCTTCGAAGACATGATGGCGCGCATCGACAACGAAACGATCCGCTATCTCTTCCACATTCAGATGCAGCAGGGCGAGCAGCCGCCCGAGGCCAGACGGCCCGAGCCGCCTCGGACTCCTCCGCAGAGCGCGGCCGCTGCGGCCGCAAGCGCAGCAGCGCGTGCAAGTGAACCGCAGCAGTTGCCTGCGGTGGCGCGCGAGATCGAACGCCGCCAGCAGCGTCAGCAAAAGGATTTGCAATATCAGACCGGGCCCGCGCAAGCCGAAGCTCCAAAGCCGGTGAGAGTTGGCGCGAAAGTGGGGCGGAACGATCCTTGTCCCTGCGGTTCCGGGAAGAAATACAAGAAGTGTCACGGCGCGTGAGTAGGACAGACATTCCTGTCTGTCTCTTCTTTGCCGAAGCCGCTGTAGCGCACCCCTTTAGGGGTGAGGCTTTTCCGTTCCATTCGCCCGTGCTTCCATCGGGGAAACGCCCTCAGGCCTGAAGGCCTGAGCTACAATGGAATGAAATAGCGCCCGTTCTTAGGAGAAATAATGCCTCCAGCACCCCAGCAAATGCCGGAACGCCAGCCGATTCCCGGCGTCAAGAATCTCGTCGCCGTCGCCAGCGGAAAAGGCGGCGTCGGCAAAACCACGATCGCGGTAAATCTCGCGCTGGCGCTGGCAAACCTTGGCAATAAAGTTGGATTGCTCGACGCCGACGTTTACGGGCCCAACGTGCCGATCATGCTCGGCACTTTGCAGGAGCCGCAGGCTACCGCCGAAAAGCGCATCATTCCCGTGCAATCGCAAGGGCTAAAGATGATTTCAATGGGCCTGCTCAATCCCGGCGACAAGCCGATGATTTGGCGCGGGCCGATGCTGCACAGCGTGATTACGCAGTTTCTGCGCAGCGTGGAGTGGGGCGAGCTCGATTACTTGATCATCGATCTTCCGCCAGGCACCGGCGACGTGCAGTTGACGCTGATCCAGACCGTCGCCGTCACCGGCGCGGTGGTGGTCACGACGCCTTCGACCGTCGCGTTGGCCGACGTGCGCAAAGCCATTGAAATGTTCCGCCAGGTGAATGTGGAAGTGCTCGGCGTGGTCGAAAACATGAGCACGTTTGCGTGCCCGCACTGCGGCAAGGCCATCGACATTTTCGGCCACGGCGAAGGCGCGAAAACCGCCATCGCCTATGGCGTGCCCGTGCTCGGCGAAATTGAAATTGATCCGCGCATCCGCGTTGGCGGCGATACCGGCAAGCCGGTCGCGTCCCTTGGTGAAGCTGGCGCGGGCGCAAAGAGCCTATACAACGTTGCGCGCGCCGTCGCCAATCGCCTCGCGGAAGTAGCCGGCACTACCAGCGGCCCGTCGGTCCAGATCGACTAGAGAACCCTTTTTCATTGAACGCGGTTCAGGCCATGATATAATGCCGCTCGGGACAAACTACGCAGGGCAGGGCGTTGCGGCAACCGTGTTGCCGCATTTTTTTGTTTGGGGCTGCAGCTAGTCGGTGTAGTGGCTGGTCATTGGACCTGCTTTGGTCGAGTGCCCGGCCTTGGAGCCCCGGCCAACAATGAGCCGCCATGTGAGTTTAAGTCCTTTATAATCAACATTTCCAAGGCGTCTCATAAGTGTTGCATCTAAAGGACTTACGGTGAAGCTAAGTTGTTTAGATGCAACACTTACAGAAAACTAGGGGGGAGGCTGTGGTTATGGTTAACCAGAATTCTGGCTCAAACTCCGCCACAAAAGGCTTGATCGAACTGGCTAGACAACCCGACATCCGGCCCTATCGCGGGAAGCGGCCGCAAATCGCGTCTTCGGCTTATATCGACCCTGCCGCTGTTATCATCGGCGACGTGGTGATTGGCGAGGATTCGAGCGTCTGGCCTTGCTCTGTCATTCGCGGCGACGTGCACTATATCCGCATCGGCGCGCGGACGAACATTCAAGACGGCTGCGTATTGCACGTGATGCGCGATGAGTATCCGCTGATTCTTGGCGATGACGTGACCGTCGGCCATTCCGTCACGCTGCACGGCTGCACCATCGAGTCGCGCTGCCTGATCGGCATGGGCTCGGTCATTTTGAATGGCGTGACGATTGGCGCGGGCAGCATCGTCGCGGCGGGCACGCTGATCACCGAGCGCACCGCGATTCCCCCGGGCAGCCTGGTGATGGGCTCGCCGGGAAAAGTAAAGCGCGCGCTGACGGAGATCGATAAAGCCTCGATTGACGCCTATGTCAAACGCTACGTTGAGTACAAGAATATTTATCGGGCCGAGACTACGTAGCGGCGGCCTTTAGGCCGCCATTTTTAAGGAGCTGTCGGAGTGAGCGAAGGCGCAGCCAAAAAAGAAGAGAAGCCGCGCAAGTTTCAAGCCATCCGCGGCACGCGCGATCTCTTGCCTCCAGAAACCGCGCTCTGGAATCGCGTCGAGCAAACCGCCCACGAAGTCTTCGAGACTTTCGGCTTCGGGCAGATTCGCCCGCCCATCTTCGAGCAAACGGAGCTCTTCGCACGCGCCGTGGGCGGCGAAACCGACATCGTCTCCAAGGAAATGTACACGTTTACCAATCCAACGAGCCTTGCCGCAATGGTTCGTGAGGGCAGGACGGAGGGCATGCTTTCGGACACGCTGCTGTCAGAAGCCGAAATGATCAGCCTGCGACCGGAAGCGACGGCGAGCGTCTGCCGCGCGTTCATCGAGCACAACATGCAGCAACTGCCGCAGCCCGTAAAGCTCTACTACATGGGGCCGATGTTTCGGCGTGAGCGGCCGCAGAAGGGAAGGTACCGGCAGTTCTACCAAATCGGTGCGGAAGTGCTGGAGGTCGTTCGGCGCGAGGCAGCAGAGCACGACTGGGAGAAGGAAGTAAGAAAAGACGCGGCGATCGATGCCGAAGTTATTGAAATGCTTATGACTTTCTTTGCGAAGTTAGAACTCGCGGGCACGACCTTGTACATCAACTCCATCGGCCATAGCGGGCCCGATTGTCGCAGTGTCTACATGGGAAAACTCTACAACGAGCTTCTTAAAATCAAAGGTAAGCTAGGGGCTGACAGCCAACGCCGCATCGCGACGAACCCCTTGCGCATCCTCGACTCGAAGCTTGAATCCGAGCAGTCTTACATTGAAAAACTCCCGCGTATTACGGACTATCTTTGCACTGGTTGCGCGGCGCACTACGCCGCCCTGAAGCGCCAACTCGAAATGCGCGGAGTAATCTACCGCGAGAACTGGCGACTTGTGCGCGGCCTCGACTATTACATGCGTACCACGTTTGAAATCACCGCGCAGGGACTCGGCTCGCAAAACGCCGTGTGCGGCGGCGGGCGCTACGACGGGCTGGTAGAATTGTTGGGCGGGCCGCCAACCAAGGGTATCGGCTTTGCCATTGGCGAAGACCGCTTGATTCTGTCGCTGCAGGAAAGCGGGAAAGCGCCTGTTCAGCAAGGCCGCGACGTGTACATCGCGTGGATGGGCGAGCGCGCGCAAGCGACAGCCATCCGCGCAGCGAAAGATTTGCGCAAGGCAGGATTCAGCGTGGAGCTGCCGCCGGTGGAGCAAAAATTTGGCAAAGCTCTTGGCCACGCGGACAAACTCGGCGCGAAATACGCGCTGATCCTCGGCGACAACGAAGTGTCTGAAGGCTTGTGGACGCTGAAGACCCTGGCCAACGGCTCGCAAGCAAAGTTCACTGAGCCCGATTTGCTGGAACATCTGAAGAAGCATCTGTAGCTCACCCCTTTAGGGGTGAGGCCTTTTCTCTGGAGATTTTGCGGCATAGCGAAAGCAAACTTCCTCGGGCCTGAAGGCCCGAGCTACAGGGTGAAGAGACGTGCTGGATTTTCTTGGCAATCTGAAGCGCACACACTACTGCGGCGAACTGCGCGCCAAGGACGAAGGTCGCGACGCCATCGTCATGGGCTGGGTAGCGCGGCGCCGCGACCTCGGCAACCTTCTCTTTCTCGACGTGCGCGACCGCACCGGCATCGTGCAAGTGGTCTTCAACAGAGAGACGCAGCCCTCCGCGCACGCCAAAGCCGAACAGGCGCGCAGCGAATTTGTCGTCGCGGTGGAAGGCAAAGTCCTCAAGCGACAAAAAGCCAATCCCGAATTGGCGAGCGGGGAAGTCGAGCTGGTCGCGTCGAAGCTGCACATTCTCAACAACGCCAAGACCCCGCCATTCCCCATCGAAGACGAAATCAACGCCGCGGAAGAAACGCGCCTGCGCTTCCGCTATCTCGACCTGCGCCGCCCCAAGCCGCACCGCAACCTCGCGCTGCGCCACAAAATTATTCTCGAAATCCGCAAAGTCATGGACGAGATGGGCTTTGTCGAAGTGGAAACGCCCATGCTCACGCGCTCGACGCCGGAGGGCGCGCGCGATTTTCTTGTGCCCAGCCGCGTACATCACGGACAATTTTACGCGCTGCCGCAATCGCCGCAGATCTTCAAACAGATCCTGATGATCGCCGGGCTGGACAAATATTTTCAAATTGTGAAGTGCTTTCGCGACGAAGATTTGCGCGCCGACCGCCAGCTGGAATTCACACAGCTCGACCTCGAAATGTCTTTCCCGCGTCAGGAAGATATTTTTCACGTGATCGAGCAAGTGATGGTGCGCGCCTGCGCCGTCGCCGGAATTAAGGCCGAAGCGCCTTTTCCGGGCATGCAGTACAAAGACATGATCCGCAAATACGGCAGCGACAAGCCCGACCTGCGCTTCGGCATGGAATTGCACGAAGTGACGCATTGCTTTCCGGAAGAAGCCAGGCAAAAGCTGCAAATCGAAGGCAATGTCTTCGCGCTCGCCGCTCCCGGCGCGGCAAGCTATTCGCGCAAGCAACTGGACGAACTTACGGAAAGAGCAAAAGCGCTCAAAGCGCGCGGCGCCTATTTTGTGAAAGTTGCGCCCGAAGGACTCACATCCACCGTCGAAAAACTGATCGGCCCGGAAAACGTAAAGAAGCTCGCCGAAGCTTGCAGCGCGAAACCCGGCGATCTCGTCGTCGCCGTTTCCGCCAAGGAACAAATCAAAGGCACCGAAGCGGCTGCGCTCGTCGCCGGACAATTGCGTTTGCAACTTGGCGAAGCCCTCGGCGTGATCGATAAATCTCAGTGGAAATTTCTCTGGCTCACCGGTTTTCCCCTTTTCGAGTGGAGCGAGACGGATAAGACCTGGGTGAGCGCGCAGCACCCGTTCACCGGCATCGTTGACGAAGACCTGGAGAAACTCGAATCCGCGCCGTGGGAAGTGCGCTCGAAAGGCTACGACCTCGTTTTGAACGGCTACGAGCTTGGCTCCGGCAGCATCCGGATCCATCGCCAGGACATTCAAGAGCGCCTCTTCAAAGCGCTCGGCCTAAGCGAAGAACAATTGCGCCGGCGCTTCGGTTTTTTCCTCGACGCCTTGACGTACGGCACACCGCCGCACGGCGGCATCGCTCTTGGCATCGACCGCGTGGTAATGCTCCTCGCCGGCGAAAAATCCATTCGCGAAGTCATCGCCTTCGCGAAAACCACCGCCGCACAGGATTTGATGGCCGATTCGCCAAGCGAAGTGGATGCCGCACAACTCGACGAGCTCGGCCTTGCCATCAAGCAGAAGAAAAAAGCCGCTGAGTGATATGAGCCGCATACGCATATTGCCGGAGGCGGTGGCGAACAAAATCGCCGCGGGCGAAGTTGTCGAACGGCCCGCGTCGGTGGTGAAAGAGCTGCTTGAGAACGCTATCGACGCGGGCGCGAAGACGATTCGCGTCGAAGTGGAAGTCGGCGGCAAGCGCATGATCCGCGTGATTGACGACGGCCACGGGATGTCGCATGACGACGCTTTGCTGGCGTTCGAGCGCCACGCCACTAGCAAGCTCAAGTCCGCCGACGACCTGCTCTCGATTGCCACGCTGGGATTTCGCGGCGAAGCATTGCCGACCATCGCCGCGGTTTCCCGGCTGCTGCTGGAAACGCGCGACGAAACGGAAGCCGAAGGCACGCGCATCGAATTTGCGGGCGGAAAACTCATGGGAGTAAAACCAGCGGGACTTCCCGCAGGAACCACGGTCAGCGTCGCCGACATTTTCTATTGCGTTCCCGCACGCCGAAAATTTCTTAAATCCGATACGACAGAGCTGGGCCACATTGCTTCGCTGGTCACGCACTACGCCCTGGCGAATCCCGCGAAACAATTCATTCTCACCACGCCGACGCAGGAAATCATCAATTGTCCGCCCGCGGAAAAACTCGCTGACCGCGTGTATCAGCTCTTCGGACGTCAAGCGCTGGAAGAGCTGGTGGAAATCCCGGCGGCTTCCGCGCCCTTCCGCGCCGCTATTACCGAGCCGGAACTCGAGCCGGGAGAAGAGAAAGCGTCGCTAACCGTCAGCGGATTCACCTCGCGGCCCGACATTCAGCGAGTGAATCGCAACGGCATCTACATTTTTGTGAACCGCCGCCTGGTGCGCGACCGGCTGATCCTGCACGCGATTCACGAAGCCTATCGCAACATTCTGCCGCCGGCCGTTTTTCCCGCGACGCTGCTTTTCCTGGAAATGCCCTACGAAGAAGTCGACGTCAACGTGCATCCCGCAAAAATCGAAGTGCGCTTCCGGCGCTCGCAATTCGTGCATGATTTTACGCGCGATGCGATTCGCCAGGCGCTGATGGGCGCGCGGCCGATCGCCAGTTTTGCCGCTGCTGCTGCTGCCGCGCCGCAAACGGCAGGCGCCGCGAACGGAGCATTGTCCGGCGGAATCACGCCCGCACCTGTGGAGTCCGGCGTCCCGCGCGCGATCATTCCGCCGATGGAAGAAATCGGCGTGGGCTCTGGCGTCGGCTCGGACTATGGTTCTGGTGCAGCATTCGACCTCACAGGCGCGCCGATGCGGCCAGTTGAGCAGCGCATTCCATTCACTTCAGGAACGGCATTGGGACCGGGCACGGCGCCGGCGCAAATCTCCACCGGTATAAATTGGGCCGCAAATCTCGCTGCGCCAAGCGCCGACGCTCCCGCGAGCCTCCCGCACCCGGAACAAATTGCCGACCTCAAGCCGCTGGGGCAAGTCAGCGCGAGCTTCATCGTCGCCGTGAATGGCGAAGGCCTCTGGCTCGTCGATCAGCACGTGGCGCACGAACGGGTGCTCTTCGAACAGCACCTCGAAGCGCGCCGCGCCGGAAAAATCGAAGCACAGCGCATGCTGATGCCGCTGGTCATCGAACTGTCGCCGCGGCAGATCGTTACCTTTGAAAAAATCGCAGAAGAATTGGGGGCGAACGGTTTCGAAGTTGAACTCATGGGGCCGAAGAGCGTGGCCATCCAGGCCGTGCCTGCGGGAGTGATCGCTCCCGACGCTGAAAAACTGCTGCGAGAGATTCTCGACGGCATCGAGCGCGAGAATGCCGCAATTTCGATTGAAACGTTGCAGGCGAAAATTGCGGCATCCACGGCTTGCCATGCAGCTATCAAAATAAACATGCCGCTGGAGCAATCGAAAATGGAATGGCTGCTCGACGCGCTGGCGAAAACGGATTGTCCGATGAGCTGTCCGCATGGGCGGCCGGTCGTGTTGCGGTATTCGATCAAAGAAATTGAAAAAGCGTTTCACAGAATTTGACTTTTGCAGGTGCCGGGCCTTAGTCCGGTCATCGGGAGACTCACTGAATGAGCGAATCGCAAAAGACCGCAGTGATCTTCGGCTTGGCGAACAAACGTAGCATCGCCTGGGCCATCGCCCAGAAATTGCACCAGGCCGGCTGGCGACTGGCGATTACTTACCAGAACGAGCGGCTGGAGCTTGAAGCCAAGGATTTGATCGCGGAGATGCCGGGCGCCGCGGGATTCATGTGCGACGTTACGAAAGACGATGAGATCGCGCGATTGTTCGATCAACTGAAGTCGCGATACGGCGTTCTGCACGGCCTGGTGCACAGCGTGGGGTTTGCTCCGCCGGAGGAGCTGAAGAATCCTTTTCTGAACACGACGCGCGAAGGGTTTCGCATCGCACACGACATCAGCGTCTACTCGCTGATTGCCGTAGCGCGCGGCGCCGCGCCGCTCATGACCGCCGGCGGTGCGATGGTCACGCTGACCTACTACGGCTCCGAGAAAGTGGTTCCGAACTACAACGTCATGGGCGTGGCGAAAGCGGCGCTGGAAGCGACGGTCCGCTACCTGGCGAACGACCTTGGGCCGAAGGCCGTACGCGTCAACGCTATTTCCGCGGGGCCCATCAAAACGCTGGCGGCGCGGGGAATCTCAAACTTCGGCGACATGCTCAAAACCCAATTGGAGCGCGCCCCGCTGAAACGCAACATCGATGCCGCAGAAGTCGGCGCGACCGCTACATTTCTGCTTTCGGAAGCTGGCTCCGGCATTACTGGCGAGACCATCTTCGTCGATTGCGGTTACAACATCATGGGATTCTGAGTAGCACAGGCACTCTAGCCTGTGCACGATTTGCGCGTGACTCAAAGTAGAATCGCGCAGCCAAGAGTCGCTGTGCTGCTAAGAATGTCCAAACTCACGATCGCCATCGACGGTCCCGCAGGATCGGGCAAAAGCAGTGTGGCGCGCCGCGTTGCGGCGATGCTGGGATATTTGTATTTGGACAGTGGTGCGATGTACCGCGCAATTGGGCTCAAGGCTCTTTGTCAGGGCGTCCCGCTGGATGATGAAGCACGGCTCGCGGCCCTCGCGAAGCAAACACACATCGAGCTGCGCGCTCCCACAGCAGAGCACGAAGCAGTTGGCGCGAAAAATTGTGTCTTCCTGGATGGTGCTGACGTCACTCGCGAGATTAGGACGAGCGAGGTAGCGCAGGCAGCTTCGCGACTCGCAACGATTGCAAAAGTTCGCCACGTGCTCGTAGCCGAGCAGCAACGCGCCGGCGCCGGCGGCGGAATCGTAATGGAAGGCCGCGACATCGGCACCGTTGTTTTTCCCAAGGCCGAGCTGAAGATTTTTCTGGACGCTTCACCGGAAGTGCGCGCGGAACGCCGCTGGAAAGAGCACCAGGAAAAAGGCGACCGGATTACGCTCCCGGAAGTTTTCGACGAAGTGATCGAGCGCGACAGGCGCGATCGCGAGCGCAAAGTTTCGCCGCTCGTGCGCGCCGCCGATGCCGTGCTTGTGGACAACACTGCAATGGGCATCGAAGAAACCGCGCGATTGATTGTCATGCTCGCCCAGGAACGCGAAAAGGAATTGGCCGGAGCCGCCGGAGGAAAACCGTGATTCGAACATTGCTGATGCTGGCATTTTCGGCAGGGAGCGCGCTGTTTGTGATGCCTTTGCTGGCATTTGCGCAAACGGGTTCCAGCCCAGCAGAAGCAACTCGAAAATTCCGCGAGTATCTCGACGAAGATTGGAAACGGTGGATGCAGGAATATCCCGAAACCGCGACCTCCGCCGGGTTTCCTGGACAGAATCGCCGGTGGAGCGATGATTCGCGAGAGGGCATCGAGGCGAGAATCCGTCATCTGCACGAGAGCTTCGCTAAGCTGAAGTCCATTTCGCGCGATGCGCTTCCTGCCGGCGAGCAACTCAACTACGACCTTTACCGGGAGCGGCTGGAAACCGTGGAAGAGGGGTTGCAGTATGGCGACGACCCCATGCCGTTCCACGGTGTAGTGCCTCATAGCCTGTGGATGCCAATGACGCAGATGGGGGGAATTCAGCAGGGAATGCCGGCGACGCTGGCGACGATGCCGCATCAGACGGTGACGGACTACCAAGATATCTTGGCGCGGCTGGAAGCGCTGCCGAAAAACGTCGAGCAGAACATCGAACTGCTGCGCGAAGGATTGAAGCGGGGGTACTCGCCGCCGAAACTCATGCTGCGCGATGTGCCCAAGCAGATTGCCGGCCTGATTCCCGCGGATGCGCTGGCGAGCCCTCTGCTGGAGCCGTTTAGTAAATTTCCCGCGGGGTTTCCCGAAAGCGAAAAAGCTCGATTGACGGAGCGCGCGAAACAGCTTTACTCCGGCGTGGTTGTTCCTGCAATTCAGAAATTGCATGACTACGTTGCGAAAACTTACATCCCGGCGTGCCGTGAATCCATTGCCGCGACGGCGCTGCCGAATGGCGCCGCCGCGTATGCATTTCACGTGCGCTGGCAGACCACCACGAATCTGACGCCCCAACAGATTCACGAGATTGGACTCTCGGAAGTCAAGCGTATCCGCGCGGAAATGGACAAAGTCATCGCTTCGACGGGATTCAAGGGCAGCTTCCATGACTTCACGGAATTTCTGCGGACGGATCCGCGTTTTTTCTACGACCAAACGGACGACCTGGTGAACGGCTACCGTATCATCACAAAGAAAATCGATCCCGAACTTGCGCATCTGTTTGGCAAACTGCCGCGCCTACCCTACGGCGTTTGCGTCATTCCTGATTTCAAAGCTCCTTCGCAAACCACCGCGTACTACCAACCGGGCGCCCCGAGCGCCGGCCGCCCCGGCTGTTATTTCGTGAACACCTACAACCTGCGCGCGCGGCCGAAATGGGAGATGGAAGCGCTTTCCCTGCACGAATCGGTCCCAGGGCATCACTTGCAAATATCCCTCGCGCAGGAACAGGAAGGGCAGCCGGAATTCCGAAAGCATTCCGGCTACTCGGCGTTCGTCGAGGGCTGGGCCCTGTACTCGGAGAGCCTGGGCGAAGACGTTGGCCTATACAAAGATCCCTACTCAAAATTCGGGCAACTCAGCTACGAAATGTGGCGCGCGGTTCGGCTCGTGGTGGATACCGGAATGCATTCCATGGGCTGGACGCGGCAGCAGGCCATCGATTTCTTCCGCGAGAATACCGGAAAGACCGATCAGGACATCACCGTCGAAGTGGATCGTTACATTGTGTGGCCGGGGCAGGCGCTGGCGTACAAGATCGGGCAACTGAAGATTCGCGAATTACGCACCGAAGCGGAAAAGAAGCTCAGCGCGAAGTTCGATGTGCGCAAATTTCATGATGCCGCTCTCGAAAATGGCGCTGTACCGTTGAGCGTGCTGGAAGCGCACATGAAGCAGTGGATGGACTCGCAAGCGGCGCACTAAAAACTTGCTACGCCTTACTCGCTAGAAAATGCCGCGACGCCGCTCATGGCGCCACAGGATGCGGCAGGGTGTGCATTCGCTGCGTTTTTTTCTTGCGGTAAGTGAGATAAGAAGATTGAGAATTTCTCAGGCCGGGGCAGACATCGAGCTCAAAAACTCCATGTTGGCTTTCGACTTCGATAGCCGGCTAATCAGCAGCTCCATGGCCTCGACTGTCGAGAGCGGGCTCAAAACCTTGCGCAGCACCCAAACGCGGCTCAACTCTTCCGGCGGGAGAAGCAGTTCGTCCTTGCGGGTGCCGGAGCGTTGAATGTCGATCGCCGGGAAGACGCGCTTATCGGCGAGGCGGCGGTCGAGGTAGATTTCCATGTTGCCGGTGCCCTTGAACTCTTCGAAAATTACGTCGTCCATGCGGCTGCCGGTATCGATCAGTGCCGTGGCAATGATGGTGAGCGAGCCGCCCTCTTCCACGTTACGAGCAGCGGCGAAAAAGCGCCGCGGGCGCTGCAACGCGTTGGCATCAATACCGCCGGAGAGCACTTTGCCGGAGGGTGGCGTAACGGCGTTGTAAGCGCGCGCCAGGCGCGTGATGGAGTCCAGCAGCACGACGACATCGCGCTTGTGTTCGACAAGACGCTTGGCTTTTTCCAAAACCATTTCGGCAACCTGGATGTGGCGCTGGGGCGCTTCGTCAAACGTCGAACTAATGACTTCGCCCTTCACCGTACGCTGCATGTCCGTGACTTCTTCCGGGCGTTCGTCGATCAGCAGCACGATCAGCGCGACTTCCGGATGATTGGTGGCCACGGCGTTGGCCATGGCTTGCAGCATCATGGTCTTGCCGGTGCGCGGCGGGGCATTGACCAGCCCGCGCTGGCCCTTGCCGACGGGGCAGAGAAGATCAAGAACGCGGCCGGTCATATTTTCCTTGGTCGTTTCCATCTTCAAGCGGCCTTGGGGATACAGCGGCGTCAGGTTATCGAAGAAAATTTTGTTGCGCGCGACTTCCGGGTCCTCAAAATTGACGGCTTCGACTTTGATCAGCGCGAAATAGCGCTCGCCGTCTTTCGGCGGGCGCACTTGGCCGGAGACGGTGTCGCCGGTGCGAAGGTCGAACTTGCGAATCTGCGACGGCGAAACATAGATATCGTCCGGCCCGGGAAGATAGTTGTATTCCGGAGCGCGCAGGAATCCGAACCCATCGGGAAGGCATTCGAGGACACCTTCGGAGAAAATCAATCCGTTCTTTTCGGTTTGCGCACGGAGGATTTGGAAGATCAGCTCCTGCTTCCGCATGCCGCTCGCCCCGGGAATGTTCAAGTCCTTGGCGATCTTGGCGAGGTCGGTGATGTTCTTTTCTTTCAGCTCGGCAAGGCTGATGCTCATCTGATTGCTTCCTTCAACGTTTGTTTCTTTTGGCATATATCCTTAGCT
>MNDE01000188.1 GCA_001914785.1 Acidobacteria bacterium 13_2_20CM_57_17 | reverse complement strand
CATCAGTGGTTTGAGGTGATGCGAAAATGCGGGGACGAAGTCCGGGAGCTTTTGCATGACGGCTGCCCGGTCGCCTGTTTGGGAGATGCGCCCTTCGGCTATGTGAATGTATTCACTTCGCACGTAAATGTGGGGTTCTTTCACGGCGCAGCGCTGCCCGATCCGGCCCGCTTGTTGCAAGGCACCGGCAAGTTCATGCGCCATGTGAAGCTGAAACCGGGAACGGCCACAAACGCCGCAGCGCTAAGCAGGCTCATCGATTTGGCGTACGCGGATATAAAGGCGCGCGTCGAAAACGGCTAGTTCGGCTGAAGTCTAAGGAAGGCACGATTTATCGGGGCCCCTACAAAGAGCCGGATAAATGAGCGTCGCCGGCACATGCGTGAAGGGAAAAGATGCCGAGGTAAACTTCCGCTACGGCAGAAAAAAAGCACAGCCAGGAATGGCTGTGCCACCAAGGGCCAAGGATGCCGGTTTCCCGGTAAAGGCGAACGGGACACAAAGAACGTGGAAGCCCGGCGCTACAAAAACAAAAAGCGAAGAATGGAGAAAGCGTTAGCCAAGCAGGTCGCCGTATTTTTGAAGAGTGGGCCAGGGGACCGGACGATCCGGGAACTTCACTCCGACGCCGAAGCGATCGTCGTCGGGCAGCTTCTGACAATAAACGACCTTCCCGAAGGCAGCGGGGGCATGCAGGGGAGTAACGCGTACCATATCGCCGGGCTGCCAGGCTTGCTTCGAGAATATGCGTGCGCCGTGCGGGCTGATGTTATCGGTAAAGGTCTTCTCTCCATCGGCAGACGAGCTTATCAACGGCGCGAGGCGCACGACGACGATGATCGGCAGCCGCCTTTCGATGCGGCCAGTGGGGCCGTAGTCCAAAGGTATCTCGCTCAGACCTTAGATTGGATAATCCTGAGGTGCGGCGGCGCGCGGATAGTTTTAGCGGACGTTCATCCAGGTCTTCGGGACAACCGTCTTAGCTTGGCGCGGCGATGGTTCCGGTGCATGGTCCCGTGCTGGGGCACTCGATCAGGCAACGGAAGACCCCGTCAGCTACCTCACGGCGGTATTGGGTAGCATTTGGAATTGCCGCTTACAAGCCAGTGAAGACCTTAGTACTTTAGTGCCAGATGGTTGCAGCTATTCAATGCTGCAGCTCTCGGAGCAAATTTGATCGCCGCCGAATCTCGTCAATTCCTTTCCGAGCCAATCCTCCACGAGCCTTAAATTGCCGACGGCGAAACTCTGTGCTGCAATGGCCGCTTACACCTTGGCGCCGGCCAAGGGATCCAGCGCCCCTCGAAGCAAAATGGCGATGGGTTTTCCAGTGCGGCCAACTAAAGTGATTTCCAAATTGCCGGAATTGTCGACCTCACCGCGGAACTCGCCGAACTGATTGGTCATCGTGTTGACGACACTTTCGCGGCCATCCGAAATCGTGACCTCCACGTCGCGGCCAACCATTTCCGGATGGCTGAGGTCCACCAACTGCCCGGTGATTGCAAGGCGATTCTGTTCCGGCTGCGATTCGATCTGGAAATCGATCTGATACGGATCGGCGCGGTAGAGCATTTGCCGGACGCGCATGGCCCCCGAGCGAACTCCCACCAGCGCCGGCTGTAAAAAGCTGTCGTACAACAACTGAAGCAGGCCGCCGGTTTCTCGCCGCTTGGATGCGGGGCCCGTCATGGTGAACGCTGACTTGACGGCGCGAACTTTTTGCGGAGGCGGCTGGTAACTGGCTTCGGCCGCCGCGGCTTTGGCTACTTTCTGCCAGAGAGCGTCCGTCTCCTGGTGACTCATAGTCGTAGATTGCAGCATCTACATCCCCTCATCAACTTTTTGCCGTTTTCGCCGCTCGCCAGCGGATGGGTCAACGCAACGTCACCCATGGAAAAAGGAGCATGCACGATGGAGAAAAATATAGATTAGGCGGTGATGACCCTAGCGTTGCTTGGGGTGAATACCCCAATTTGCGAAGGAAAATGCGAAGAAAATCTTTGGCTTGAGGAAATTGTAGGGTGTTTCTCCCAGTCCGAATGGAACGGCGCCGCAAGGCTTCGGTTTCGAATGTTTGTTGTCGCGGGCGGAGTTCCCGCGTAGAATCCGCGCAAGTCAATCTGTGGAGGACACCATGATTCATCGCCGAGGATTCTTGTCTTCGTTCGCGGGGATTGCCGGCGCGGCCGGTGCGCTGGGAGTAGCGCCGAAGTGGGCGGCACTGTTGCAGCAGGAAGCGCCCAAGCTGCCGGACAGCGCGCTTTATGGCTCGAATGATGAAGCGTACTGGACCGAGATGCGCAAACAGTTCCTGATTCCGACGGACGAAGTTTATCTCAACAACGGGACGGTAGGATCGTCGCCGATGCCCGTGCTGCGCGCGGTTTTCGACGGCTACAACGATACGGAAAAAATGGCGCAAAGCGATCCGGAGGATTATCCGATCTGGGGTTATGGAGCATGGAACGAATTTCGCGACCCGCTGGCGGAGTTCGTGGGTTGCACGCGCGATGAACTCGCGCTGGTGCGCAACGCGACGGAAGCGAACAGCTACATCGCCAACGGACTGGACATGAAGCCGGGCGACGAAGTGTTGATGACGGACCAGGAGCATCCGGGAGGCGAGCAGCCCTGGAATCTGCGCGCGAAACGATACGGAATTGTGGTCAAGAAAATTACGCTGCCGAAGCCGGTGCCGAATGCGGCCGCAGTGCTAAATCTTTTCAATGATGCGATTACGCCGCGGACACGCGTGCTGTTCTTCAGCCACATTACGACGGTGACGGGAGTGGTGCTGCCCGCGAAGGAACTGAGCGCGCTGGCGCGTTCGAAGGGAATTCTGTCCGCAGTGGACGGCGCGCATGTAGCCGGAATGATGCGGCTGAACCTGCACGAGCTGGGCTGCGACATGTACACCTCAAGCCCGCACAAGTGGCTGCAAGCGCCGAAGGGCAGCGGGTTTCTTTATGTGCGAGATGAGGTGATCGACCGGCTTTGGAACACCATCGTTACTGCCGGGTGGGATGAACCGAAGCTGCGCGCGGAACGCTTCCAACGCATTGGCAGCTCGAACGTGCCCGCGCTCTGGGGCATGCGCGCTGCGGTCCAATTAGCGAATCAGATCGGGATGGAAAGGATTGAGAAGCGCCACCGGCAGATGGCGGACTACATTCTGAAAGAAATGGTGCAGCGCGGGGCGGAGTCCTGGACGTCACCGGATGCGGCGCTGCGTTGCGCGATCGCGTCGGTGAATGTGGCTCCGATACAGATTACGGAAATCGAAAACTGGATGTGGAAGACGAAGAAGATCAGGATTCGGGGAGGCGGGCCGTCGAAGATCCGTCTGTCAACACCTTATTATTTACTGCGAAAGGACGTAGACAGATATTTGGCAGCTTTCGATGAGTATAAGAAAGGGAAAGCAGCAGCATGAAAATCCCCCCAAAGACAAGGCTTCTCCGCTAAGATAACGGGAAGCGCTTCCGCCTAAATTTGCCGTTGAAGCACGACCTTCGCTTCCTGACCGGGGTCAGAGGAAAGCATGGCGACCTCTCGCAAGATTCTTGTCGTCTCTGCGCTGGCATTGGCGAGCCATTTTGTCGCGCTAGCCGTCCATTCCGCGCTGGCCAGCAGCATCATTGAATTTGTACTCATTGTTTTGGCAGCGACCGCATGTTTCCAGACGGCAAACCGCGCTTCTGGTTTCGCGCGCCGTTTCTGGCGGCTAATGGGCATCGCGTTTGCCCTCTACTCCGCCGGCCAAGTGCTAGCGACCTATTACGACAGCGTCTTGCACGCATCGCTGCGGGAGTGGTGGCCCAGCGATGTTCTTTTCTTGTATCACGTGGCGCCGATGGCCATGGCGCTCTTTCTGGCCGATGATAGCGCGGAGTCACGCGTGTATCGCTGGCAGCGTTGGCTTGATTTCCTGCAAATCGGGATCGTCTCGTTCTCCGCCTACTTCTTTTTCCTTTACCTGCCGTTGCATTCGGTGCGGCGGCCGGAAGACATTAACGCCCTCTATTGGTGGGTATTTACGTGGCGGAATTTCATTCTCGCGTTTACGTTTGTATTGAGGGCGGCGCTGACAAAGTCGCGGCTGGTGAAGTCGCTATTCGGGCGAATGGCCATTTTTCTGGTGCTTTTCGGGATCTGCGACTCGGTCTTCGTGTACGCCCAGACGTGGCAAGGCCTGAAATTCGGCACCTGGTACGAGCTGCTATGGACGATCCCCCGGATGTTGATGATCTGGCTGGCGACCACCTGGGTTCCACCGAAAGAACCGGAACCCGCGCTCAAGGAAAGTTCATCGGAGTCCTTGCTGCTCGCGCAATTTGCACATATCGCGTTCCCGCTTCTGGTACTAGCGATGGCGACGACAGCAATCAGCCAACAATTGAAGCTTGCGGCGGTGGCAGTGCTGGCGTCGTTCGGTTGTTCCAGCGTGCGATTGCTGCTGAGCCAAGGCGCACAGAGTGAATTGCTTGCGCAGCAAAAACGCTCGGCGGAATCCTTGAGAACAGCTGAGGCAAAGTTCCGGGGCCTGTTGGAGTCCGCGCCGGACCCCATGGTGGTGGTGAATCGAGAAGGCAGAATCGTGCTGGTGAACGCGCAAGCAGAAGAGACGTTTGGATACCGGCGAGAAGATATGTTGCGGCAGCCGATGGACATCCTGGTCCCCGAGAGGCTTCGGGAAAAGTGTTTGGAATATCAAGCCAAGTTCCTGGGAGAACCGCGCAGGGCTTCCATGGGTGCAACCCTGGAGATCTACGCAGTGCGCAGGGATAGCACCGAGTTCCCCGTGGAGATCAAGTTGAGCCTGTTGGAAACCGAAGAGGGCTTGTGGGGGTGTGCAGCGATCCGGGATCTGACGGAGCGGCGGAAACTGGAGCAGCAGTTCCGGCAAGCACAAAAAATGGAATCCATCGGGACGCTGGCGGGCGGGATCGCGCACGATTTCAATAATCTATTGACGGTCATCCTGAGCTACAGCAGTTCCCTGTCTGATGAACTGCCGAAAGATTCGAGACACCAGCGCGCCGCAGAGCAAGTCCACGTGGCCGCGGAACGCGGGGCGGCGTTGACCAGCCAGATGCTGGCCTTCAGCCGGAAGCAGGTGTTTCAGTTGCGCGTCGTGAATCTCAACGACATCATCCGAAACTTGCTGAAGATGCTACAGAGGATCATCGGGGAACACATCGAGATCAAGATGGCGCTGGCGGAGGATCTGGCACCAGTAAAGGCGGATGCCGGACAGCTCGAACAGGTGTTGATGAATCTGAGCGTCAACGCGCGAGATGCCATGCGCGAGGGCGGGAAGCTTACCTTAGAGACGCGAAACGTCGAATTGGACGAGGACTTTGTGCAGCTCCACGTGGGGTCTACGTCAGGTCCGCATACGCTGCTTACCGTTTCGGACACCGGGATGGGCATGGACGCCGCGACACTGACGCGCATCTTTGAACCGTTCTTCACGACCAAAGGGCCCGGGCATGGAACAGGCCTGGGATTGGCGATGGTTTATGGCGTGGTGAAACAGAGCGGCGGGTACATCGGGGTATACAGCGAGGTGGGGAAAGGCACTACGTTCAAAATCTATCTGCCGCAGGTGACCGCGACGGCAGAGAATGCCGTATCGAAGAAACCGCAACAAGATCGCAAGCAAGGCTCGGAAACCATCCTGCTGGTAGAGGACGACGCCGCGGTGCGAGAGCTTGTGAGCGCGATGCTGACTGCGAAGGGGTACAACGTGCTGGTTTCGCAACAACCTCAAGATGTGGGAACGATTTGCGAGCAGCATTCCGGACGCATTCACCTACTGCTCACGGATATGGTCCTGCCGGGGATGAGCGGGCGCGAGATCGCCAAGCACGTCGGTGCGTTGCGGCCGGACGTCAAAATACTTTTTATGTCGGGTTACACGGATGAGGCGTTGGCCCACAGTCATGGTTTCGAGGGGGAGTTCGAATTTCTGCAGAAGCCGTTCTCCGCGGTTACGCTCACGTCAAAGGTCCGCGAGGTTCTGGACGCGGACGGAATTAACTTCGTATAAAAAGCCGAAACGCCGGGGCCGCCGACCTGATGCTCGTAAGAGCTTTAGCGCATTTCTTGACCCTGCGCGCAAGGGTCGAATACACTATTAAATTCGGAATCAGCCGCTGAAAATGGTGGTGGGTGTTCTGCGGGTGAAAGAGACCGCACCGCGATTGCGTATTACCTATCGCAAATAACAAAGGGGGATTGTTTTGCCAAAGCGCACATTTCAACCGCGACGCCGCCGGCGCGCCAAGACGCACGGCTTCCGCGTTCGCATGAAGACCAAGGGCGGCCGCAAGGTGCTGGCGGCGCGCCGCAAGAAGGGACGCCATCGGCTCACCCCCGAATAATGCGGCGAACCCGTCGCACGGCACCGTTTCGAATGTGCGCGGCAATCGGTTCCCGCGCGAAGCGCGGCTGGTGCGGCGCGGAGAATTTGATGTCGTCTACCGCGCAGGGAAGCGCCGTTCGAGTTCCCACTTCACAGTTTTCTTTCGCGCCAACGAACTGCCGCAGAGCCGTTTTGGCTTCAGCATCAAAAAAGCCCTGGGCGGCGCGGTAGTGCGCAATCGGATCCGGCGGCGCTTGCGCGAGATGGTGCGCTGCCACCGGCTGGAGATACCCGCAGGATGGGACATCGTCATTCACCCGAAGAGTTCGGTGGCGCGCGCGGAATTTCCGGCGCTGACCGCCGATTTGCTGCGTGTGCTGAAGAACGTGTAATACATTCCTGTGAGGTAGCGTTTGGGACTTCTCCGGATTCGTCCCTCGACACCGTACCGACGCAGGTGAGGGCAAGCGCAGGCGTCAGGGCGGCGCTGTTTGCGGTGCGATTCTACAAAGCTTATTTGTCAATTCTGTTTGCGGGAAGCTGCCGCTTTGAGCCGACGTGTTCGCGCTATGCCTACGAGGCCATTCAACGATTTGGCGTGGCGCGCGGAATATGGCTCGGGCTGAAGCGGCTGCTGCGCTGCCACCCTTTTTCGCGCAGATTTGGTTACGACCCGGTTCCGGAGAAATGGGAAGAGATGCCAACGAATTCAACCTCATCAGAAGTTTTACATCCTGAGTCGCACTCATGAACGCTCCGGGACAAAAGGACAAGTTCACGCCGGAGCTGCGGATTCTGGTGGCTTCGCTGTTGTCCTTTGGCGTGATCATTCTCTGGGCAAGGTTTTTCGGACCGAAGCCGCAAATCCCGCCCACACAAACCAATCGCCCGGCGCAAACAGCTCCCGCGACTCCGGGTCCGGCGACATCGCCGGCGTCGACTCCATCCCCGACAACAGCAACGCCCGCAAAAATTGCTCCGGCAACGACGGCGAGCATCGTGGTCAAGAACGATTCGCAGGAACGCAGTGTCGTGGTCGAAAACAATCTCTACCGCGTGGAGATTTCGAATCGTGGCGCGGTGGTGAAGAGTTGGCAGTTGAAAGGTTACATGGATGACGCCAAGCCGCAGCGTGTGCTCGACGTAGTGCATCCCGAGGCATCGCAACAAACCGGCGACTGGCCTTTTGCCGTCGTGCTCGATGATGAGCAGTTGCAGAATGCGGCAAACGGCGGACTATACAGAGCCTGGGTAAGTGAGCCCGGTCCTGCAGCGGAAACTCACGGCCATGACTACTCGATTCTTCCCGCGAATCCGATCAAGGCTCCTTCTGGACTGGATTTCGTCTGGAGCGACGGCCACCTGGAAGTCACTAAGCACTTTCAATTTGATCACACGTATGTAGTTCGTGTGGAAACCTCCGCCAAGTTCAACGGCAATCCTATTAAGGCCGGTCTTGGCTGGCTCGGCGGCTTCGGTGATTTGACGGTAACGAACCCCGCGCCTGTGGAAACGGTCACGACGTACTTCAGCGAGGGCGGGAAGATCGCGAATTTTCCGCACAAGAAGTTGGACGGTCTGGACAAGTGGGGGCCCGGCCTGTGGCAAGGTGGAAAAGATTTCGTCGGCATCGAGGATCGCTACTTCACAGCGGCGTTTCTGCCGCCAATCATTGGCCGCGGTGACGCCGTCCCGGTGCCGATGGGTGCGCTCGAAACTCGCTACTGGAAGGCGTCGCGCACCGTCAAGGTGAATGGACAAGACACGCTGGAACCGGTCCCGC
Source organism: Acidobacteria bacterium 13_2_20CM_57_17 (assembly GCA_001914785.1). Classification (GTDB taxonomy): domain Bacteria; phylum Acidobacteriota; class Terriglobia; order Acidiferrales; family UBA7541; genus Acidiferrum. Next base: position 12,529 of record MNDE01000188.1, on the reverse strand, counting down.
AAGTAGCCGCCGCGGCAGCAGCGACGCAGCCGCTGGCCCTGCGCGTCTACGTTGGTCCAAAAGATTACGACGATTTGAAGAAGATGAATCCACCGCTGCACGGGCTGATCAATTTCGGTTGGCTGGAGTTTATCGCCGAGCCTCTTTTCCACGGCCTGAAATGGCTGCACACCTACATTCCCAACTGGGGATGGGCCATCGTTGTCCTGACGCTGGTCATCAATATGCTCCTGTTTCCGCTGCGCATTTCCAGCTACAAAACGACGCTAAAAATGCAGCGTGTAGCACCGGAAATCAAAGCCATCCAGGAGAAGTACAAGAAATATTCGATGCGTGATCCGCGCAAAGCGGAAATGAACAAGGAAGTGATGGCCATCTACAGCCGCGAGGGCATCAATCCGGTGGGCGGCTGCTTCCAGATGTTCCTGCAAATGCCGGTGTGGTTCGGATTGAATACCGCGCTGCGCTACGCCATCGAGATGCGCCACGCGACTTGGCTGTGGGTTCTGGACCTTTCTGCAAAAGACCCCTATTACATTTTGCCGGTGCTGATGGGTGTGTCCATGTACCTCGTCTCGAAAATGACGCCGATGACTGCCACGGACCCGCAGCAGCAGGCCATGATGAAGATCATGCCCATCACCATGGCGGGCATTTTCATGATTTCGCCGATTTCGAGCGGGCTGGCAGTGTATATTCTCACCAGCAGCGTGGTTGGCATCGCGCAGCAGTGGTATTTGAACCGCACCCATCCGGTGCCGGCTCCCGCGAAGCCCGTGCGCGGGAAAAAGCCTTAAGAAGACATTTCAGAGAGGCGGAAGCGGTTCGCAACGTTTGAACGACCGATGGCTCAAGTACTCATCCGCGATGGGAAGTTAGACCGCCAGGCCGCTGCCGATGCCCTGCGCCAGTTTCTGGAGAACATCGTCCGCGTCTCCGGGCTCGAGCTAAAGGTGAACGTGCGGCCAACTGCTGCCGAGGGAGAAGGCTCGGGAGGCGACGCGGAAGTCCTCGCCGACATTGACGGCAAAGACAAAGAAATTCTCCTGGAGCACGGCGGCGAAGTCTTGAAAGCGTTCGAACACCTCGCCTTGCGCGCGCTGCGGATGGAACCGCCCTACAATGAAAAGATTCACATCGATTGCGGCGGCTACCGGGCGCTGCGATTTGAAGAATTGCGCATGACGGCGCGCGTGGCCGCGGAGCGCGTGCAAAGTTCTCGCCAGCCCTTCCGGCTGAATCCCATGTCCTCGCGCGAGCGCCGCATCGTGCACCTGGCGTTGAAGGATGTAAGCGGCATTCGCACCGAAAGTGTGGGCGTCGGCGAGGAGCGCCAGGTCGTCATTCATCCTGCGGACAGCAAGCCATCCCGGTAGTTCCACTTCACTACAGGAAGAATGACAGGCACGAATGCCTGTCTTACCGCGTGGCCCAGCCTTGCGAGAGCACGATCCCGTCTGAGCCGAATCGCACGCGATAAGTGAAGGCTGCAGGGCGGTCGTGGCGTATTGGCATAAAACGGATGTCCGCGATTTCGACGACAGCTACGTCGCCCTCCTTGTGGAAACGCGTTACGGGGAATCGCGAGAACCACAAAACCTTCTGCACTTCGGGCAGACGCTTGGCGACGTCGATATACGAATTCGGAGGTGCGTCGGGAAAATAATGGTGCTCGAGCGTGAGCAATTCCCTGTCGCTTGCGGGCTTGTCGGCAAGGTCCATGCGTAGTTCGTAGACGCCGCGCTCCGTTCGAATCAGCCCGTCCCATCGCCAGAGCGATGGCGGAAGCGGTAACGCGCCGATGGATTCGACTCGCAACGGATATAGCTCAGCGAACTTCTGGATGCGAAGGAGTGCAATGTGGTGCGCGTAGGCGGCGCACGCGATGTAGATCATCGCCGCGGCAAACCCAGCGCGATTCCACGTACGGTGCCGGATTCTCACGCCCCATCCGAACAGTGCGGGCAGGAGAAACAGCGCGCCAAAGATCAGCATGGCACTCAGAACGACACGTCCGGAAATGGGAGCTCCGCCACGTTCACCAATCTTCGCGATAAGAAAGGGTGCGGGGAGGAACACCAGCCACATCCCAATCGCGCGGCGCTTCTCCTTTTCCGGGTGGGCATACACCCAGGCGAGCAACTGCGGAACGAGGAGAATTGCGGTCAGCGTGAAATCCACGATGAAAATAATGTCCCACGCAGGGCGCGACCATTGCAGCGGAGACCAAATCATCGTTCCAAAAGAAGTCACCAGATCGAGCAGGATGTGGCTCAGGACGCCCACAGCATAAATTCCCGTCAGTGCCAGGAATGACGGCGCTTCCCACTTCCGCGGATTGGCAAACGCGCGCGTGATCCCCGCGAGAAGCAACGCCCAAAGTGGAAGCAGGACCAACGAATGGGTGAAGCTGCGATGCCAAGTAATGACCAGGAGTTTGTCGTGGGAGAAAATATCGCGGAGCACGTCGGAGTCCGGAAAGACGGCGCCAAGCATCAGCGACCAAGTGATGATGCGCCCACAGTTCATCGGCTGCGAGGCGAACATGTCCTCGCCGCGGAAGACGGCCTTTCCAATCAGCGCCCCAGCGATGCCGTGTGTAATCGTGTCCATTGTTAGAGTCTATCCGATGAGATCTTGGGGCGACATTCTAGCGGACGGATAAGAGCGGATTCGTCTTTGGGATGACTTTGCCAATGCGCTGCGCGGCGACGCCGTGGCGGTCGAGAGTGGCGACCGCGGCATCCGCAGATTCTGGCGAGATGGCAATCAGCAGGCCGCCGGACGTTTGCGGGTCGAAGAGCAGGTCGCGATATTCCTGTGAAACGTTCTCAGCGAAACCAACACAATCGCCAATGAAATCGCGGTTATTCATCAGCCCGCCGGGGAGAAATCCTCCTCGCGCGGCTTCGAGGGCGCCAGGAAGGAAGGAAATCGCAGCATGATCGACCTCCAGAGAAACAGCTTCGATTCCTCGTTCGGGACTACCCAGCGCCATCTCGCGCGCGTGGCCTAGCAATCCGAATCCTGTAATATCCGTCACCGCGTGAATGGGTTCCGTAGTTCCGGCCTTTTCTTGTACCTCTTGCAAAGCCTCGGAAGCGGCTCGATTCAACTGCGTCATGGAGGCAATCGCCGCGTCCAAATCCGCCGCTACCGCGCGATCTTTTTTCAGCGCTGTGGAGAGCACCCCCGTTCCGAGAGCCTTCGTCAATAGCAGGACGTCGCCTGCGCGCGCGCCGACATTTCTCCACACGCGCTGCGGATGAATGATACCGGTAACCGCGTACCCAAACTGAATATCGTCATTGCGAATCGAGTGTCCGCCGATAACGCTGCACTTTGCTTCCATCATCTTCGAAAGCCCGCCACGAATAATCTGCTCCAGGATCTCCGGCTCACCCTTATCCGGAAACCCGACGATCGAAAGCGCGGAAACCGGCCTCCCGCCCATGGCATAAACATCACTCAGCGAATTTGCCGCTGCAATCTGCCCGAAGGTGTGCGGGTCATCCACGATCGGTGTAAAGAAATCCACGGTCTGAACCATCGCCATTTCCGGGCTCAGCAGATACACCCCGGCGTCGTCGTTGGTGTCAAAACCAACGAGCACGTTGGGATCAGTTGGCCGCGGCAAACGGCGCAAAACGGAATCCAGCAACCCTGGACTCAGCTTCGCCGCTCAACCCGCTGCCTTGACCATAGCCGTGAGTTTCACGGATGGGGTCAAACCGCACCTCGCTGTAATGCGCTTCGATTATAGCGATGTGCTGCCGTTCGTGCTCGCGTGCAGTGTGCCTTTGCGTACTTGCGCTGCGCATGCGGAAAGTGTTCTGATTCGCGGATGCCCTGGGACATTTGGCTGATCTTCCTGGTGCTTGGCGTCGTTCTGCCTTGGCGCGGACGAGCACGCATGAAGAAATTGCTGGCGATGCCACGCGTCAGCACGATGGAGCGCCTCTCCCTTTACGCCTCAACCATTGCCTTTCAATGGCTGGCCGTTGCCGCTGTAGCATGGCGCGCGTGGGCGCACGGTTTCACGGCCTCCCAGTTTGGTCTGATAGTACCTGATAGAAGCAAGATTCTCATCGCAGCAGTTGTTGGCACCGCGGCGATCGCGTCTCTTCAGTGGCTGAACCTGCGACGCATGGGGAGAATTCCTGTCGAAGCGCGAGGCTCCCTTCAAGCCATCGCGGAACGCATTTTGCCGCAATCTACGGTGGAGTTGCTTCCCTATCTCGCGCTAGCGATAACTGCGGGCCTCTGCGAGGAGTTTCTTTATCGCGGATTCGCCATGGCCGTTCTCCTCCACGTTGGATTACCAGCATGGGCGGTAGTGCTGCTGTCTTCCGTCCTTTTCGGGCTGGCGCACAGTTACCAGGGGCGCGGCGGGATTGTGATGACGCTCTTGATTGGCCTCATTCTCGGGACGAGTCGGCTCGCGTACGGAAGCCTGGTGCCCGCGATTTTGTGGCACGGCGGCGTGGATGTGGTCGCCGGAACGGCGGGACCACGATACTTGACGCCGAGGGGTGCTCGTAGCCAAGAAAGGAAAAATGTGATACACTAGAACTAAATAGTAACGACTATGACAACAACTATCTCAGTCCCCTCAGTCGCCGTAATACGCCGTGCCCTGACGGAATTCAGTCTCCCTGCCTACGACGATCAAGTGCTTCAAATTCAACAATATATAAAGATTTTGCTCACTTGGAATGAAAAAATCAACCTTACGGCGATTCGCGACCCGCTGGAGATCCTTCACCGGCATTTTTGTGAATGTATGTACGCCGCCGACGCCATTTCCCTTGAAAAGGGTCGGCTCGCCGACGTGGGTTCTGGGGGCGGTTTTCCTGGTCTGGCGCTGAAGATTATCCGGCCTGGTTTGCAGGTTTTTCTGGTCGAGTCGAACATTAAGAAGGTCACATTTCTGGCGGAAGTCATTCGTGAATTGGGACTTAACGGCGCACAGGTTCTTGCTCGACGTTATGAGGAGCTTGGCGAGGAGATGGCGCCTCTGGAGTACATCTGTTCTCGTGCTCTGGGCGAATTTCCCGGCTTTCTCGAGTGGGCCAGGTCAGAACAGATAGCAGCAAAACAAGTTATCTTGTGGATTGGAGCCCGCGATCTCGACGAAATCCAGAAAATCAGCACTTGGGACTGGCAAGAACCCATTCCAGTGCCCCACTCGTTGCGACGGCTCCTGTTAGTGGGCAATAAGAAATCCTCTTCTGCCGACACTTCGCTCCCCCCGATAGTGTGATGATTTGTGTTCCACATGGAACAAAATGACGGTCGCAACGCGCTGCAATGTTCCACGTGAAACACTAGCGAGCCAATGGTGGAGTCTTCGTCGCCGAGGGCTAAGTTCCACGTGGAACAATTTACTCGGCACCCCATTCTATCACCCGTAAGATGTTCCACATGGAACATTCCGGCTTTCACACGTTTACACACACCGACGGTGTTCCACGTGAAACATCTTGCATCCTTGGCCATCGTTTGCTAGATTTTCGCTGGCGGAGGAACATTGGCTCGAATTATCGCCGTCGCAAACCAAAAGGGTGGAGTAGGCAAGACGACAACTGCCGTCAATCTTGCCGCTTGTCTAGCCTCCGCCGAACAGCCCACACTTCTCATCGATTGTGATTCCCAGGCAAATGCTACTGCTGCGATTGGCTTTGCGAAGGACCCCTCTCGGCGGACGCTCTACCACATTTTGATTCTCAACGAGCCGTTCGACAGGATCATCCAAAAATCGCAGGTGGATAACCTGGATGTTGTTCCGGCCGATAAAAACCTCGCTGGCGCGGCAGTTGAGCTCGTAAATACCGAGAATCGCGAATATTTGCTGCAAGCAGCGCTAAAAGCGCTGGACGATAAATACCGATTCATTATCTTGGACTGCCCTCCCGCCTTGGATCTTCTCACCCTGAATGCACTCGTGGGTGCAAACGCCGTGCTGGTTCCTATTCAGTGTGAATATTTGGCGCTAGAGGGCGTTTCCGAGTTGCTGGATACCTTGATGCGCATCCGGCGCACGCTGAATCCCAGCCTCGAAATCGAAGGAATCCTGCTTACCATGTATGACGAGCGGACTTCGCTCTCGCGCCAAGTAGCAACGGATTTGCGCAGCTTCTTTGGAACGCAAATCTTCAAAAGCGTGATTCCGCGCAACGTGCGGCTCGCGGAAGCGCCAAGTTTCGGCAAACCGATCATTTTTTACGATGTTCACAGCAAGGGCGCAGAAGGCTATACACAGCTCGCCCAGGAGGTCATTGCCAATGCCAAGAAACGCACTGGGACGGGGGCTCGGAGCGCTCATTCGGGAGCTTCAGCCTAAGAATTCTCCAGAAGCCGCCGCAACCCAACCGCACGCAACAAGCGCCAGCGGCGCTGCCGCCACTCCTGCTCGCGAAGCTGCATATCCCGGGCCTACGCTGATAGACATCGATTTGATCGAGCCGAGTCCTTTTCAGCCGCGTACGCGTTTTCGCGAAGAGGCTCTCGACGAGCTGGCGCGATCGATCAAAGCCAGCGGGATTATCCAGCCATTGGTTGTTCGTCCAATCGGCTCGCGATATCAATTAATCGCCGGCGAGCGCCGCTGGCGCGCAGCTCAGCGCGCAAGCCTCTCCAAAGTTCCGGTTATTGTTCGGCAGGTTTCTGACGACCTGGCGTTGGAAATGACGCTTGTCGAAAACATCCAGCGCGAAGACCTCAATGCTATCGAAGCCGCGCGCGCATTCGAGCGCTTAATGGACGAAGCGCGGTTGACCCAGGAAGCCGTCGCTGAACGAACCGGCAAAGATCGCGCCACGATCGCGAATTCGATTCGTCTGTTAAAGCTGGAACAGAAAATTCAGGATTGGATCGAGGAAGGGAAATTGACGGCAGGCCACGGTCGCGCACTGCTCGCCGTGCCGGATTCGCAATTGCGCATGCGTTACGCTACGCGGGCTGCGCGTGGTGGATTGACAGTCCGTCAGATTGAGAAGTTAGCGTCGCGGCGGGCGTCTGGCGGGCGCGCGCCAGTGGAAGTTCATCTGGACGCGAACATCCGCTCGGCGCTGGATGAACTCCAGCGCCACCTCGGCACGAAAGTGCTTTTGCATCAGAAAACGAAGATGCGTCCCGGGCAACTCGTCCTCGAGTTTTACGACGACGATCAGCTAATGGGTCTTTACGATCGCTTGATGAAATAGCTTTGCGAGTTCCGCCGACGGCTACTGCCCGTTCGTTCAGTCGCACATTCGACAACACACTTCGTCAGTTGCGTTGACTTATCTGCGTGTGCGGCTAAAGTAGAACAATCTCCACGGGGGTTTTGCAATGGCATGGAAGTGGCCCAGCGCTGCCAAAGATGGCGCAAGCGAAGAATGGACAGGATTCATCGACCAGGGAGTGTCGCTCGAAGGCACGCTGACGGTAACCGGCACGTTCCGCATTGACGGCAACGTGAAGGGAAACATTATTTCGGAGCAGACGGTGATCCTCGGCGATGGCGCGAAAGTCGAAGGTCAAATCGAAGGCAACCGTGTGGTGATCTCCGGCCGTTTCGACGGCGTAATTTTCGCCAAGGGCCGCGTGGAGATTGAAGCCAAGGGCGTGGTGACGGGAGAGGTGCATTCTCCGTGCATGGTCATCGACCCGGGCGGAATTTTCGACGGGCGCTGCCACATGCTGGGATCTTCAGAGGCTGCCGCTACAGTGACGATTCCCATTCGTGCCGTCGGCAACGGTTAATCTTAAATTACTCTATAATTATATAACTTTGTATATCGAACATTCCCTTTCGATCGTGTCATAAATCTGCGCTCTTCAAACCCGAACAATCTCATCGAGTTCCCTATCCCCAGGTTGACACGCTTCATAGGCCCGTCTATCGTTCGGAAGAGTCGTTATCGAGGGATTGCGGATGAACATTCTCGTGCTGGGCGGCGGCGGGCGCGAACACGCGCTGGTGTGGAAGCTGAAGCAGAGCCCGCGCGTGGAAAAGATCTGGTGCGCCCCCGGAAATGGCGGCATCGCCGCGGACGCCGAATGCGTGGCCATTGATGCGGGCGACGTCGAAGCGGTCGTTGCGCTAGCCGAAAAGATTCAGCCCGATTTGACCGTCGTCGGCCCGGAACTTCCTCTCGTGAACGGGCTGACGGATGCGTTCCGCCAACGGAATTGGGCTGTTGTAGGCCCTTCTCAACAAGCCGCGCAACTGGAAGGCAGCAAGGTTTTCTCTAAGGAATTTTTACAACGCCATCGCATTCCGACCGCAAAGATGTACGGCGCGTTTGATTCTCCGGAAGAAATCTATGAAGCGCTGAACTCTGTGAAATTCCCCGTGGTGATTAAGGCCGATGGATTGTGCGCCGGCAAGGGAGTCTTTCTGGCCCCAGACTTCAGCGCCGCGAAAGACTTCGTCGAACGCGTGATGGAGAAGAACGAATTCGGTCCCGGCGGAAACCGAATCCTTCTGGAAGAAACTCTCGAAGGGGAAGAGCTCTCATTCATCATTCTCACTGATGGAAAGCGCTATGCGCCGCTCGTGCCGACACGCGATCACAAGCGTGTCTTTGACGGAAACCAGGGGCCAAACACGGGGGGAATGGGGGCGTACTCCACCGATGAATTGTTACCGGAGCGTCTTCGCGAAACCGTCCGCTCGGTTATTGTCGAGCCCACTCTGCAAGGGCTAGCGTCAGACGGCATCCCTTACCAAGGCTTCCTTTATATTGGCCTCATGTTGGCCAAGTCCGGTCCCAGAGTCCTCGAATTCAATTGCCGACTGGGGGACCCGGAAGCCCAGGCGATTCTGGCGCGGATCGACTTCGATTTGGCCGAAGTCTTGAGCGATGTGGCTGCTGGGCACCTCGACTCTTCCAAGTTGCGCTGGAAGACTGGTGCCAGCGCTTGCGTAGTGCTGACGTCGGGCGGTTATCCGGGAGAGTTTGAGACCGGCAAAAAGATTGATGGCCTAACCGCTGCGGAACGGATTACCAGTGTGATGGTCCTGCACGCCGGGACAAAGCTTGCAGGGGATGCGGTAGTCACTAGCGGGGGCAGAGTGCTTGGTGTTACGGCATCGGCAGCGTCCCTGAAGGCCGCTCTCATCTCTGCTTATGAGGCGGCCGCGAGAATTCACTTTGATAGAATGCACTACCGCAAGGATATCGGAGCTCAGGCAACGGGACTGAGGGCTGCGGGAGATTAGCCATGGCGAGGGTGCAAAATCTCTTCCGTGCTCCGAAGAAGCGCCTGCCGATGGAGGAACTTCCCGAAGTCCAGGCAATAACCGACGCCGGCTTTGAGGGCTGCGCGCATGCGCGACCGGCAAGCAAGCGTCAAGTATTGCTAATGGATCGCGAAACCTTGGAGGCCATGGCCCTTAGGCCGGGCATTATTCGTGAGAACATCACCACGGATGGCTTGAATGTGAATAGCCTGCAGATCGGCCAACTCTTGCGTGTCGGCCAGGCACGCTTGGAAGTCAGCTCGGTTTGCACGCCGTGCGATCAGATGGAAGCCATCCGGCCCGGCCTCCGCAAAGAGCTGTGGGGACGCCGTGGCATGCTGTGCCGCGTGCTGGACGGTGGAGTGATCCGGCGCGGCGACGCCATCGAAAAACTCTTGTAAGGAACGCTGGCCGGTCGACGGATTTCCGCCGGGCTTGTGCGCGAGGACAGGAATCCTCCAAGCGTGGTCAAGGGGCAAGCCGGCGAGCCTCGAATAACTTCCGGTTAGCCCGTCATCCGACCACAATCGCGGATTGGACCCTACCGAGCCTCCGGCAAACAGTACGCGACTTTCAGTGGTTTATCTATCTTGTAAAATAAGTATATTTTTATATGCAGACAGGAGATAGTCGTTTCAAATAAATCAGCTCCCGAGCCGAGTTTTTCAACAAATGGGAGCCTACGGCGAGAGGCCGATGCGGCGCAGGAGGTCCGCGAAACGCGGGTCACCTCGCAGCCGGTCGAGTCGAGGATCCACCCCGACGAGTGGCATTCAATCCGAACGCGCGAGGTAGGCTTGCTCGAGCCAGGCGAAGGCCCTCTCCTTGTCGCCCAAGGAGGCATATACGCATGCCACGTTGAACCCGCAAATGTAGCGCTGCCGCGCCTGTGCCTCGATTGCGCCTAGCATCGCCCGAGCCTTCTCCTGCTTGCCGGCCATGGCATACGCAGACGCGACTTGTGCCAAGATAATGGGATTCGGTGTGGATCTCACCGCGCGGTCCGCAGCGGCAATGGCCTCCTGCGGTCGGCCCAACTCCGCAAAGGAAAGTGCAAGGACGCGATCGTCGCCTTTTGCTTGGGCCGCTTGAATGGCTGCCTGATAGCGCTGACCAGTGAAGAGCAACCACGGCAACCCCATGTGAGACTGCGGAAAGAGCGGATCGATCTTCTGGACGCGGTCTAATTCCTGGATTGCTTCGTCAGTACGCCGGAGCACCAACAAATAATGGGCATAGCCAGCATGCGCCCGCGGCAAGCTGGGGTTGAGCTCAAGGGAACGGTGAAACTCCCGTTCGGCCGCGGGCCAGTCCCAGTCAAACGTGAGTTTGACGTAACCAAGCGAGGCGTGGGCTTCTGCGAGGCTATCGTCGAGTTCAATCGCTCTCGCGGCAGCGGCCTTGGCCTTGGGCATCACTTCGAGCGGGGCCCGTAAATACGTGCTCTCGTCGTAGTAAGCATCCGCCAGGCCGGCGTAGGCTAATGCATCATCGGGGTCAATCGCCAGCGCCTGCCGGAAATACTTGATGGCTTTTTCCGTGTTTTCACGTTGCTCCGTGACATACAGGCCGGTCGGTGCATGCTTGCGTAATTCGTAAAAGCCGCGCAGATTGGCCTCGTGGGCTTCCGGATTTACCGGGCGTGCATTCGAAAGGCGAATTTGCTCCTGCGGAGTCAATTTGATTCTGACTTCCGTCGCTATCGCCTGTGCCACATCGTCCTGCAAACTGAGGACGTTTCGCAGGTCGCGCTGATAGCTCCGCGCCCAGAGGTGGCGATCGGTAGGCGCTTCGACCAATTGCGCGGTGATTCGTACTCGATCACCCGAGCGCTCAACAGAGCCCTCGACGATGGCGTCCACGTGTAACTCGTGTGCTATTTCCGGCAGCGTCTTGCTTGTACCCTTGTAGTGCATTGCAGATGTCCGAGAAATCACTCGCAGCGCGCCGATTTGGCCAAGATCTGTGGTGAGCTGCTCCGTCATGCCGTCTGCGAAATATTCTTGCTCGGGATCGTGAGAGATGTTTACAAGAGGTAGCACCGCGAGTGATTCGATGCGAGGTGGTCTATTTCCACGGAACAGGCGGTCTCGCATCCCGCCGACATTCGTAAGAATGACCACCCCGGCCAGCAGTGCCAGGGCGAGGCCTGCTACCGATAAGGCGATTGGTCCGCGGCGCTGTGCCGGGCGGGAGGTGAATGCCGCCACTAACTCCGACTCGGTATCCCGCTTGAGCCTTTGCAGATCTGTGCGAATGTCGGAGGCATTCTGGAAGCGGTGTTTGCGGTCTTTTTCGAGCGCCTTGTTGATGATTTCCTCGAGCTTCAGAGGTACATCCGGATTCAGCCTCACTGGCGCGGCTGGCACGCGATTCAGAATCGCTTCGGTAAGCAGGCCCGCCGTGTCACCCCGGAAAGGCAAAACCCCTGTGACCATTTCATAGAGCAAGATGCCAAACGAAAACAGATCGGTGCGCGCGTCGAGCTCTTCGCCCCGCACCTGCTCTGGCGACATATACGCCGCAGTGCCAATCGTCGCCCCGGGCCGAGTGAGCATGTCTTGGTCGCTGGCGGTGGGTATCGCTGAAAGGTTTACTAGCCCTGCGATACCGCGTGCGGGCGTGAGCTTGGCGAGACCGAAATCGAGAATCTTGGCCTGCCCGCGCGTGGTGATGAAAATGTTAGCGGGCTTGACGTCGCGATGGACGATGCCCTTTGCGTGCGCGGCGTCGAGCGCATCGGCGATCTGCACCCCCAAATCCAGTACCAGCTCTATCGCCATGGGCTGTCTGCCAATCCGATGCTTAAGCGTCTCACCGTCGAGAAACTCCATGGCCAGGAACGGCCGATCGTCGTGCTGCCCGATTTCATAAATTGTACAAATGTTGGGATGATTGAGAGCCGAAGCAGCCCGGGCTTCGCGCTGAAAACGCTCGAGCGCCTGGCGGTCGCGAGCAAAATCGTCCGGCAGGAATTTCAACGCTGCCTGGCGGCCCAGGCTGAGGTCTTCGGCCTTATAAACGACACCCATCCCGCCGCCGCCGAGTTTTTCCAGAATGCAATAGTGCGAGATGGTCTGGCCAATCATTACTTTCGAAACCGCTCTTCGCGATGGATGTTAGGCTGTGATCAAGTGCAAGTCAACGTGGGCACACCGGATGGTTGTCGATAGCACCGCTTCGGACCGCTCAACCCCGATCAACGCAGCAGCGTTGACCGAACCTCTCAAGTCCCGGATGGTCGCTAGCCTTGATCGGAAACGCCTCGGCCAAGGAGTTCTCTGGAAGACGAGAGCTTAC
>MNDE01000176.1 GCA_001914785.1 Acidobacteria bacterium 13_2_20CM_57_17 | reverse complement strand
GTCCTTGGGCGGCATCGTGAACTCGGCGCCGCGCGCCTTGATCCGCTCGTAGTCGCCCTTGACGTCGTCGGTGAAGAACATCGCCGCGGGCTGGCCCTGTTGAAACATCGCCTGCTGGTAAGCTTTGGCCGCGGGGTTGTTGTTCAGCGCCAGTTGCAACTCTGTGCCGTTCGGCTCCTCGGGCGAGGCCACCGTCAGCCAGCGATAGGGGCCCTGGCTGAAATCGGTCTTCTTGGCAAAGCCCAGTACCTCCGTATAGAAGCGCAGGGCCTTGCTCTGGTCGTCCACGTATACGCTGGTCACTTTGATTTTCATTTCTTTTCTCCTTTGTCACGACCGCGGTTTGGGCCGCGTGGTCTTTTTTTTGTCTTCCTTTTCGCCGGTGCTGATTGATCCATGCGGTCGAGGTGGCGTTCGAGAGCATCCACATGATCGGACCAGAACCTTCGGAACCGATCGAGCCAGGCATTCACCTCCTGAAATGGTTCAGGTTTCAGCCGGTAAAGACGGCGCTGTGCGTCCACCGTGGATTCCACGAAACCGGCCTCGCGCAGCACTCGCAGGTGCTTTGACACGGTCGGCTGCGGCATACGAAGTTGACGCTCGATCTCTCCAACCGACTGTTGTGACGAGACCAGGAGGCTCAATATAGCGCGGCGGTTCGGCTCCGCAATGATTTCGAACACAGATTCCATGCTCTTAATATACGCCACAGGGCATATACGTGTCAAGGTATATTCGCAGGGCCCAGGCAACGGTTTCAGTGGCGTGCGGGGACGCACGGTTCCTATGTGTTGTTAGCGGGTGCGATTCAGAGCGCTGCGCGCTCCGGCCGCCGTGGGGATGAATGCAACAGTGCTGTAGCTTTTGCACGTTGAGTTGTGGGTTTAAGCTGTATGAACCAATCATTCTTAAGTGGTTTGGAAGGAATGGCGGGGACGACGGAGCTCGAACCCGCGGCCTCTGCCGTGACAGGCAGCATCGTAACTGGACCCAATTCATAAGGAAACGAATTCGTGAGGAGGAGCAATGAAAAAACGCAAACTCGGAAAAAGCAATCTGGAAGTCCCGGCCATCGGGCTCGGGTGCATGGGAATGAGCTTTGGCTACGGCCCCGCGGTGGACAAGCAGGAAGGGATTTCGCTGATTCGGGCGGCCGTCGAACGCGGCGTCACGTTTTTCGATACGGCAGAGGTGTATGGCCCGTACACAAACGAAGAACTCGTGGGCGAAGCGCTGGCTCCACTTCGCGAGCAAGTGGTGATCGCAACGAAGTTCGGCTTTGCGCCGGATCCCAACGGTGGACCAAGGTGGAGCGCTCTAAACAGCCGGCCAGAGCACATCAAGGAAGCCGCCGAGGGCTCGCTCAAGCGACTCAAGACGGATGTCATCGATTTGTTCTATCAGCACCGCGTTGACCCCAATGTGCCGATCGAAGACGTTGCGGGAGCGGTGAAAGAGCTGATTCAGCAAGGCAAAGTGAAGCACTTCGGACTTTCTGAAGCAGGGATAAAGACGATCCGCCGCGCACACAAAGTTCAACCCGTTACTGCGCTGCAAAGCGAATACTCGCTTTGGTTCAGAGAACCTGAAGCGGAAGTGATACCGACCCTTGAGGAACTCGGGATCGGGTTCGTTCCATTCAGTCCTCTTGGTAAAGGTTTCCTTACCGGAAAAATCAGCGAAGATACGCAATTCGATAAAAGTGATTTCCGCAACATCGTCCCGCGCTTTACGCCAGAGAACCGGAAAGCGAATCAGGCGTTGGTGGATCTGGTTGGCACATTCGCGCAACAGAAAAAGGCGACGCCTGCCCAGATTGCTCTTGCATGGCTGCTTGCGCAGAAACCGTGGATCGTGCCGATCCCAGGCACGACCAAGCTGCATCGGCTCGAAGAAAACATCGGAGCCGTTGATGTGAAGCTTTCGCCCGAAGATCTTCGCGAACTGGGGACCGCAGCCTCAAAGATCGCGGTGCAGGGCGCCCGGTACCCCGAAGAACTGCAAAAAATGGTGGGCCGCTGAGGAACAACAGATAGCGAAAGGCAAGGTAAACCGGTATGCGCCTTCTCTGCACGACCGATTCAATGGATCCGAGCTTTCTCTTGCGGGCCGCGCGCTGCGCGATCAATACGATCTCTCGTTTGCTCGGTTTGGCCGCGCTGTTTCTGATCGCCTGCGCTGGCACACTCTTAGGCACCAACGATTCTTTTCCTACGAATTACGTCGCCGGAACTCTGATTCAGCTCAATGACAACGGCGCCTGGTCTTGGTTTATGGATCCGCGCGTCATTGTGGATGACGGCAAACTGATTGCCGGTTCGGTGCGAGCGATCGGCAAGTTCCAATCAGGCGCTTCCGACCCGCGATGGGGCAACGTCGAAATAGCGGTCTACGACATCGCCGCAAAAAAGACCGCCACAATTGTTCTGCATCCGCATCTCGAACAAGATGATCACGACGCGCCCGCCTTCCTTGTGCGGCCCGACGGTCGATACATGGCGATGTACTCGAAGCATGCCGCCGAGCGGAAGATGTATTACCGCATCTCCGAACCTCACAATCCGCTCGTTTGGGGCCCGACGCGGAGCGTTGAAACGCCCGGTGCCGACGCCAGCTATGCCGGCAACAACGATACGTACGCCAATCCGTTTCGCCTGCCGGACGGGCGCATCGTCAATTTCTACCGCGGATTCCATCACGAGCCCAATTACATGGTCTCGAAAGATGAAGGTCAGACGTGGACCTATGGCGGCCACTGGCTCTACGGTAAAGGTGGCTATAGCCCGTACCTGAAGTATGCCGACGACGGCAAAGGTACGGTTCATTTCGTCGCCACCGAGGATCATCCTCGCAATTTTGACAATAGCCTGTATCACGCCTATTTGCGGAGCGGAACCATCTACCAATCAAACGGGACGCCCGTCGGTCCGTTGAGCACATCGACCGACGCAAAAATCGCCACTTGGGAGCTCACCAAAATTTTCCAGGGAACTCCGGATAACGTGGCGTGGATGATTGATTTGGAATTGGACCGGGACGGCCATCCCTACGTCCTGTTTTCTTGCCAAATCGATGGGCGAGGCTTGCCGCGCGGCCAAGGTGGCATGGACTTGCGGTATCACTACGCGCGCTGGGACGGCGCTGCCTGGCATACCGAGGAAATCGCTCACGCGGGCGGGCGCCTGTATCCTGGCGAAGACGATTATTCGGGTTTGGGCGCACTCGACCCCAAGAATCCGGACATCGTTTACATTTCGACCGACGCCGATCCGGTGACCGGCGTCCCGCTCGTCAGTCAGGCGGACCATCGCAGACACTACGAACTGTTTCGGGGCACACGCGAGCAACAGTCCGGCAAATGGACGTGGACTCCGATCACGCGCAACTCCACCTACGACAATCTGCGCCCCGTCATTCCCAAGTGGAACGACCCCAGAACCGCGCTCGTCTGGATGCGTGGCTCCTACTCCAACAACCACGGAGAATGGACCACGGCCGTAGTCGCCGTTATCCTTCCACCCAGGTAGGAAGAAGAGCGAGGGGATGACCTTACGTCAGATGGACGTCAAGTAGTGAAAGCCAATATTGGAGGGATTGCAGGGCAAAACCGCAAAAGATGAGTGCAATACCAAAAGCCCCAAGCCGCCGCTCCGGGAGATTGTCGGCGTAATATTCGATATAAGGATTGAAGGTCACTCCCACGCCGGTGACGATGCCCGTCACCAGCCCCACGCGAATCGCGAAAGACCAGGCGTGGTCCACATGATGGATGAAAGCGCTACAGATCAGAGCCGTGACCGTGTAGCCGACTGTGCGGACGACAATTCCCCAAAAGTGACGACGCGTAAGCCGCGGGCGGCGCGACGCTTCATAGTCGAGGGCAGGACGCATGCCGCGAGAGTAGGCGAATACCTGGCCCACGGTAATGAGAATGGCAAAGGCGATCGCGAATCCAAAGCCCAAAATCCTGTACAGGCCAGCTCCGAAAGCTAACCCCCGTATGGCGGAAAACAGCCCTTCCCAAGGCAAAGAGTAATGATCCAGCCCACGCGCTGCCCGGCTGAGTTCAATCGCCAGGGTGATACCGGTGGCGATACCGGGAGACAGGCCAAAGAAGAGACCGAGGCCTAGGCCGTAGCCGATGCCGAAAACAACGGAGTACGTTACGGCACGGGTGAGCAGCCGCAGCGGACCGTGTTGCCCACCCAATAGGTCATAGGCCAAATAGAGACTACCAAGCACATCAAGGCAAGTACCCGTAATGCTGACGAGCGCGACAGTGTGGTGATCCACTTGAGGATTGTAGACCTAAATGTTTTAACGGCTAGTGGTCCGGTCTGGCTTCGATGGATGCCCTCAGCGCTTTTGTGACTTCGCCGGCGATATCGTCCTGGACCATCAAGATGTCGTCGAAGGGGCGGTCGTAGGTTTCGGACCAGACAATGTAACCGTTGTCGGCACGAATGAGGCGCGCGTCGACCCGCAGCGTGGCGGCGGATTTGCGTATGCTTCCGTCGAGAACGTAAACGACACCCAGCGTCTTGGCGATATCAGCGATGGTTATTTGCGGAGTCCCATGCGAGCGCGGCCAGAGTTTGCCCTTGAAATAGAACGAGGAGGTAGGAGGCGGTACGCGAAGGCCAGGAATTTTGCTGAGTTTGTCGATCAGTTCCTCGGTCATGCCGTCGGCGAAGGGTTCCTGGTTCATATCGTCAGTCAGGTCGAGAAACGGGAGCACCGCGATGGATTGCTGTGGCTGGGGAGGAACGGCGGCCGAAGCGGAGTTATGGTTGTTCGCGACTTTGCCGTAGAGCAGGAAAGCAACGACTAGGGCGAAGCAAAGCGCCGCAGCGGCGGCCAGCGTGAAGCCGGCCCTGAAGCGCGGACGCGGCGAATTCACTTCTGCGCCCGTTTGCTTGATTGGCTGATCTGCCCAGGGACTGACCGTCGCGATCATCCGATACCCAAGTCGCGGCACAGTCTCGATGTAAGTGGGCTGCTTGGGGTCGTCGCCGAGCAGACGGCGGAGCGACGCCACCGCCTGGTAGACAGAGTCGGGAGCGACCTTAACGTCAGGCCAGACTTGGGTGAGCAGGTCATCGATGCTGACGAGCTCGCCGGAATGCTCCGCGAGGCAGAGCAGCAGTCGCATCGTCCGCACCTCTACGCGGGCGATCTCGCCATCCCGTGAAATCTGGCCGGCTGGATTGACACACCAGGCGCCGATGCGAAGCATTGCCGCGGTTGTGCGTTCCATACTGCATGGTTTCTGCTGCTATCTATTTCTTAATTGAAGAGCGGTGCTCGCTGACTATAGCACACCGTAGAGAAACGCCAACGGCGGACCGTGTTGCGCTTAGCGACGCTACTCCGGCTATGCCAGCGCCGATGCAGCGTGATTTCAGAACTATTCAGAGTGTTTCAGACCCTGGCTCAAGGCTTCCCGCGTCTCACCTCGGTAACGTGGCATTGCCGATTGCGAACAAATAAGAGGTGAAAAGGAGGATCGAATGACTGGAGACTCGGCGGCTAGGCTATCAGGGAAAAGAAACGCTCTATTGGCAATTGCCGTGGGCGGTGGGATTGCAGGGACTTTGGACCTTCTGCAAGCTTGCATCCTGTTCGGATGGAACATTCCGCTGGTGATTGCCGGCGGCCTGCTTGGGAGAGAGGCTTTTCACGGAGGCGCCGGCACGTATGTTCTGGGCGTCTTCCTGCACTTCTTCATCGCTTGCTCGGCGGCGGCTATTTACTATGCGGCAAGCCGCAAGCTGCGTTTTATGACGGAACACCCGCTGGTGTGCGGCTTGTTCTTTGGGGCCGCGGTGGAAGAGGTAATGAATCTTATCGTTTTGCCGCTCTCCGCGCTTCGCGCAAAAGGCCCTTACAAACTTGATGACCTGATTCTAGGATTGCTTGTGCACATGGTGGTGGTCGGGCTTCCGATTTCCTTCAGTGTGCGGCGGTTCGCGAAATAGTAGTCACCAAATTCGGCATTTTCATCCGCCGGATATCCTATTTTACTGGCCAGTTTGGTGTAGGCTTTCCAGCGGAGAAAACCATGTCCAAGTCTAGACTTTTGCGATTGCTGCTTCTTGTTCTGGCATTGACTTCCCAAGCGAGCGCGCAGTTCGCGCACACTGACCACAAACAAATCGTCGATGCCGCCGACAAACCACTTCTTGTTCGCGCGACAAATCTGGGCAATTGGCTGGTGCCAGAGGGTTACATGTGGCTGTTCCAAGGTGGGCCGCAATCTCCCAGTGAGATCCGCGCGCTGGTGTTGGAGTTGCTTGGGCCCGAAGGTTCGGCAGCATTTTGGCAAAAGTACCGCGCGAACTACGTCACGCGGGAGGACATCGCGCTACTCCACCGGGCCGGGTTCAACGCCATTCGAGTTCCTTTGCACTACAGCTTTTTTGAGAGCGACGACGCGGAGGGTTTCAAACTGCTGGACCGGTTGATCGGTTGGAGCCGCGCCGAGAATCTATATGTGGTCCTTGACCTGCACGCCGCACCGGGCGGACAGACGGGTGCGAATATCGATGACAGCGCCGGATATCCGTGGCTTTACCAGAGTCCGCTGGAGCAAGAGCACCTGATCGCGATCTGGCGGCGGCTGGCGACGCACTATCGTGATGAGCCGGCCGTGCTCGGATACGACCTGCTCAATGAGCCGATTCCGCATTTCCCCAGGCTGGCGCCTTTGAATCTTTCGCTTGAACCGCTCTACAAGAAGTTGTCGGGGGAAATTCGAAAAGTTGATGCCCACCACATTCTCTTTCTGGGTGGCGCGCAGTGGGACACTAACTTCTCCCTATTCGGCAAGCCTTTCGATGCGAACACCGCATACACGTTCCACAAGTATTGGACTGCGCCGGATGAGAGCGTAATACGGCAATACATTGATTTTCGGGAGCGTTATGACGTGCCAATCTGGATGGGCGAGTCCGGGGAAAATACCGATGAGTGGATCGCGCAATTCGCGAAAGCGCTTGAAAAAAATAACATCGGATGGGCTTTCTGGCCGTATAAGAAGATGCAAAAACCGTCGGCGGTCGTCAGCATTATACCGCCCGCCGATTGGGAAAAGATCGTGGAGTTCGCAAAGCTTCCGCGGGGCACAGGGCATGTGGAAGAACGGCTGAAGGCGCGGCCTGAGCAGGAAACGATCACTCGTGTCTTCGCCGAGCTTCTGGAAAGTGTCCGCCTGCAAAAGTGCCGCGTGAATGAGGAATATTTAAGAGCGCTGGGGATGAAGTCAGATATTTCGACGGTCAGTGCGGGAGGACCGGCGAACTGAACGATGCTTCAATCTTTAATCACTCGATGCGTGAGCCCGCTGGCCGCAACCTTCGCCTGGCGAGGACCGATTCGCTCCCTGAAATTGACATGTTTGGATGTTCCAGTAGGGGCAGGATACACTGGCGGACTAATTTTGCGAAGGAGGGCGCATGCGGGCGGTAGTGACGGGAGGAGCGGGGTTTCTGGGGTCGCATCTGTGCGAGCGCTTGCTGAATGAGGGATGGGACGTCCTGGCGCTGGATAACCTGATCACTGGCGTCGATTCCAACGTCTCGCACCTGATGAATCATCCGAAGTTCCGCGTCGCGCGCGGAGACGTCTCTAATTACATCGATGTGGCGGGTCCCGTCGATTACGTGTTGCATTTCGCATCCCCTGCAAGCCCGGTGGATTACCTCAAGCTGCCCATCCAGACCCTGAAGGTCGGCGCATTAGGCACGCACAACGCACTGGGCCTCGCACTTGCCAAGAATGCGAAGTTCTTTCTGGCTTCGACGAGTGAATGCTACGGCGATCCGGAAATTTCACCGCAACACGAGGAATACTGGGGACGTGTGAATCCCATCGGGCCCCGTGGCGTTTACGACGAAGCGAAACGCTACGCCGAAGCGATGACCATGGCGTATCACCGGTATCACAAGGTGGACACGCGTATCGTGCGAATCTTTAATACCTATGGGCCGCGGATGCGGCTAAACGACGGCCGCGCATTGCCCAACTTTGTGTATCAGGCACTGAGCGGCAAGCCGCTGACGATTTATGGAGATGGAAAGCAGACGCGCAGCTTTTGCTATGTGTCCGACCTGATCGAGGGGATCTATCGGCTGATGATGTCGGACGAGCATTTGCCGACAAACATTGGCAATCCGCAGGAGATTACGATTCTGGAGTTTGCCGAATGCATCCGGAAGCATTTTGACAATGCGCCGCCCCTTGTTTTTGAACCGCTGCCGCAAGACGATCCGAAGCGGCGCTGCCCGGACATCACGAAGGCGAAGCGTGTCTTGAAGTGGGAGCCCAAGATCGGTCTGGAAGAAGGACTGAAGCTAACGCTGGCATACTTCAAGGAAGCGTTTCACAAGAGTTGAGGGGAGAAACGACCCGACCACGGCAACAGAAGAAGGGGTTTCAAGACCCGGTACGACAAAATCTAGAAGCAGATTTAGCCAAGAGCTAATCGCGGCCGAAGGAGTAATATTCGAAGCCCTTTTCGCGCATGCCCTGCGGCATATAAAGATTGCGGCCGTCGATCACCAACTTGCGGGCCATGAGTTTTCCGGCGCGATCCCAATCGAGCTTGCGGAAAACATCCCACTCAGTGCAAACCAGGGCGGCATCCGCGTCCTGCAAGGCCCGGTAAGCATCATCATGGTAATGAACTTGAGGAAAGAGGGCCTTGCTGCGTGGCATGCCTTCGGGGTCGGTGGCATGCACGACGGCCCCTTCTTCGAGAAGGCGCTTGACAACTTCCAGCGCGGGAGCGAAGCGGATGTCATCAGTGTTGGCCTTGAACGCCAAGCCGAGGACGGCAACGCGTTTGCCTTTCACTACCCATAGTGCCTGGCGGATTTTTTCAAAGAAACGGTCGATGCGCTGTTTGTTAACGCGCTCGGTTGCTTTGAGAATGTCAAAATCCACGCCGACGGAAGCCGACAAATGAATGAAAGCTTGAACGTCCTTTGGGAAACAGAAACCACCGTAGCCCAGCCCGGCTTTGAGAAATTGTCCGCCGATGCGGGCGTCGAGTCCCATGGCGTGGGTGACTTCTTCCACATTCGCGCCGATTTTCTCGCAGAGATCGGCAATCACGTTGGCATAACTGATTTTTAGCGCGAGAAAAGAATTGGATGCGTGCTTGATGAGTTCAGCGCTGTTGATGGTGGTGACGAGGAACTCGGCTTTGCGGCCCGGGGGGCACGTTCCGTTGTGCACCGGGCAGCGGAAACTCCGTTCGAGAATCGGACGGTAGATCTCGCGCAGTTCCGCGGCGGAGGAAGGATCCTCGACGCCGACAACAATGCGGTCGGGATGAAAAAAATCCGCAACGGCGGTGCCTTCGCGAAGAAATTCAGGATTGGAGGCCACGCGGAATTTTACGTTGCTCTTTTTGGAATAAGCGGCAAGGGCGCGGCTCAGTTCGAGGCCGGTGCGCGCCGGAACGGTACTTTTTTCGACAACGAGTTTTGCCGATTTCGCTTCCGCAGCAATTTGCCGGGCGACGTTATCGATGGCCGAAAGGTCTGCCTCGCCGGAATCTTTCGGAGGGGTGCCAACACAGATGAAGATGGCGTCCCCAGCGCGGATGGCTTCACCGGCGTCGGCGGTATAGGAAATTTTTCCGGCTTGGTGAGCTGATGCGAGAATCTGATCAAGGTGATGCTCGTAGATTGGTACACCACCGGCGTTGAGCTTTGCGATGCGCTCGCGATCGATGTCCGTGCAAACTACTTCGTGTCCTGCTTCGGCAAGACAAGCCCCGGTAACGAGACCCACGTAACCACAACCGATAACTGAAAGGCGCAAAGCGAACCCTCCAAAGCACTAGCCTATGCGAAACGGAACCCAATTGCTCATCGTGAATAATTCGAAGCTAACCTCTTTCCGCTTTTCCCATCAACAAGCCTCGCAGCCCTAGAAGCACCAGGCGCGGCTGGCGGCGGACCACATTCCACAATAGACGAGTGGATTCATCGCGATTGATTTCGCCGAGCGATTGCCGCGTGGAAGCGTCCAGCAAATCCACCAACTGCGAATAGTCCTTTTGTTCAAAGCTATGCAGCGCGCGGCGGATCAACCAATGCGTTCCCAGTTCACGCCGCAAGGCGGCAAGCTCGCGGCCCTTGCCATTCCGCAAAAGCGCCTGCGAGACGCCGAGCGCCCCGCGGAATCCGGTGACGATTCCCCCGACAGTTGAAACTTTGACCTGTGCCGCAGCATCACCCACAAGATAGACCTCGCCGTTTCCAATCTGGCGGCGAACCGGCACCCATCCGCGATACACGGGGATGCGCGCGCCTTGCCATTCGAGCGGCTCCAGATGCTTTTTTTCCAGGAAGCGTTCGAAGCAGCTTTTGGTGTCGCTGCCGTGCTCACCGATCACGCCGACGGCGCCGCGTTCCGCCGATTCAGGAATCAGCCAGTAAAAATAAGGCGTGTCGTCCGGCACGAACCAGACGCGCGTGGTGTCGGGAGGACAATCTTTCGGCAGGCGCACGATGGCCTGAACCAGCGGCACAGTTTCAACCGGAGGCCAGCCGGAGGCGCGCGCCACGCGGCTCGCTGCGCCATCCGCACCGACGACGCTGTCCGCGTGCAATTCCTCATGTTTGCCGCCGGATTCGACGTCCAGCCGCAAGCCGCGCGCGTTCGGACCGATTCCCAAGAAACGCGTATCGAAC
This sequence comes from Acidobacteria bacterium 13_2_20CM_57_17, assembly GCA_001914785.1. GTDB lineage: Bacteria > Acidobacteriota > Terriglobia > Acidiferrales > UBA7541 > Acidiferrum. The sequence continues at coordinate 28,995 of MNDE01000176.1, read as the reverse complement.
GATAGCGTCGCGCCGGCTTGCTCGGCCTCGCGGGCCAACGCCGAAATCAAGCGTGAGCGCTCGATGATGAGATCGGGCTTGTTCAGGGCGATTTGCGCCGAGCGGCCATCGGTGAAGAGTTCGAAACGGCGAATTTCGTTGACGATGTTTTCGCTGGCGGCTGTGCCCATTTGGTGTCGGAAATGATCGGTAACAATCAACGTGCGAGGCGTCGGCTCGAATTGCGGTTTTGATTCCAGCACGCGAACGCGCCGGCCACCGCGGGCCACGGTCACGGCCGTGAAAAGCCCGGCAGCGGAGCCGCCGACAACGATAACTTCGCGGTCGTTTCGGCCAAGCCGGGGCTGTGCTTCTGTGTTTTCCACAGTTTCCGTGCTTTCCAAAGACGCGCGGTCCCCGAGAGTTTTGCTCATCAAGGCAACCACGCCAAAAATTTACCTTCTTCCCGCTCGACCCGTGTGGGGCTGCTCATGGCGTGAGTGAGCGGGCGCGCTGTAAGTATAACGAATCGAATATGAATGACCAACTCGCAGGGAGAGGCAAGACTCGGAATGAAGCGTGCTTTTTGAAACGAACGGAAGTCTTACGGGGCGGGAGAAGTCTTGCCTGTCTGACGCTCGTAAGGCGCGCGCTCCAGATACACAACGCCGGCAAAAATCGTGCAGACGGCGATGGCCCCAACCAGGGAAGCCATGCGTGCCGAAAGATAACTCACGAGCACGGCCGCGCCGCCGCCCATTGCGCCGAGCAGATACAGGGTAAGGACGGCGCCGCGATGCCCAAAGCCAAGATTCGAAAGCCGGTGAGCTGCGTGGTCTTTCCCGGGAGTGGCGAAGGGCAGCAGGCCCCGGCGCGAGCGGGAAATCGTGACCAGCGTGGTGTCGAAAATCGTCACGCCCAGGATCAGAACCGGCGCAAGCCATGCGGAAAGATGATTGGAGTTCTCAAGCCGCAATTTTAACCCCAGCGTGGCCATCAGAAAACCAAGAAACATGGCGCCACCGTCACCCATGAAAATTTTCGCGGGTTTGAAATTCCAGCGGAGAAACCCGGTGGCCGCGCCAAGAACTGCGGCGGCCAACGTGGTTACAAGGGTCTGGCCGTTCAGATAAGCAAGCATCGCGAAAAAAACCGATGCCATGGCGGCGACGCCTGCGCAGAGGCCGTCCATATGATCGAGGATGCTGAACGAAGCGGTAATTCCCACCACCCAAACAACCGTAAGCGTCGCATCCAGGAAATCCCCGCTCCGTCCGCCCAAGAATACGGTGAAAAACTGCGCGCGAATTCCGCTGGCTAGGAGGATCGCCGCCGCCAGCGGCATGCCGATAAACAATTTAACCTGGTGATGGAGCAGCCCCCTGTCGTCGAGGATGCCAACAGTCGCAACCAGCGTCGCGCCGATGAGAATACCCACGATTTGCGCGCGTGCGGGGCCGTTGAAAGCAAAGAGCACCGCAATCACCACGGCGGCGTACATTGCCAAGCCGCCAAGAAGCGGAATTGGCTTGAGATGAACTTTGCGGGGCCCCGGCAGATCGACCATTCCTACGCGTAACGCAAGCGCGCGCACGGGAACGACGAGCGCCAACGACGCAAATAGCGCGATGAAAAAAGAAAGCACGCCTGCGGCCATGCAACCTCGTTTATCAGGTAAGCCGAACCCGGCCAGGCTAGTGCAGCCGGCATCTCACGTGATTCTCACCGGATTGGGGGCCCGGCTCCCAAGTCGAACCAACAAATCAGCTGTCCCACGCAGCACGAACACGATACTGCGATTTTAGTTTTGCAGCAATCGCTGGAAAGACACCTAATGCGCGGTGCGTCAACGTTCCGTCAACATGCGGGTGAAAATGCGCTTCACTTCCTCTTTGTCGCGAGTGGCGTAGTACCAGTCGATGGTGCGTTTGAGGCCTTCGCGGAAGAGAACCTTCGGCTCCCAGCCGAGAAGTTTCTTGGCAAGACAGTTGTCAGCGACGCGGTTGAGCGGGCCCGTGGGCATGTCTTTGCGGAGCTTGATTTCGGCTTTGTGTCCCGTGAATTCACAAACCATTTTGGCGCAATCGATCACCCGGATGCGTTCCATGGTTCCGAGGTTAATCGCCGTGCCATCATTGATTTTTTGCCCGGCCAGAATGGTGCCTTCGACAATGTCGTCAATGTACGTCCAATTGCGGATTTGCGTGCCGTCGCCCCAAACTTCAAATGGGTCTTGTCCCAGAAACGCGCGCGCAATCATGGCGATGACCGCGTGATTCTCAACCCCACGCGGGCCATAGACCGTGAAATAGCGGCATGAAGCGGCTCCCATTCCGTGTTCCTTCGCGTAGGCCTGCAGCGTAAATTCGCCCATCAACTTGGCCCAGCCATAAGTATTGTCGGCGTCATTCGGACCTTTGGTGAGGTCTTCCGTGAGATAGAGTTCCTTCTGCGTGTCCGACTGCAGAAAATTCGGATACACGCAGCCGGAGGAAGCGAACACCACTTTTTTCACTTTGGCTTTGAGCGCTTCGGCAAAGACCAGACCATCCAGAAAAAAGTTTGACGCAGGGCCGGCTTGATGGAGGTCCACGTAACCGCGCCCCCCGTGATCCGCGGCGAGATGGAAGACCGTGTCGACGCCCTGCATCGCGGCGCGGGCCACGCCGGGCTCCCGCAAATCGGCCTGCAAAAAATCCACTTTGCCCGTGCCGAGGTGCTGCCGAATGTTACCGAGATGGCCGCTGGTCAAGTCATCGACGATGCGAACCTTTTTCGCGCCTCGCGCCAGCAGTTGATCGGTAAGCGTCGAGCCGATGAACGACGCTCCACCAGTTACGAAAACTGTCTTTCCCGCCCAAAATCCGTCCGCCGTCGTCACGCGAGCGCAGCCTCCTTAATTCTTCTGGTCAACCGCCAGCTGATCGATGATTGTCACAAATTTTTTCAGTTCCTCGACTCTATCATAGTCGGGAGCAGCGGCTCGCGCTGCTTCACCCATGGCCTTCAGTTTCTTGGGGTCGGAAGCGAGGGCGCGCACGGCGCTCACAACTTCCGCGGGGCGGTCAGGGTCAGCAGCTACCGCAAAGCCGCGCTGAACTCCTAACGACGCTGCATCCGTTTCCTTTGGGGCCACCGCGAGAATCGGTTTTCCCGCCGCCAGAATTCCGTACATTTTGCTGGGCACCACCACGCCTTCCAGCCCCCGCTTCACTGTGATGACGTGGGCATCGGCGGCGGCAAGCACCGACGGGATTTTGCTTGCCGGGAAGAACTCTAAAAAACGGACATTGTCGGCGCCCGCGGCTGCCGCTTCGATTTGAGAGCGTTGTGCACCATCGCCCACGAACACGAGGCCCACACCCTCGTTTGCCAGATGGCGAGCCGCGGTGACCAGCGTGTTCCAAGCGCCGTAGAAACCAAGGTTGCCCGCGTGAACCAGGACAAACGAAAAATCTCCCCGAATGGCGCGAACAACTGCGGGATCGAGGACAGGAAGGGGCGCGCCCGCCGAGAGAATATCGGCTCCGTCGCGAACGATTACTACGCGAGCCGGAGCTACGCCTTTGGCGATGATGCGCGCGCGCATGTCTTCACCTAGAACGATCACACGCGACGCGCGACGCAGTGCCCAGCGATGGAGCTTTTCCCAGAATCCCGCAAGCATGCCTGGTCGAACGATCGAGCCTGCCACGGCCATGTCTGGGTACAAGTCACGGATGTTGTAAACATACGGTTTGCGTTTCAGCAGGGCAACGATCGTGCCAACAATGCCTTGAAATGGAGGATCGGTCATCGCTACAACAGCGTCGCAGGGCACAAAGAGCGCACGAGGAATCGCCAGCGCGACGTAGCTGAGATAATTCACAACACGTTTTATCATGTCGAAGCGCGGAAAGTCCGTCGAACCGGCGCGAATGATGCGCACTCGGTCCACAATTTCAGTTTGGTACGGGCGCCATGGGCGTCGCTCTGTGGGATCGTAGGATGGGCGTCCGCAGAGCACCGTCAGGCCATGCGAAGAGGAGAGAGCTTCCACGACGGTATGCGCCATCTTGGCGGTCGCGGAAGTATCCGGCGGGTAATAGAGATTCAGCAGCAGGATGCGCACGGAGAGATTGTACTGAGTTCTGCCTCTGCGCGGGGTGCGGTAGCTCAGCGATTTTAAGCGGGCTTTTTGAAGATCGGCGCAGCCGCGCGGGCTAACTCATGAGCGGTTGGCTTTTTCTTCGGCGGTTTCTTGACTTCGCGCTTCCCTCTGTCTTTGTTTCCCATGGCGGACAGCTTGCCACACTTCGCTGCCGTTGGCTAGTAGCAGCCAAATCCGAAGCTCGAGGTTGAAGACGCTATGAGCGTGAGATGAGAAAATCGCCGAGGACCAGCGCATCCATCTGCGTTCGCAGGAAGCAGTCGACGGCTTCTTCGGGACGACAGACAATGGGCTCATTGTCGTTAAAGGAAGTGTTGAGCACGACGGGCACGCCTGTAAGATCGCGGAAGGCGGAAATGAGCGCATGATAGCGGGGATTAGCCTCGCGGGTGACGGTTTGCAGCCGGCCCGTGCCGTCCACGTGTGTTGGCGCCGGAATCTTGTCGCGTTTCTCCGGGCGCACGCCGTAAGCCAGCGTCATAAACGGCGAAGGGTGCGACTTCTCGAAATATTCCGCCGTAGCTTCCGCGAGGATGGAAGGCGCAAACGGGCGAAATATTTCACGGTGCTTGATTCGGCTGTTGAGAATGTCCTTCATTTCCGGGCGGCGAGGATCGGCGACGATGCTGCGATTGCCCAAAGCCCGGGGGCCCCACTCCGCGCGGCCTTGAAACCAGCCGAGTATTTTTCCATCGGCGACGATCGCGGCGCTGCGACGCGTCAGTTCTTCCTCGGCAAATTCGGCGATGCAATAGCCATCTTGCGCGAGGCCGCTCGAGTCGATCGCTCGGCGGATCTCTTCGCGCGAATATCCGGGTCCCCAGTAAGCGTGATCCATCACAAAAGAGCGCGGCTTTCCAAGTTTCTGATGCCACACGTAGAAGGCCGCACCGACAGCCAGTCCTGCGTCGCCAGCGGCGGGTTGCACGTAAACCTGTTCGAACCCGGTGTGGTCGAAAATTTTCCCGTTAGCAACACAATTGAAAGCCACTCCGCCAGCCAAACAAACGGCTTTAACGGGCGTGTGAAGCCTCTTTAGGGCAAGCATGCGAAAATACACTTCCTCCAGCCGCGCTTGCAGTGATGCCGCCAGGTTGCGATGACGCTGTTCAAGAGGCTCTTCCGGAGTGCGGGCTGCCCCTAGCTTGCGCGGCATCTCCTCTGAGAACAATTTCCCGAGGGCCGGCATTTTGTCACTTTCGGCCCACGCCATCTCCGGGCCAGTGCGGTGATGTGTGAAATACTTCAGTCCCAAATGGAAACTGGTGAACTTGTGGCAGTGGCGCAGGATGTCGCGGAATGCTTCAAGTTGTTCAGGCTGGCCATACGCAGCCAGGCCCATCACTTTGTATTCGTCACCAAACTTCGGAAAGCCCAGATACTGCGTGACTGCCGTGTAATACAGGCCGAGCGAATGGGGGAAGGGAATGGCACCGTCAATTTCCATGTGGTTGCCGATCCCGAAGCCCCACATGGTGCTCGCAAAGTCGCCGAGGCCGTCAGCGGACAGCAGGAACGCATGCTCGAAGGGCGAAACGAAAAATGCGCTCGCAAGATGGGCTTGATGGTGCTCGATGCGGTGAAATTTTGCGCTCAGCTTTTTGCGGTCGGAGTCAAATGCCGCCGCCAGCGCCTCCGGAATGCCCGTGAATTTTGCAAGGACTTTAAGGCGTTCGCGCGCAAAGGACGGCATGCGCAGTGCATAGAAAAGTTTCGTGGCCAGCCTGGCGTATGGATTTCGGGGCACGGCGACGTGATCGATGTCCGAGAGTGTGAGGCCCGCTTCCTTCAGGCAATAGCGAATCGCTTGCGCGGGGAATCCTGCCGCGTATTTCACGCGATTGAAGCGTTCCTCCTCGACCGCGGCGATCAGTTGGCCGTCGCAGACAATCGCCGCCGAAGCGTTCCCGTGGTACGCATTGATCCCCAGAATGTTCATCGCGTGATTTCGAAGTGTACCCCAGCCGGAAGATTATGCCGCGAGGCGCCGGCGGCACCACTCATTCAGGACGTACAAGGACCAGGGGCGCGACCAGGTGGTTTTTCCGGCAAGAAAATCCGTCCAAACGGAACGAACGCCACCCTGGCGAAGATACGAGGCCAGCGGCGGCGCAGGATCCGCGAAGCTTGCTTCGATGCGCGCACGCAACGGTCCGCGGAGCCACTCTTCCCACGGCAAAGTAAAGGTGCGTTTGCGCTGCGATAGAATTTCCTGCGGCAGCAGATCGCCGACGGCCTCCACAAGCAATGCCTTTTGCGCACCGGAACGTCGGCGTGCCGTATCCGGCAGCGAACCCACAAATTCAACCAGCGGTGTGTCGAGGAGCGGCACCCGGACTTCAAGCGATCGCGCCATGCTCACCGTGTCCGTATCGCGCAGCAGCGTGCTCGCCATGTACGTGCGCATCTCCAGCCAGGAAATTCCACCCACGGATTCGAGCTTACGCGCTTCGTCCGCCGTGCGCTCCAGCCAGCCGAGCCAGGTCGGCTCCAGCGTCACGCCGTCGGCGCCCACCGTGCTGGGGCGAAACCGCGGTTCAATGATTCGTTCGAGCTGCCCAGGCGGGAAGAGCGTCCGCGCAAAATAATACGGATGTGGCAAAGCGTCCGGAAAAGCCCACCCGGCCGCGGCTTTGCGCGCCGCATCGGGTGAACGTTGTCGCGATGCGAGAACGGCAAGGAGGGGGGCCGTCATTCGCCGCACAGGAGCGGGTACAAACCAGGCACAGCGGATCAGTCTCGAAAGCCGCGGAGTATCCGCAAATGTCGGATAGCCAGCAAACAGTTCATCTCCGCCCAGCCCCGATAGCGCCACTTTCAGTCCGACCTGTTTCGCGGCCCAGGACACAAAATACATATTGATTCCATCCATGGTGGGCTGGTCGAGAGCCCTAAGAGCCTCGTCCAGCCGCGAAAGGAGCGACTCCCCGCTCAGTGGCACTTCGGTATGCTTGGTTTTGAATCGCTTCGCTGCCAGCCGTGCGAGCTCCGCTTCATCAAACGGCGTACCTGGAAACGTCAATGTAAAGCTCTCGATTCCACGTCGTACTTGAGCCGCGAGCGCCGCGATCGCGCCGGAATCCAACCCGCTGGAAAGAAACAAGCCCACCGGCACGTCAGCGATCAGGTGTTTGCGCACCGCATCTTCGAGAAGCGGACGCAGCTTTTTCGCCGCCGAGGAAAGGTCGCGCGGTTTACGCGTGTCGCGTGCCGCGGGAGAAATCGTAGGATCCCACCAGGGCCGCGCGCGCGGCGTGCGCCGACGCTCCGGCACATGCAGCAGCATGCGATGTCCCGGCGGAAGGGAAAACACTCCTTCCACAAGCGTCACCGGTTCAGAGACACTGCCAAAAAGCAGATAGGCGGTCACGGCGTCCTGCGACAGGCTTTTGGGAAAGGCGCCCGAAGCAAGCAACGCCCGAACCTCCGAGGCGAACGCGAACCCATCCGGTGTTTGCGTGTAATAGAGAGGCTTGATTCCCAGCGGGTCGCGCGCGAGGAAAAGTATCGGAGCTGTGGCGTAACGCCCGCGAAGATCCAGCAGTGCAAACGCGAACATGCCCCGCAGTTCGGTCAGGGAATCCTCGCCCCACTCTTCCCAGGCATGAACCAGAATCTCCGTGTCCGACTGCGTGGCGAAGCGGTGGCCGCAGAGCGACAAGCGCTCGCGGAGGTCGCGATAGTTGTACACCTCGCCGTTGAAGACGACCGCGACGTCCTTGGTTTCGTTCCAGATGGGCTGGTGGCCGCCCGCCATATCGATAATGCTCAGTCGGCGCATCCCCAGCGCGAGTCCCGGGGCGCGCGGATTTCCGGCCAGGAAGCCCTCGTCATCCGGCCCGCGATGCCGCATCGCAGCGGTCATGGCGCGAACGCACGATTCTGCCTCCGCCGTCCGCGAAGCAAACGCGACGCCGCAGATACCGCACACGCTACTGTTTGATTTCCGGCGCCGAGAAGAAGGCGGCGCCCGCACGGATGGCGTGCTCCCGCAAATGGAAGCGCGGGATTCTCAGGCGGTGGTCCGCATACCAGGCAAGCCCGGCTCGCAACAGCAGGAAGAACATCGCCGCTGCGGAGGAGAGCACCAGGTAGAAGAAAGACTCGCGTTCCAGTAGCAGGCTCCAGTCCACGGCTTCCTCCCATCCGGGGTAAACCCTATCCACCAAAGGCCGAAGATGCAACCCATTGAGCGGCAGCCGCGTGAGCCGAACATGCGCGAAGCGGTCGTAATTGTATTCACGCGGATAGTTGGGGACGGCGCTGATCGCCTCGGAAAACACGGCAGGATCCTGCAGCTCCTTGCGCGTCAAATAATGGCCCTTCGCGTCCTTCATGATGACCCGGTAAGTCGGGTCCACGATGATCCAGCGATCGTTGATCAGGACTTCAGCAATCACATGCTTGGTGGTGTGCTCGGGAGACAATAAGAGCAGGCGGCGCACCCGCAGATCGGAACTTCGAGCTAGATTTAGGAAGGCGTTCGTCGCCGTGCCGCAGACATTCAACAATTGGCGATAGGTGAGAGTGATTTCCGGATCGCGCATCGCCAGCCCGTCCGGATTGGCAGTGATGGTTCGCGATGGCTCGGCACGCATCCAGTCCAGAATCGCTTGGACCTTTTGTTCCGGAGGATGGCTGTTGGGCACAATCGCATCGGAGAAACCGTCGAGATACCGGCGCACGGAGTATTCGCGGGCACACGAGTAAAGCATCGCCACGAACGCAGTGGCCAGCAGCAGGTTGCTGCTCCACCAGATCACACGAAAAGCGCCATGTTGGCGTCTCGGCAAGTGATTACTCCTTCTGTTCAGATTCTGCCTTCATCACTGGGCGCGAAGCAAGCGTGGTGTACAACGTTTCCATCTCGCGAACGGGTTCATCCCAGCCTAGACGCGACGTTACCACAGCACATCCAGCGGCCAGCCGCGCGCGAAGTTCCGTTTCATGCAGGATCCTCTCAATCGCGCCAGAAAGCGCCGCCGGGTCGTGGGGCACCACCAGCCCAGCCTCATCTGCTAGCAGTGGTGCAATCCCGCATCGCTCTGTCACGATCGCCGGAGTCCCTGCAGCTACCGCTTCCGCTGCTGTATTCCCGAAATTTTCATTTTGCGACGGAAGCACGAAAACGTCCGCATCCCGGTAAGCCGCCCACTTGTTCTCGCCAAAAATCGGTCCCACGAATTGAATCTTGGTTCGAACGCCCAGTTGGCTGGCGAGCTCGGACAGTTTTGCTTTTTCGCCGCTTTCGTCAGGGCCCGCGAAGATCAGTGTCATCGGTATTCCTGCCGTGCGCCCCGAAAGTTCCGCGAATGCTCGCAGAAGCAAGTCCGGACTTTTCTTGGCGGATAGCCGCCCCAGAAAAAGGATCAGCTTTTCTTCTGGCGAAATTCCGTGTGCTTTCCGAAATGTGCCTCGCGTGGGCCAGGATGCGGGCACTTCCACGCCGTTCCGCCGCAATAGCACTTTCGAGTGCGCAATGCCTCCGCCGGCGAGTTCCTCGCCTTCCTGCTTCGAAGTGACGATTACCGCGCTTGCCCCTTCGAGTAGCCGCCTTCCCCAAATCGTATGATACATCCGTTTCAGCAAGAGACTTCGCACGATGGGCACGAACATCCCGATGGGCTCGAGCACGTACGGCAGACCTCCCTTGCGGCTAGCTGCCGCAACTGCCGGGCCGAGCAAATCGTAGAGCCCGAATATGTGCACAACATCGAAATTCTGCAGCCGCGCCCGGCAGTATCGCTTAACCGCGGGATTCCAGCTCACGCTTCGGTAACGCAGCCATGTGGGGATGTAGATAGCTTGCACGCCATTCCCGGTTCGCCGCCAGCCAAACGGGGACCGTTCTGCCGTGATTTTCTCTTCCTGCGTTTGCAGTCGTTTTTCCAGCCCCCAGTCTGCCGTAAGGACTGTGACCTGGTGTCCGCGTCTCGCCAAGCCTTCAGAGAGAGCGCGCACTTTCACCGGGGGACCGCCGAATTCCAGAAAGGGAGCGTACGTTTCCGTGACGTTCAAGATTCGCATTGTTCGCGGAGGATTTTTTTCAATGACTTCGCGAAGACGTTGAAGCGGAACTCGTGCTCCGCCCGTTGCTTCGCGCGCGCGCCCATTTCTTTCGCATGGACAGGATCGGCCAGCAATGTTTCCAGGCTTGTCGCAAGCTGGATCGGATCGCCGTGCGCCACCAGATAACCGGTGACGCCATCTTGAATCACCTCTGGCGCGCCCCCATGAAATCCCCCGATTACCGGCTTGCCGCACGCCATCGCTTCCAGATAGACGAGGCCGAATCCCTCTCCCCGGCTGGGCAACGCAAAAACTTCGCACGCTGCGTAGCACGCTGCAATTTCCGAATAGGTCAGTCCAGTCAGGAAATGCACGTGACGGTTCACTCCGGTTTGCTCCGCCAGATCCTCCAGCCAAGCGCGGTCGTCGCCCGCGCCCACCAGAGCCAGTTGCACCTCGGGCCTTTGCGTCAGGAGCCGGGGCAGCGCGGTGATCAGTGTGTCCATGCCTTTGTACCGTTCTGACGCCAGCCAGCGTCCCACACTCAGAATCACTCGTCCCGAAGGGAAGTTTTCCGGCAGCACGGGATGCGAGCCCGGGCTGATCAGCGCTTCGAATTGCGGATCGAGCCCCCACGGCAGAACGCGTATCCGTTCCTCAGGCACGCCTTGTTCCTCGGCCACGTGCGCCGCTGTATCCTTGCTCGGAGCGAGAACCAGATTCGAGTACCGCAGCGCCAGACGCTGCAATATCCCCAGCGGTTCCCACACGTCCGCGCCATGCGCGCACACGATGCTTTTCATCCGCGGCGCTGCAATCCGCATCGCCTGCACCACCGGCGCGAGATTTGGATGTGCGGCCAGGACCAGTTTTGCGTTCCGCCGTGCCGCGCGCAGCGCTGTCGCTGTGAATCGCCCTTTAGCGCGTTCGCACCCAGTGAACACAAATTCACGCCCCGCCAGCGTCATCCGGTGCAGTTCCGGTGAGTCATTCAGGGTGAGCAGGCGGCATTCCATGCTGCGGCTGACAGCAAATTCCGTCAGCACCGCCGCCAGGTGGCGGCCCGCTCGCTGCACTCCGCCGGGTGCGTCCAATTCAGGGAAGAGGCCAATGACCACGGGCCGAGTCTGCCAAGCGCAGCGGCCAATGGCAAGCACGGATACAAAACCTGTGTCGGAAATGCCTAGCTAGGTCGACAAGCTTAGGGTCGGCACATTGCGTGGAGCTATTGCTTGTCAGCGTGTCAAAATCCGAGCGGCTGAGACGCTTTCTGATCTGCGGGTGCAGGCGCGGCTCGGGAAGAATCCTTCTCGCCCTGAAACGCTGCCCTCTTCAGGTGCACGTCGCCGTCAACGTAGGCGGTGAATTCAGTCCCTTGTGTGAAAACGACATCTTTGCCGGAGCCCGGAAGAATCCCTCCAGCGGAATTGTTTCCGCCGGAACTCTCCTGGAAGGACCGGACCGCGGCCTTTTCGTTGTCCTTGAGGCGGACGGAGTCAATGCTGAAAGCCAATTTTCCGCCGTGGCCCAGCCGCTTCCTGGGTTCTGCTTCTTTTATCACGCCCGTGGCCGCTGCACCTTGAGGAATCACCGCAAGGCCGTCAACAATCACCTCTTCAGCCACTTGCAGATCTACTGCGTCTCCAACGTGAGTGGTCGCGGAAGAAATGGTCTTGCCTAGTTTCAGGCGTATCGGAGTGCCGTTGCGCAAAGTAAATTCAGACGGATTGGATGGAGCGCTCGGAGCAGTTCTCGCAGTCGATCCCGGCGCGTCATATTGGGTGCGCTCTCGTACCGTCGGCGCTGGCTTGGCCAGCTGGGCCTTGGCGCCCGGCTTGTCCTTTAAGAGCAGGAGACTCTCTATAGGGACGTAACCCACTTCACCCTTGGCCGTGCGCACACCGAAGTACACATCATACCGACCGGTGATTTGTACCTGCTCCCCACACTGCAGCGTCGTGCGAACATCCAGCGTGGTCATGGAGCTGTATAGATAGACGTAGTCGCCTGTGCGTGGGCACTCTACCTGGCCCACACTTTGCGCTTGTGCAATTGCGGGGCAAAAAATGCTGAGGAAAAGAGCGAAATACTTGGCGTTGAATTTCATCTTGTACCTGCTGCTCCCAAAGTTGCCCGAAAGCGGGAAGATGCCACGCTTCTATCTCAGCGCAAGATGGTTCTCTCTGACAAGAAGTGTAACTACCGCATTTGTATAAAGAGATACGATGGGAAATCGACCGGACATCAGGAATGCTAAGGATCATCGGCGTTCTTCGATTAGTGAATCAGTTTCCGACTGCTCGACTCACCAGTCTCTGACAAGACTTGAGTGCGCTAACCCGTACCGCAAACTCGTGTTCCGCCTCAGGCGGCAGCTTCACCTGGGGTATCTTAAATCGGCAGTCTTGAGGCTAGTCCTCTTCGCTAGCAAGGCCAATCGCTGGTTGTGATCCATGGGCTCCCACGGAACAAGTTTCTCGGCAAGTACATCCATTCTGCGCAAGAGAGTCAACTCCACGAAAAGTTCCATAAAATCCAAGTCCCGGAAGACCAACGAGCCAGCCTCTCTCATCTTGTCGCGAATCCGCTCAAAATGAACTGGCATCTCGGTCCAGTGAAGACTGGCACGGTGGTGATGGCAGAGGTGGTATCCTTCGTTCATGAAGTTCACCTCATCCACAACGGTCACGGAATTGGTGAAATAATCTTCAGGACGTTCCGGGTCACAGAAGGCGTGCCGGACCCATGCGGTGATTGCGTTGATGAAATTTATGCAGAGAAGAGGAACCAGTACGAACATCGTCCCAATTCTCCAATCGTAAATAAAGACAGCTCCGAAATAAGCGTAGTAGCGCGCCATTCCCCACAACATGCGCCTTCGGTTCTTTTCATCGCCTCTCGCTCTAAAGTAGGCGTAGGGGGCAAGCCCCAGAACCGTCCAACTGTTGTCCGAGAGATACCACAGGAAATCGAGCCGGCTGGTTCGATCGTAGCCCATCGTGTTGCGAGTGTCCTCGGGCCCACTGTTCTCTCTATGGTGGAGACACACATGAGCCGTCCGGCCCAGTTCCGGAATGTTCCCATAGAAATACCCGAGGAAGAATTCGAGGTAGCGGCCGAAGACTTTGTCGTATTTCTCCGAAAAGTAGCCCTGGCGCCTGTGTGCCTCCAAGTGGCTGGCGCTGAACATTCTCACAAACCGCTGGAACTTGAGACCGTAAAGAGAAAAATAGAAAGCGATCGCCAGCAGCAGCCGAGGTTTCCCTAAAACGAGTTGAATCACGAAAATTGGCACGGCGGTAAGACTGAGAGACACCATCAGTCGTAACGCAGGCGTGTCTCGGGAGTCCCGCAGCACTCTTTGGCCAAGCCTGTCGAGGACTCGTTCGTACCCCCGGGAGAGAAATCCATACGCGTCGCGTAACGGACGAATCCTCCCGAGGAACACGGCCGCGCCGTAGAATCCGAAAGAGAGCGCAGCCACGGGCAACGCCGCCAAGGCGCTTGCCAAACCCATAAGGATTGCGAACCCTTGAAACAAGAATAGGAGTTTGGGTTTGGTTCCAAAACTCATCGTCATCGAGGAGGTGCCTAACTCGGGGTTATAGGTTTCCATTTCAGCACCGTGCGCCAAGATTTGGTTTATGCACCCGAGTGGTCATAGTAGGCCGCGCTGCGAAAGCGAGTCAACATGGGCTCATGATGGGAATGCCCCTAACCCACCGTTCTTGTTTCCAGTCCACGGATGAGTCCTCGAGAATCGTTTTCATCCACGCACGGAAACACAAGTGGTGTAGAATTCACGCCGTTTTCGAACTCCATCAGGCAATTCGATCAGTAAGCGAGGACAAAGTCTGAAAACCGGTCGCGTGGGGAATAACCGCGAACCTGCGAAGGGCAGTGCCGGAAAGTGAAGGAAATCATGAAGCGTAAATTTGTTGTGGTTGTGGCCTTTCTCTCTCTTCTCACAGGGCTTGGCGTCGTTTCCGTCGTCCTAGAGAAGCGGGCCGCCGTCGCTGCCGCCGGCGTCGAAGCGCCACAGTTCGAAGTGGACCCTCTGTGGCCAAAGCCGCTTCCGAACCATTGGGTCATCGGCTCGGCCGTTGGCGTCTCTGTGGATTCCCAGGACCACATTTGGATTGTTCATCGCACCACTTCTCTCGAACCCATGGAAATTTACGCAGCGGCAAAGCCACCCGCCTCGGAGTGCTGCGTCGCGGCTCCGCCCGTTCTCGAGTTCGACGAAGAAGGCAATCTCATCGGCCACTGGGGCGGTCCGGGAGCGGGCTACGATTGGCCGGATTCGAACCACGGGATCACCGTGGATTACAAAGGCAACGTCTGGATCGGCGGCAACAGCCGCGGCCCCGATCCCAAGGGATACCACGACAACATGGTCCTGAAATTCACGCAGAGCGGCAAATTCCTCATGCAAATTGGCCATCCGAACAAGAGCCAGGGCAGCAATGACACCGAAAACTTGAAGGGTCCCGCCAAATTGTTCGTCGACAAGACTTCCGATGAATTGTATGTCGCCGACGGTTATGGCAATCACCGCGTAATCGTCTACGATGCGGAAACCGGAAAGTATAAGCGCCACTGGGGTGCTTACGGCAAAAAGCCCGACGACACCAATCTCGGCCCGTACAATCCCGATGCGCCGCCCGCTCAGCAGTTCCGCAATCCGGTGCACTGCGCCGAGCTTTCGAATGACGGCCTGCTCTACGTCTGCGACCGCCCCAACGACCGCATCCAGGTGTTCAAGAAGGACGGCACTTTCGTCAAAGAAGCTTTTGTCGCCACAAAAACTCTGGGTGACGGATCGGTCTGGGACATCGCCTTTTCCAAGGATCCTCAGCAGACCTACATTTTCCTGGCTGATGGTTCGAATGAAAAAGTTTACGTCCTGCTCCGCGATACGCTGGAAGTCCTGACCAGCTTCGGCGACGGCGGGCGCCAGCCCGGACAGTTCTATGCCGTGCACAGCATCGCTGCCGATTCGAGAGGCAATCTCTTCACCACCGAGACCTACCGCGGCCAACGCGTGCAGAAGTTTGTCTACAAAGGCATGGCTCCGGTCACGAAAAAAGATCAGGGCGTTCTGTGGCCGAAATCGAGTAAGTGAGCCGGCCAATCAAGCTTATTTCCGAAGGAGAGCGTCATGCGCAAAGTGTTGCTCAGTTTTCTCGCGTTTGCGTTTGTGATCGCCATTGCCATTCCGAAAACTTTTCAAGGGCAAACGCCCAGTCCGGCTTTGCACCTGCCAGGTGGAACCGCCACGGACATCAGCAGCGCGGAAGTGCAAGCGTTGGTGCAAAAGACAGCCGCCGACCGCGTCAGTGATCAAGCCATTCGCGTCGTCAATGTCAACGGCGAATACAACGTCAGCATCGGCGTCGTCCATCGCGCTAAAACTTCCGGCAAAGACGCTCCCAGCGGCATCGAGCACGCCCAGATCACCGAGGTTTACCACGTTATTGAAGGGAACGGAACCCTTGTAACGGGCGGGACGCTGGACAATCCAAGGGAGATCCCTGCCGACAATCCCGTCGTGACCGTGCTCAATGGCCCCAGCACCGGTGGCTCCGGCATTCAAGGCGGTGTGAGCCGCAAGATCGCTCCCGGCGACGTCGTCATCATTCCGCCAAACACGCCGCACTGGTTCAGCGAAATTACTACCGATCAGATCGTCTATCTTGTCGTGCGAATCGATCCTCACAAAATATTGCCCGCGGGATACACCGCAAAGTAGGCGGCACTCGCATGCCTCGCATCTTAGTCGCGATTCTGGCCGCTCTCTATTTGTTCTTTCCGTGTGGCGCGGTTACTCACGACATCCCCAACGATGTCGTCGTCCAGGCATTTGTCAAACCGCAAGGCGATCGGCTTCATCTCCTCGTTCGCGTTCCGCTCAAAGCCATGCGTGATATCAATTTTCCCGAACGCGGCCCCGGCTATTTGGACCTCGCGCGCGTGAACGAAGTGCTCCCCGGCGCCGCGACGCTCTGGATCGCCGACTTCATCGAAGTCTATGAAAACGATACTCGCCTTGCGAAACCTCAAATCGTCGCGACTCGCATCTCGCTTCCATCCGATCGCTCTTTCGTTTCTTATGAGGATGCGATTGCCCACGTCGCCGGTCCGCCGCTTTCGAACGGCACAAGCGTCTATTGGGACCAGACCATGCTAGACGTGTTGTTCGAATACCCAATTCAATCGGAGCAATCCCGTTTTTCCATTCATCCGGCGCTCGCGCGGCTGGGTTTGCGCGTCGTAACCGTCCTTCGGTTTCTGCCGGCCAGCGGAGAAGTGCGTGCATTCGAATTCACCGGCGATCCCGGTCTCGTCCGTCTCGACCCGCGCTGGCACCAGGCCGCTCTGCGATTTGTCGACCTGGGTTTTTTCCACATTCTCGACGGCACCGACCATCTTCTGTTTTTGCTTTGTCTTGTAATCCCGTTTCGCCGTCTCGGCGCGCTCATCCCCGTCATCACCGCGTTCACCATCGCGCATTCGATTACGCTGATTGCTTCCGCCTATAATCTTGCGCCGAATTTCCTCTGGTTTCCGCCGATGATTGAAACGTTCATTGCCGTTTCCATCGTTTATATGGCGCTCGAAAACATCGTTGGCGGCAGCAGCTTGCAGCGCCGCTGGATGATGGCCTTCGGCTTCGGCCTCGTACATGGATTTGGCTTCTCGTTCGCCCTGCGGCAATCGTTGCAGTTCGCCGGCTCCCACTTGCTCACTTCGCTTCTTTCCTTCAACGTCGGCGTCGAGCTTGGCCAACTTCTCGTGCTCATTCTGCTGATCCCGGCACTCCAGCTCCTTTTTCGCTATGCCGTCGCGGAGCGCATGGGCGCGATCATCTTGTCCGCAATCGTCGCTCACACCGGCTGGCACTGGATGCTGGACCGCGGACACGTTCTTGCCCAGTTCCGCTTCGAATGGCCCGCTCTCACCGCCGCTTTATTGGCAGGTGCTGCGCGATGGCTGATGGCGATTTTGCTGCTTGGAGGCGTGATGTGGTTTTTGCAAAAAACATTTCAGCGTTTGGCGGAACGCGCCCAAGGATTCGATTGGAAAGCCTTCGCAGGGAAATTTCACATTGGCGTAAGCGCCATCGCCAGATCGGCGCTCAGGGATGGTTCCCGAGAAGCGGGACGAGATCGGTGAGACGGTCGAGATAAATATCCGCGGGGTGGGCGGCACGGTCGTGCGCGCCGAAACCATAATTCACGGTGGCAGCGAGCGTGCCGGCGTTGCGCGCGGTTTGCACGTCCACTTCGGAATCGCCGATCAGCAGGGCTTCGGCGGGGGCGGCGCCGAATTCGCGAAGAATCGTTTTCGCGCCGACCGGATCTGGTTTTTTTGTTTCAAAGCTGTTGCCGCCGTAGACGGCGCGAAAATATTTCGTGAGGCCGAGCGCTTCCAGAATCCGCACGCTGATGTGCACCGGCTTGTTTGTCAAAATTGCCATCGGAAACTCGGCAAGACGTTTTAGCGCTTCGGGAACTCCCGGGTACGCGCACGTCGAATCCATTTTGTGGTTTTCATAGTACGCGAGAAAAAACTTCAGCGCTCGCTCGCGTTCCGCTTCCGTGGCGCTATTGCCTAATGCCTGGCCTACCAGTTGCGGCGCGCCGTGGCCGATGTAGCCGGAGATGGTGTCTTCGTGCAGTTGCTCGCGGCCCATTTCCGCGAGCATGGCGTTTACGGAACGGATCAGGTCGAGCTTGGAGTCGATGAGCGTGCCGTCTAGGTCGAAAATCAGCGCGCGCACGGAAGAAAAATTCGGCGTAGCCATAAGCAGATAATTGTAATATGAGCGCGCTTTTTCGGCAGTCACGCATGTCGCGCCAAATTCCAACTGAAAATTAACGTCGCGCCCTTTTCGGATTTCCGGCGTATTCGCGTAAAATAAACAATTCAGCTGGCAGTACAAGACGATTCCGGAGAATTCATGGCCCAGGTTTATCCCTTTCGCGCTTTTCGCTACAACCCCAAGCAAGCGCCGTTCGACCGCGTCTTGACGCAGCCTTACGACAAAATTTCTCCGGCGATGCAGGAAACATATTACGCCGCCGATCCGCACAACTTGATCGCCGTTGAAAAAGGGCGCGCATATCCCAGCGATACGCCGCAAAACAATGTGTACACGCGCGCGGCCGCCGCGATCGAGGATTGGATTCTCAAGCAGGCAGTGGTGCAGGACGCGGTGCCGTCTTTTTATGCGTACACGCAGGAATACACCGTGCCGGGAACCGAAGAACGCCGTACGCGCCGCGGCTTCATCGGCGCGGGAAAGCTCGAGGAATATTCCGCGGGCGTGGTTTTCCGGCACGAACACACGCTCTCGGGGCCGAAGGCGGACCGCCTGGAACTTCTTCGGCACACCAAAACGCACACGGGGCAACTCTTCATGTTGTATTCGGACGCCGAGAAACGCGTTGACGCGATCCTCGCGGAAGCCGAAGCGGCCGCGGCGCCGGCGACGGAAATGCGCGACGAGTACGGCGTGATGCACCGCTTGTGGGTGATTGCGGAGCCCCAGCGCGTGGCCGCCATCCAGAAAGCGATGCAGGACCGGAAGCTGGTCATCGCCGACGGGCATCATCGCTACGAGACGGCGCTGAATTATCGCAACGAGCGCCGAGTCGCTTCGGGGCTCAGGGCAAACGCCGGAAAAATCGATTCGGAGGCCCCTTACGAGCGCGCGATGATGACGTTCATCAACACGAAGAGCGAAGGGCTGACGATTTTGCCGACGCACCGCCTGGCGGCCAACGTCCACGATTTTTCCTGGAGCGGCGTGCGGCGGCACTTGGAGCCGTGGTTCACGGCGGAAGAATTTCCGTTCTCGGGTAGCGCGGAGAGGTCCGAGGTAAAAAAGAAATTCCTCGCGAAGCTCACGGAGGCGCGCGCGAAGCGCGCCATCGGCGTTTATCCCTCGGGCTTGCCGAAGCGCGCGTTCTACGTGCTGACGCTGCGCGAGGGCGCCAACCTGACGCAGCTTCTGCCGAGCGTTTCGCCGCTGCAACGCGAACTGGACGTGGTGCTGCTCCACGAAGGAATCCTGGAGCCGGCGCTGGGCATCACGCCGCAAGCGGTGACGGCGGAAGCCAACTTGACGTACGAGCGGGAAGCGCTCGCCGCGCTCGACGCCGTGGACAGTGGGCGCGCGCAAATTTCGTTTTTGCTGAATCCCTGCGACGTCGACCAAGTGATGAAGATCGCGACGTCCGGCGAAGTGATGCCCCAGAAGTCCACCGATTTTTTCCCCAAGCTCATGAGCGGCATCACCATGTACCGAATAGAAATCTGAGACCCTCTTCTTTATTTCCTCGCTGAATTAGCGTATATACAGTAATGTGTTCTCTTGGGACGCCCGGAAAGCCCTGAGCAACCTGAAGAAACACGGCGTGTCCTTCGAGGAAGGCGGCCACTGTTTTCGCCGACCCCGAAGCCCTCGACTGGGACGATCCCGAGCACTCCGACGCTGAGTTTCGCTCCAAGCGTTTGGGAGCCTCGTTCGCTGGCCGGATTCTGATCGTCGTTTACACGCCTAGGAGGCTGAAAGATTACAATGAAATCATTCGCATCATCAGCGCGCGCCAGGCGACCCGCAAAGAGCGCCAGGCCCATGCCGGATAGCAAGCTTGACCTCTCCGACATCCCGGAATCGACTGATGCCGAATTGCGCCGCGCCCGCAGAGTCGGCCGCCCTGTTTCGGGAAACGCAAAACAGCTCATCGCCATTCGCATCGCCCCGCAACTGCTGCGCCAGCTCCGCCGCATGGCCGCCAAGCAATCCAAACCCTACCAAACCCTCATCCACGAACTCCTCGAAAAATCCGCTCGCAGAGTCGGCTAACCACTCACTGTCATTTGCGCTGTTTGCATCCCGGATGGTTTTACGGGACCGAGCGAAGCGAGCCGACTTTTCTTGCGCATTTGTTCCGACGAATTCGTCGGCCCGCGCGGTGAGGACGGCCCGCCCCATCGCGCGTCTTTTGCGCGATGAATCTCTCTTCTCTGTGCTCACGTAGCGGCGACCTTCAGGTCGCCGTCCTCCTTTCGATTTTCTGCTCTTCTAGTTTCTAGTTTCTAATTTCTAATTTCTGGCTCCTGTCTTAATGCGACGAAGCCGCCGCGGAATTCATGTGCCCGCCGTTTTGCGCCAGCCGCTCGTACTCGCCGCCGGAAGTTTCCGGCAGCAGCACCCACAGCGTATAAATCCCCAGCGCGGTGCCCAGCGGAAAACGCAGCAGCGCCAGGAACCCGAGAGCCAGCCCCAGGAACCGCGCCCACGGCTCGCGCTCGAACAGTCCCCACGCCAGAACCAGGTGCAGTACTCCAAAGAGCGCCAGCACAATTCCCAGCGAGAAGAAAGCACCCGGAAAAGGAAAGTCCACTCCCCATCGGCCTCCAAGCGGCCAGACCCATGGACCCCTGAGGAATGGGACAAACATCCTGCCGAAGATTGTCATCCAGCCGACCCACGCCAGCCGGAGAATTCCGTTGATCATCCAGAGCGTCGCCAGCCGGTGGATGTTGCGCCGCACGCGCCCATCGGACGCGCTCGCTGCCCGAGCCGGCGCCCCGGCCGCCATGCCGGCCCTCTCCCCATAAGCTCCTGAAGGCGCCGCATAAGTTCCTGTAGACCCCGCGTAAGCTCCTGTAGAGCCAGCACTTTGCCCCGTCGTCGCTGCGGATGTCGCCGCGCCGCCCGGCAATATCGCCTTCCCACACTTCGTGCAGTATTGTCCTCCAAGGGTGAGCTGGTTCCCGCATCGGTCGCAATACATGGTCCACCCCCTGCCAGATAATACGCCCCACCCGCCAATTTGTTACAGCCGTTTGGCTTCCGCCCGTGATCCCAGGTAGGTTTTAGTAGGACAGCCATTCTTGGCTGTCCTCTTCGTTTTTCCCTTTGTAGGGGCGCGATATCGGAGATTCCGGGCAGCAGCCGGAACTTCGTGCCGTGACCCCACGTAGGTTTTAGTGTGACAGCCATTCCTGGCTGTCCTCTTCGTTTTTCCCTTTGTAAGGGCACGATATCGGAGATTCCGGGCAGCAGCCGGAACATCGTCCCTCTGTCCGCCTCTTGTCCGTCCGTCCTAGCGCCGACCGGAATTTATCCCGACCGCGTCGGGGCGTCGCAATCTTGCCTCCGCCTTGTCCTCCGAAACTAACCACTAATCACTGCCTCTCGCGGCTACCCCGCCAAACCCAAATTCGCAAGAGCCGCTCTTCTATGTTGACGACCAAAGGCTCGCTCTTAATCTAGCCGTCGGACCAGCCCAGAGGATCGGACCCTACGCATGGCTACTTGCTTTGCAGATGCCCCAGTGGAATAATCCCGCCATGATTGTTGGCGACCGCTTCCGCATATTGTTCGCAGAAGGTATAGGGCTGACGTTCTGACTCACAATTCCAAAGTGACACTAAGTCACGCGACTGGTGGAAGCAGCATCCTGGTATGCTGAGACCACGCTGTACATGGATCCATTGCGGCTTTATGATGGGCAATCCCAAGAGTGCAGGGAAAGGTCATCGAATCTAGCGTTGCGGGCGGCCGCTACAAGCTTCTTTACACAGATTTCTCTGTACAGAGGTTTTACTCAAGTTCTTCGTGGGCGAATTCTTCGGGGGCGGATTTGGTTCTTGGTTTGCGCCCGGTGCGGGCGAGGGCGTCTTCGAGCATTTTGGCGATGCGGCGGTCGCGGGTTTCGGGAGTGCGGCAATAGAAGATGCCGAGCAACTGGTAGCGGCGCTGAAGCGGAGTCATGGACTGCCAGCCTTCGTAGGCGCGGGGATCGCTGGCGAAAGCCCGCTTGAGGATAGGAGGAAGGTCAAGCTCGGCTTCCATGGTGGAGAGCAACTGTTCGGCGATTCGCTCGGCGCGGCGCACGCGGGCTTCGGGGCTTTTTACGCTAACGATCCAATCGCAAATCCACTTGCGCATGGAAAAGCCGAGTGCGTCGAACCAGCGGCGGAACGCGCGGTCTTGCTTGAGGATGCGCTCGAATTCGGCGGGGATGATGGCGACGCGTTTTGCAGTGTCAGGTTCGAGGCGAAAGTGGGCGGTGTCGCCGACGGAGGCGTTGCCCCCGGTCTGCAAACTCTTTTTGATGAGCATGCACTGGTAGCCCTTGCTGGTGGGGAAGACCCAAGCGCGAAGCGGGAAGCCGTTGATTTCGCCTTTGACCCGGACTTTGGCGGGGGTTCTCCAGACTTTGGAGACATCGAACGGGATGCGGATAGTAACCCAATTGAATCGCGAGGGGATGCGCTCGAGCGTGGCTTTGAAGGATTTCGCAACGAGTTTGGACTTGGACTTCATGCGGAAAATGGAAGAGCGAAATTGGGAAGAAAAGATTCCGCGCTTCGACGCAGATTTTGCGCTTAGTTTGCTCTTAAAAAAAGGACAAGGTCAAGCAGGAGCATGCCCGCCGGCAAGGGCACACGCGCAAAACCAGCGTGTGCGGCACTTTTCATACGGCGCGGACGCTTAGGCTCCGGCACCCTTGGAGAAGCTGGCGACGGCTTCGGCTTCGGTCTTGTACACATCGAAGACGGTCAGCAACTTGGTGATTTGCAGGACTTCCTGGAACTTGCTGCCCAGATGGCAGAGCCGCAGCGAGGCGCCCTGCGTCTTCACGGTGTGATGCGAGGCGACCAGCGTGCCGAGGCCGGCGCTGTCAATGAAGGTTACGTTGTCCATGTTGAGGACAATTTTCTTTTTTCCTTCGGCGAGCAGGCTTTTTACTTTCTCGCGCAAGGCATTGCTTTCCTCGCCGAGCACAATGCGGCCGTCCAGCGCGACCACAGCCACGCCGTCCACTTCGCGGTTCGTCATCTTCAAAGCCACGGTATTTTCCTCCTCATCGGAAAGCGGTTCCGGTGGCAACCCGCGCCGGAGCCGTAAAGCTTGTCAAAACAGGATGTTCCCTGGAGCGTTGCATCGTAAATCGAAGACCGGGCAACGGTCAAATCACCAGGCGGCTAATAGTAGTCCGCGCAGGACATGTAATAGCCGCAAACCGAACAGATCAACTTACAGCGACGGGACTCCAACCGCTGCGAGCAAACGGGACAGTACCGCGAAGGATCTTCGGCAGGACAGGCGGGACTCGGGCTGCTCTGCGAGGCTCCAGAAGATGGAGCTGCAGACTGTGCCGGCTCGGCCCGGACCTGCGCTGACTCCCACTTCGCGGCGCGTTCCACGGCTGGACGGTTATAACACAGTGAAGGGAATAGGGGATAGGGAATAGGGAGCGAGGAAGGGGAGCGGACTGCACGGAGCCGAGGGGACGGGCGTACGGGCGCGGGAATTCAGAGGAAGAGACGAATTGGATTGAAACCTATGACGTGGCGGGCGCATCCTTGTTACTGGGCGATGGGCTGTTGGCGATGGCTCCATTGCCGGAGGGCCCAGAAGGCCGGGTCTTCAGGTGGCTACCATGGTCCGCGAAGTTCTCCTCGCAGGTTTAGTCGCTTTTCTTCCCGTGGGCGTGCAGGCGCAAGGGCGCGGGGCGATGGCGCCCGTATCGCATGCTGCCGCAGTTGCGCCGAGGGTGGCGATGCCGGCTCCGCACGCGGGGGCCTCGCAGGCGGTGGGTGTGCCGCGGACGGTGGGGAGGGGCGGAACGGTTCGCCCGCGAACGGCGATGCCGATCGTGAGAAACCCCCGGCGGCCGGTCACAACAGGAAGGCGCTTTGATAGATTTGACAGAGGGGATATTGGCCGAAGGCCGGGTTGCAACTCGGCGCCGGGATTGGGATTTGATGCGGTACACCAGGCAGCGGTGTGCGGATCAGGAATCGTGGGATCGCGCGAGCGCGGACTGATTCCCGCTTTCTTTCCCTTTTTTGACGGCGGATTTTTCTTGCCGGGTTCGCAGGCGGCGGTCGAGGAAACTTCGAGGGCGGATGACGCAGCGGCGGAAGAGTCAGACATTGAAGCTCGGGAGACGAGCCGCCACCGCAGAGTTAGCGACGCGGTGACGGCACCGGCCCAGACCCCAGCGGCTGAAGCTGCAAACGCAACATCGTCCGACAATGATGAATTTGTATTTGTGCGGCGGGATGGGACGATATTTTTTGCGGTGGCTTATTCGTGGGAAAACGGAACACTGCGCTACGTTACCAGCCAGGGATTGCGTCACACGGTCACGCAGGATGCGCTGGATCTGGACGCCACGAGACAGTTCAACGAACAACGCGGATTGAATTTTCGATTGCCGGTGTGAGGCTAGTTTTTCGCGGGCTCCGGCATGACGTAGCCAGACTGCGCCGGAAGGCCGGCGCGCTCCAACTGCACGGTGGTGTGCTCCACGCCAAATTCCTTCGAGGCAAGCTGCTTAATCGAGGCGAGAAGCCGCTCGCATTCGTCGAGATGCATGTCCGGAACACGCGCGTGAAGACTGAGCGCGTGGTGGCCGCCGCCGAGGGACCACAAATGAACGTCATGCACTTCCTGCACGCCTTCGATCTTCAACATAGCGCGAGCGACGTCTTCCACCTGCAGATCAGGCGGGCGGCCCTCGAGAAGAATGTGCGAGGATTCGCGCAGGATGCCAATGCTGGACCACAGAACGAGCAAACCGATCGCCAGACCGAGAAGCGGATCAATCCAGCGCGCGCCGGTCGCATGGATGATTAACGCGCCGGCGATGATGGCGATGTTCGAAAGGGCATCACCGAAATTGTGAATGAGGATGCTGCGGAGGTTGAGATCGAGGCGTCCGCGGACGAGAGCGAGCGTGATGCCGCCGTTCACGGCGAGCGCGGCAACGGAAGTCCAAATCATCCAGTTTTCGACGACTTCCACCGGGGAGCGCAAGCGTTCGAAAGCTTCGTAACCGAGCCAGAGCGAAAGCAGGACTAAGACAAACGCGTTGGTATACGCAGCGAGCGTGCCTGCCCGGTGATAGCCGTAGGTTTTTTCGGTATCGGCGGGCCGTTCGGCCCAACGCATCGCAAGATAAGAAATGCCCAGCGCGGGAATATCAGAAAGATTGTGGACGGCGTCGTTCAGAAGGGCAACGCTGCGTCCGAGAATGCCGCCAAAAACTTCCGCCAAAACTAATCCAAGGGTGGCAACCATGGCCCAGCCAAGCACCGAAGGGCGGAGCGTGGGGTGAACATGGCAGGCGTGAGCGTGGCCGGAGGAATGCGAATGCCCGGCGTGGCTATGGTCGTGGGAATGAGCGGCCATCCGCCTTATTCTACTCAGACAATGGCAGGGTGAGACATTATTTCATAACAAGGCGGGCCACATTACAAAGCGAACGATTCTCCGTACCGCGTTCAAGTCGCGCGGCGAGAGGTAGAGCAACGATTCAAGCGAGCGACAATGAGGTAGACCGCCCAAGTCATTAAGACACCCTTTTTGGGGGGAGCAAGCCTCTAAGTAGCAGAATGCGTTAGAATTACAAATGGAGGAGTGGGTGAGTGGTTGAAACCGGCGGTCTTGAAAACCGTTAGGCTCGAAAGGGCCTCGGGGGTTCGAATCCCTCCTCCTCCGCCAGTAAACTGAAAACTACGTTGAACTTACGGAAATTTTTCTCTCGCTCAAAAAGAGCGAGTGCACGTCTCTTTTATCCCAATTTTATCCCAACGGTGTCGAAAACCGCTAGGCTCGAACTCGTCTGGCAGTTTCAAACCCCTCCGTCTACGCCGCGGGCTATGGTCAGCGGGAATTAGAAGTGGAGATGGTGCGACAGTCCAGGGAACTGCTGCGAATGGATAGAACCCTTCAGTTCTAGGCGAAATCCTCGGTGCTCGCTGCCACGGTCTAGGCAACCGTCGGCCTGTGAGCGCTTTCTGAGTTGAGGAACGAAACTCTCCCGTTCGAGGTCATTGCGAACGAGTATTCGGTTCACTACCGAATGGTTAGTTCGTTCTCGCTTGATCCAAGTAGCGCGAAGGAAATTCCAGGGCCGGAAGTTCACCGGGCGTCCATAGGTCATTTACTTGACATCGCCAACTGGGCGGTGTTAAGAGGTTACATCCGTTCCCCCGCTGTAACCTCTTTTTTTAAGCAGTGCTAGGCCGCCATCGTCGGTGAAGACTATGACCACTCGGCTCTCTCGTAGGTCTTTATTCTCTGGCGCACTGATTGTGGCCCCTGCTAGCCGCTTCCTGGAGAACTGGCCTTTTGTCATCGGGCAGAAGTCTAGGATTGAGACGGCCACAGAACTCAGGCAGAGGCTCGCGGTTCTGCAGGGCAAGAGACCAATGTCTTCCATGGCGACGAACCATGACGAAGAGGCCCTTCCTAACAGAATTGCCTGTTTTTCGAAAGGATTGAGCAAGAACGACAACGTTGCTTCCCGAAATTTTGGAATATTCATCTGCGCTGGATCATTTTGCGGATTGCTGCCGCACGTTTTGTGACAACCTCGGCAAGACGGGGGATGATCGGATGTTTCAGGCCTTCGCTCACCATCTGCTGCTTAACGGTGGGAACGTGGTCCGCGAGCTGGCCAGCGAGCTCGGAAACGTGGCGAAGTGTTTTGTCCGGGTCGAGTTTCAGCTCCACCGCAAGCTTGCGCCAGTGCCGGGGCTGGATGTTGTGAAACCGGTACTCACCACCGATCTTCATCGATACTTTCGCCCTTTCGATGTTGCTGTCGGGGTATGGAAGAACGCTGGCCACGTCATAGAGGGGTGCTAGGCGAATACGCCCGCTTGCACCGATCAGGAGTGCATAGTTCTTTGCGTGGGCATCCGTTCCGGCGATGAGCCAGTTGTAGGCGACTGAATCGAGAAAAGTCGCGACATCCTCTCTTGGCAGGCTCGAATTCTCGCCGAGCAAACCGACGATATCCCGGATGCCAGGACCTCCCTCATTCTGGTATTTGTGGGTTGGGGAGATGGCGAAAGCCTGGCAGATATCCTCTTGATGGACACGACGAAGGGTACCGGCGACGCGGGCGCGGTCATACCGCTCGACGACAATCGCAATCTCGTCCTTAAAATGCATGATGCGCGAATCCACAACGGGCAGGCCGAAAGCGCGCGCGAGCTCCAGGCAGAAATGTTCATTTTCGGCGTGGCCTTCAAATTCGCTGGACGGCGGTTTGAGAATATGTGTCGTGGGAATGCGGCCGGAAGGCACGCCCCATTTCTTGTTCTCGAAGAGCAGGGCCGTTTTCGGTTGAGCGCCCGCCAGGCTGAACTGGCCGGTATCGCGGGGAGCGCGCCAGGCGGACTGGTCTTCACGCAAGGCGCGCAGGCGCTTGGCGATTTCTTTTTCGTCGAGCCATTCGGCGGGAGGAGCGGCCGCACCCAAAATGGCGTTGAGCCTTGCCGGCTGGACAAACTGCACAGCTCCAGCACAATCTTCGCCGACGTAGGCGATCAGGCTGAAGGCGTTCCTCGCGGAGACATGGAATTTGCGCGCCCAGTTACTGAGGATGATTTCGTTGTCTGGCAGAAGACCCCACAGGAACGGGTCAATCTTGGCGTTGGGGTGTTCGGCTAGTGTAATCGGCATCGAGAGCGAAAGCGGATAGGCATCAGCAGCGTTTCGCCATTGCTCGTTGTAGGTAAAGGTTAGCTTGCCGCGATTGTCGCGGACGACGCGGCCAGTTTCCCTTCCGTCGAGCAGTGCGATCAGTTCTTTGGTCATTTCCTTTTCTTCCGCGCGCCAGCCACGATGGTATTAATGTCGACGTAAGCGTCGACTCCGTGCGATTTGTTTTTCACTTTGGGGCTTGGTGGAGTTTCCTGCTGAGCGTCGAGAACGATTCCGAGCGCTCCCAGGGTCCGCAGGACCAGGCCGAGCGGCGCTCCGGCTTTGCCCTGTTCGATCTCGACGATCCACTGGCGGCTCACGCCTACGGATGCGGCAAGAGACTTCTGGTCGAGGTTATGGCGCATGCGGTAGTCCCGGATGAGCGCCCCCAACTCGGATGGTGTTCTGACTCGCACGATTTACCCCTTTTGCTAAAATGTCAGCGTTCGACGACATTGTAACAAAGTCAGCGAGCGGCGACAAGTAGAAAAGTCAGCGCTCGGCGACATTCGCGAATGTCAGCGAGCGGCGACATCAAAGAACGAGGCCGACTTTCAAGCGGGAGCGCAGGTTCGTTTTTACGGTACTCTCGCAAAAGTCGAAAGCGTCGCCTTTAATGAGTCGGTGTTCGGCAGAATGCTTGGGTACGGAGATGTGATTGTGCGGGGCACTTGAGGAACGACAGAGTCGTTTGCCAGAAACGCAAACCCGTAGGCCGTGGGATGCTTCTTAAGCGAAAAGCGCATTCCCCGATTCGGATTGATTGTGACGCCGACCAATACGCTCATTCTATCCAGGAGTTGACGCAGCTCTTTCCTTCATTCGATCTCGGATTTCATCGAAGTGCCACGGACGAAAATCATGGGTGTCGACGCCGACATCCAGCGAAAGTGATGCATCGAGGCTTGGCAGTCGCCCGTGCGAGTGTCCGTAAAAATGCCATGCACCATGAGATGAATGATTCCAGACGCGCATAGCGTAATGGCAAAGCACGATCCGTTGGCCGTTGAGTGAGACCTCCGCCAGATCGCCCAGCCAAGAAAACTCCTGAGTCAGCTTGCGCGTGTCCTTGTCGTGGTTGCCGGGCACAGCAAATATCTTCTTGCACCGAATCTGGCGACGCAGCTCCGCGGCCCTCGCTTTTGGACCGATACAGAAATCTCCCAGAAAGTACAAAAAGTCGTTAGTTTTGACGAGGCTGTTCAATTCATCTCCTCGACCGTGTCAAAAGGACGTTGGAAGTGCAAACCCCGACGTCCAGCTCAACGACTTGCAAAACGATCAACCAGTTCCAAAATAACGATTTGCCTCATCGCAATTCGGACACTGG
>MNDE01000051.1 GCA_001914785.1 Acidobacteria bacterium 13_2_20CM_57_17 | reverse complement strand
AGCTTACGGCACGTGATTCTTTTTGCAAGACTGAAATTCAGAGAGTTTCTTCACAGCTTCAACCCCGCAAGGATGCCGTGGGGCAAAGAAAGGGCGAGGCGCCCTGGAATCGGCTAGAATGTGAGCAGCGGAGGCTCGCAATGGCACACCGGTTTACTGTGATCTTCGAGAAAGAAGCGGAGGGGGGCTACCACGTTTTCTGTCCCACTTTGCCGGGATGCCACACGCAAAGCGAGACGGTAGAAGAAGGCGTCGAAAACATTCGCGAGGCCATCGAACTTTACATCGAAAGCCTTGTCGAAGACGGACTGCCCATCCCCACGGAAGATATCTTGATCAAGCCCATTGAGATTCCCGTGTGACGCCGAAGTTGCCAACAGCCACGGCAAAGGACCTGGTTCGCGTCGCCGAGCGGTTGGGTTTCGTCTTTCGGCGCCAGCGCGGCAGCCATGCGATTTATGTGCGCCAGAGCGACCAAGCGCGCGTCGTGATTCCGATGCATCGGGGCGAATTGAAACGCAAGACGTTGCGCGCCATCATCCACGACTTGAAGATCAGCGTGGAGGAATTCGAAAACCTAGTGTGACCTTTTCGACGGGCGTTAGAAAGGGCGCTTGTACAGGGAGAACATGGCTGCATCGTCAAAATTGAGCGGGCCACACATCGGCGCGATCGAGCCGATGATGGAGCCCATCGCGGAAGGTTGGTTCGCAATGGGATGCGAAACCGGGCGCGACGACGAAAAGCCCGTTCACCGCGTGTGGGTGGATGCGTTTGAGATGGCGATTTACCAGGCCACGAACGTGGAGTACGCGCGCTTTCTTGCAGCCACCAACGGCGCTCCACCGCCGCATTGGAATGATGCGAATTTCAATGACCTGCAAATGCCCGTAGTTGCGGTGTCCTGGCACGAAGCGGCGAGCTACTGCGAGTGGCTGAGCGGCATGACCGGCAAACGCTATCGCTTGCCGACCGAAGCCGAAAGGGAACGCGCGGCGCGCGGCGGCCAAGAAAGTTTTCTGTATCCGTGGGGAGATGCGCCGCCGGAGACGGTTCCCGATTACGACAAGCGATGGAAGCTGGGGCCGGAGCCGGTAGGGCTTTATAAGCCGAACGCTTACGGGCTCTACAACGTGGGCGACAATGTCCATGAATGGTGCTCCGACTGGTACGACGACGGCTACTACGCGCATTCGCCGGAACGAAATCCCCAGGGGCCAAAGAGCGGCACGCGCAGGGCTTCACGCGGCGGCTCCTGGCGCCATCATATTAAGGTGACGCGCACGGCGGCGCGGTCCAGCATTCCCCCGGAGTTCCAATACGCGGATTATGGATTCCGCATCGCGCGGTCGTTGAGCGCCTGAGAATGCCGCGGTGTGGCGCGAAGTGGAAAGAGGGAAATTTTGCGTTCATGTTAGGATGAAGGAATGCGCCACGGCTCATCGGCTTTGCGACTAATGGCATTGCTGGTGGGCGTCGCCGCAACGGCGTCGGCGCAGCAGCAGCCGAAGCTGCAAGACCTTCCTGATGTTCCCGTCGCGAAACCGGAAAGCGCGCCGCAGAAGCGCCAAAATCGTGTCCAAACCACCATCGAAGTTCTGGAACGGCGCTCTATTTTCTTTCCCGATATCGCCACCAGCGCCGGCCCGCTGAGCGTGAAGCAGAAGTTCGAACTTTTCGCGGATCAGAGCATTGCTCCTTCGCGTCTTCTCAGTTCCGCGGCCGGCGCGGGAATCGGGCAAGCGCAGAATTCGCTGGCCGCCTATGGCCAGGGAATGGCTGGATACGGAAAGCGTTTCGGCACTTCGATGGCTACGGCGGCATCGACGAATTTTTTCGGAACGTTTGTAATTTCGTCCGCGCTGCACCGCGACCCGCGCTACTTCGTGACGCTGCACGGCGGGTTTGGGCATCGCGTGGGCTACGCGCTGAGCCGCATCGTGGTGGCGCGCACGGATGAAGGAAAAGACGCGGCCAATTGGGCGGGGATGCTGGGGCCGCTGCTGGCGGAGAGCCTGGCAAACAGCTATTTGCCGGTGAAAGAACAGACGGCGGGACGGACGTTTCAACGCTACGGAATACGCATCGGCTTGTACACCGCCAGCAATGCGCTGCGCGAATACTGGCCGACGATCTTTCGGAGCTTGCGCATCAGCAAGATCACGCCGGCGCCGAAATCGAATCCGCCACCTACGACGCCGTGAGCGGCACGGCCGTAGCTTTTGACAAGCGGGCGCTTTGACAAGCAGGCGTTTTGCCAATGAACAAACTCGGACGGAACGAAAATGGCCGGGAAGTATTACAATGGAAGAACGGGGCTGTAGCTCAGATGGATAGAGCAGCAGTTTCCTAAACTGCTTGTCGGCGGTTCGAATCCGCCCAGCCCCACCATTTAGAAATAGAAATTGGAAGCTGGAAACTAGTAGGACTTCTGCATCGGCCTAATGCTGATGTCGGTGACTTCGGCGGTGCGCGGAAGGCGGAGCGAGTGAGTGACCATTTCCGCGATGTCTTCCGGTTGCATGAGCAGGTCGGGTTGGTACGCGCGGCCTTCTTTTTCGAATAATTTTGCAATACGCGGAGTGGCAGTGCGACCCGGGAAAATGCTGAGAACGCGAATGCCGTCGGCGTTCACTTCGTCGCGCAGGCTGTCGGCGATAGAGCGAAATGCGTGCTGCGTGGCGGAAAACTGTCCAGTGGTGGCCGGGGATCGGAGTCCAGCGGAGGAATTGATGAACACGATCTGTCCCTTGCTTTTGCGCAGCAGAGGAAGCATGGTCTGAATCATGAGGTAGTGGCCGCGGACGTTCGAACGGTACATCAAATCAAAATCAGCGAGCGAAGCTTTTGCAAGCAGGCCGTGGAAAATGGCGCCGCCGCAGAGTACCAAAATATTCACTCGGCCAAAATCTTTCTGACAGTGCTCGCCCAGGCTGCGAATGTCTTCGTCGTTGGTGAGATCGACGGGACACGCATGGCCGCTGGAGCCCAGCCCATGGATTCGCTTGGCCACGTCTTCCAGGAGTTCGCGGCGGCGCGCGACCAGGCAAACCTCAGCGCCGTGCGCTGCAATCGAGAGGGCAATCGCCTTGCCGATGCCGCTGCTTGCGCCAGTCACCACAGCAATTTGATCCTTTAAACTTTCCATGAGTTTTGTCGTGGCCTCCGCCTTCTTGCCGCCGAAACTGCAGTTGGGAGAATACCACTGGAGTTACTAAGCGTGGCGTTTCGAAGCAATCTTCCACTCAGTCGACTGGTTTGACATCTTCCATTAGAGCGAAGAAACCTTCGGCGAGCGTGGGATGAATGTAGACCGCGCCTTTCAGCAAAGTGTACGGCTGCCTTGCGAGCATGAGCGTGCTGAGGATTTGCACGAGTTCGCCGCCTTCGGAAGCGAGGATGGAAGCGCCCAGGATGCGGTCGTTCGAAGCATCGATGACGATCTTCATGAGGCCGGCGGTTTCGCCGCGCTCGATCGCGCGCGCTACGGAGGTCATCTGGCATCTGCCGATTTTTAGTTTGAAACCTTTGGCGCGAGCTTCCTTCTCGGTCATGCCGACGCCGCCGAGTTGCGGATCGGTGAAAACGCAGGAAGGAACGAGGCGATTTTCAATCGAGAGATTTTTCCCTTCCATCAAATTTCCGTAAACAATCTGGAAATCGTTGTAGGAGATGTGCGTGAAAGCCGGGCCGCCTTTGCAATCGCCGAGGGCCCAGACGCCGGGAACGTTGCTCTCGAGGCGGCCGTTCACTTTGATGTAGCCGCTTTGGTCGGTTGCGATGCTGGCCTTGTCGAGACCGAGATCGTCGGTGTTTGGGCGGCGGCCGGTGGCGAGCAGGAGATGGGAGCCGGAGATGCTTGATGCGCCCGCAGGAGATTCGAATGACAGCGCAAGGGCGCCATTTTTGTTTTCGACGCGAGAGGCGCGAGTGTCGAGGAGGAATTGAATTCCTTCGGCTTCGAGGGCTCTCTGCAGCTCGGCGGCAGTCTCCGGATCTTCGCGCGAAATAATTTGTTTGCCGGTGTGAAGAACGGTGACGCGGCTGCCGTAGCGGCGAAACATCTGGCCAAATTCCATGCCGATGTAGCCGCCGCCGAGGACTAGGAGATGGTCGGGAAGAACCGTGAGCTGCATAGCGGATTCGTTGGTGAGATAGGAGACGGTGTCGAGGCCGGCCAATGCAGGAATCGTCGGGCGGCCGCCGGTATTGATGAAAATTTTTTCGCTTTCGAGCAGTGCGTCACCGACCTGAAGTTGATGCGGGCCAACAAATCGGGCGTGGCCACGATGGAGGCGAAGGTTAGGGCGCTTGTCGACCTGCTTCTGCTGGCCACCGCGAAAGCTGAGAACGACTTCGTCTTTTTGCGCCACAATTTTGGGCAGATCGACGCTGACATTCGAAGCGCTAACACCCCAGCGCGCGGCGTTTCGCGCATAGTGAGCGACTTGCGCGCGGTGGACCATTGTTTTGGTGGGCGTACAGCCGGTGTTGATGCAGGTGCCGCCCAGATGCTTCTGCTCGACGAGCGCGACGGACCATCCCAAGTCGGCGAGCCGATAAGCGAGAGGATTGCCGGCCTGGCCGGAGCCGATGATGATGGCGTCGTATTTCATACGGATGAACCTCCCGAATGGAATGACTTCGAAACATACCATCGGATGCAGCGCCAGCAGTCGAGGAATGAAGAACTTTTGGTAAACGGACAGTGTTGCTTAGAGATAGGTAAACGATGGGCAGCATCTCTTCGATGTGGTCGTGAAGCAGGCGATAGAAAAGAACCTCGTTGGTGTCCTGGAGCTGGCGGAGATAAATGTGACGCTCGAGATTGTCGTGCTTGCGGAGATAGGCTTTGTAGGCGCGAGCGGACTGTTCTTCAATGGTTTCGACCACAGGCGGGAGAAGACCATCAAGGCCGAGGGCTTGGCGCTCCTGGGTGGTAAAGGCGGTGCCTTTGTTCAACCACGGCGTTTCCAGGAGTGCTTGTCCGCGCAGATCGGGCGCGAGCTTGGCCAATGGCGATGAAGGGGATATGGCGGCCAAGGGAAGCACTCATTCCTGAAACGTCACGCACACGCCATTGGGGTCAATCGCGCCGAACTCTTTCGTGCCCCAGGGCTTGGTTTGTAGCGCGCCATTGGGGTGCACTTTTCCGCCGTGTTTCTGGTATTCGGCATACATCGCCTCAATGCCTCGAACGGCGATGCGCACCATGGTCTGGTCTCCGACCTTGCGCGCTAGTTCTTTGTCGCTCATACCAGCTATGTGCAGGTAGGCCTCGCCACGGTTGATTCCCGCGTAGTTCGGTGGCGTGGCGTCGCGAAAAGTTTCCTTGAAGCCACAGATCTCGGTCCACCAATTCAGGGATTGCGCCGTGTCAGCGGCAGGAAGAACGGGGATCGCGCCTTTGATGATCGGGTCCACGAACGAAGGATAACCGAAAGCCTTGCCCCGCCGTTGAACTGTTTAAAAGTCGCATGTTTTTCGACCGGGAAGAGCGCCTGGCTCGACAATTCCCGCCGCTTGCCTGGTTACCCCTGCGCTGTATTGATGGTCTGCCAGACGCCAACCAGGCCTTCAGC
Organism: Acidobacteria bacterium 13_2_20CM_57_17; assembly: GCA_001914785.1. GTDB lineage: Bacteria > Acidobacteriota > Terriglobia > Acidiferrales > UBA7541 > Acidiferrum. The sequence goes on along the minus strand of MNDE01000051.1, from coordinate 11,363 downwards.
GATTGGCCCTAAGACGTCCGTATCTCCAAAATACGCCATGTGCGAGAGCGGATTCCAGAATGCAAGCGGGCCCCCAACGAGGACCGGACAATCGGAAGTCACCGCCACACGGTAATCGGCGTTGAGTTCCTTCAGCGGATAGCCAATGACATCCGCTTTGCAATAGAAATTCACCCATTCGCCTGCAAGATTCGGGTAGTGGCTGTGCAACTTAGGCGACGGCACGTGGACAGGTTTACCGAAGTTTTCGTAGCGCAGGCTCCATAGCGCGACGGGACTGCCCATGGTATAGAACAGCGTCAACGTCTCCCCACAAGCGAGCGGAGCATCGCCCAGCTTTTGGCGCACAGTTGGCGCAATCAAGGGTTTCTCAGCGGAGTGGGCCTGCAAGTCATAGAAGAAATTGCAGGCAATTACTGTGCCGAGGCTGTGGGAGATGACACACAAAGGGGCACGGGGGCCAGCCTGCTGCGCGAGACGCCGCAGGGAATCCGCGAACACACCATGTACTCTGTCATAAGCATCGCGCCTGCCTTCGATGGGCTGATAGGCGATGGCGTCAGCAGCGAAATCCACCATGAACTCGCGCAACCCGGTCCAGCCCAAACTTCCCCCTTTGCGGAGGCGGCTCCAGAGCTCATCCTCTTCGTTTTGCAGCACCGGAGCCCAATAGACTGGCTGGAAGAAGAAGCGCGGCGCTTCTTGAGGGTCCTCTCCGAGCTGCTGCCTCACACGCCTGCGCAATTGTTGAATTATTGCTGAAGCAAAGTCTTCTTTCTGCCTGCCAATCCCATGGACGATAGCAACTGCGACGCTCTGGGGCATAATTTGCACCTTCCCGCCAAACGTACGACGGTGAGATTCTACTCGACACGACAGTAGCAATAGAGGAATTGTTGCGTGGCTGGCAAAGACAGTTTTTCTGCAGCTCATTACAAGCATTTACTAAGTGGAAGTGTGCGCCAGACTCGCATCACGGGGAATTCAGGCAGGCGGGACAAAAAGAGAGGCGCTCGGCAACTCACAAGCGCCTCCCTTACTACGTCAACGTAAACCGTACCTCACTGGATCACCTCCTTCTCGGCAGGAACGCCGATGTCGACAAGAGTGTCGAGTGAATCCGAGTATAGCGCGGGATCGGGGAGATGTCAGAACAAGCGTTTCCTTAATCTTTGGGTTTGGGCTCGCCAAAGCCGGGGTCAGGTTCTTAGGCGGCTTTCTGATTCTCGCGGCTGACTGGGACCGCGTTCATGACCGGCCGGTGGAAATCTGCAAGGCGCACCACGGCCAGTTCCCAGCAATGCTGAAGCGTGTAGAGGCTTGCGACCACCAAGGCGATCGCTGCAAAGCCCAGCGCGAAGAGGGCGAACACTGCGAGCAGTTCCTGAACGAAGTAAACTTGGGACATCATGATGACTGCCAGGAACCCCCACAGCCATTTGCGATCGTCGTCCTTGAGCTTGGTTTGCACGGCAGCCTCCTGTGTCCAACGGCGGTGTGCACTCTCTCGCGTTCAGGGAGCAGGAACAATGCACCAAGGATGAACTGTGGATGGACTGCGGGTGAACCGGGAAGGAGAGCATTGCGTCCAAAGAGGTCTACTGAAAGTCGAGGACGAGGAGGGTAATGTCGTCCTCCTGCGCGCGGGCGGAGTTGTGGCCCGAAAAACTGGCGATGTTGTCGAGGAGGGCGTTAACGAAGCGAGCGGCAGGAATGTCACGATGAGTTTCCAGGAATTCCCTGCAACGTGGCCTGCCGAATTCCTCCTGCGAGGCGTTCTTGGCTTCTAGGATGCCGTCCGTGTAGAGCAGACAGCGATCTCCGGGTCCAACGCGGATTTCCACAGAAGAGTAAGCTGCTTCGGGAAACATGCCGGGCATCAGGCCATTCTCTTCGATTTCCTGGACGTTACCCACGGCGCGAGGGGCCAACATGAGCGGGGGGTGGCCTGCAGCGGAGTAGTGAAGCAAGCTCTCCTCCATATCCACAAAGAGATAAGCAGCGGTGACATAGTGCGCATCGAACTTGCCGCAGAGAGCGCCGTTCAAGCCGGTGAGAACGCGCGCGGGGTCATGGGCGTGAGCCGCTTGGCTCGCGAAAGCGACCTTGAGCATGGAGGCGATCAGCGCGGCGGGCACACCGTGCCCGGTGACATCGGCGACCAGAATGCCGACGTGCATTTCATCGATGCTAAGGAAATCGTAGAAATCCCCGGCGACGGCGCTCATGGGCACGTAGCGCGCAGCAATTTGGAGTCCTGTGAGGGTTGGGGACGCTTTGTGGAAGCGTAGAGGACTGAATCGTGCGCGCGATTTCCAACTCTTTGTTGATGGCGATGAGCCGTTTTTCGTTCCCGAATGTCCGGTACGCGGAAATGTATCCGAGGCCTGCGACGAAGACTAGGAAGCCAACAAACTCCACGTTTTGCCCGGTCAGGATCTTAAGGCCCAAGAGATTTGAGTGCACGACGAACAGCATCCAAACGAGAAAAGCGGCGATAAAGACGCGGAACTCGTGACTTAAGCGCTGATGCGGCCCCGGGCGCCATTTACTGATGACCAGGAATAGCGCGGTGGCCGCGAGCGTGGCGAGCACCACGAAGTTATTCGCGAAGGAGAGCTTAACCAAACTGACTCTGGACGAAGCGGCAAGGATTCCGAAAATCGCGAAGACCATTTGTGCGGCCAGCAGCCAGCGGAGGAAATTTCTGAGGTGTTCGTCGGCGATTTGGTAAAAGAAGAGGCCGAAGGGAAGAATGATGGTGCACGTGATGACCCAATTGACGTAATTCCAGAACATTTGCGACTCATTGAAGAGAGAGCGGAAGGAGGAGAGAAGAGCCAACAACCTGACGGCGTATAGAATGCAGAACAAGCCGAAGTAAAGCAGCGTCAGGTCGCGCGTCCCGCGCCGAAAACAGAAAAGAGCGATTGCAGCAAGAGCGATAGAGAGAAGCGCGACCGCGGCCGCAATGGTCGCGAGCTCCCAGCGCAGCTCCGCGCGCGAGAAAGAAGCCACGGTCTGAACCAAGAGAAGGGCGGTTGTGTCCGATGAGTCCGTCATGTGGGATTGAATTGTATCCAAGTCATGATTGGAAGGGCCAGCAGCCCTCAGCATCCCTGAGCAAGGGGCATGCTCCAGCACCAAAACTCGAAATGACACGCAAAGAATCGCGGAAGTGCGAGAATGGTTCCGCAATTTTATTGGGCTCGCTCTTTCAAGATGGCCGAAGCCGTTCAGACTGATTGCTGGGGGCGTTCGCGACGAGGTACTGAATGGGACAGGCAGTGGACGTACATCGGTTGCAGTTCGCCTTGACTATCACCTTTCACTATATTTTTCCGCAATTGACGATGGGGCTTGCGCTGCTGCTGGTCTACTTGAAGACGAAAGCACTGCGCACCGGGGATGAACACTACAATCGCGCGGCGCGATTCTGGGCGCGGATTTTCGGAATTAATTTTGCGCTCGGCGTCGTGACGGGAATTCCGATGGAATTCCAGTTCGGGACGAACTGGGCGGCGTTTTCGAAGGCCGCGGGAGGAGTGATCGGGCAAACGCTGGCGATGGAAGGCGTGTTTTCGTTTTTTCTGGAATCGAGTTTCCTGGGATTGTTTCTTTTCGGAGAAAAGCGGCTCGGGCGAATCGGACACTGGGTAGCGGCATTTCTGGTTTTTCTGGGCTCGTGGCTTTCGGGCTATTTCATTGTGACGACGGACGCGTGGATGCAGCATCCCACGGGCTACCGGATTGGCTCCAACGGCGCCATCGAGCTCTCCAGCTTTTTGGACCTGCTACTGAATAAATGGGCGCTTTGGCAGTACGCGCACACCATGCTGGGAGCGGTGCAAACCGGCTGCTTCGTCATGGCGGGCGTGGGCGCTTTTTATTTGCTGACGAAGCGGCATGACAGCTACGGCCACACGTTTGTGCGGGCAGGAGTGTTGGTAGGTGTGGTTGCGGCAATCCTGCAACTGGTCCCTACCGGAGACATGCAAGGAAAATTGGTTGCGTACAACCAGCAACCGACGCTGGCGGCGATGGAAGGGCTTTTTGAATCGCAAGAAGGAGCGCCGCTGGCCATCCTCGGGCAGCCGGACGTGGAAAAAAGAAAACTCGACAACCCGCTGGAAGTTCCGAACATGCTGAGTTTTCTGACGTACCGGCAGTGGCGCGCGAACATCAAAGGCTTGGCCGATTTTCCGCAGACGGAGTGGCCGGACCAGATTCCACTTCTCTATTACAGCTATCACGTGATGGTGGGGCTGGGAACGATTTTCATCGCGGTGATGGTTCTGGCTGCGCTGCTGCACTGGCGCGGACGATTGTATGACTCTCGGTGGATGCTGTGGATGCTGATGATGTGCGTGCCGCTCCCCTATATTGCCAACACCGCGGGATGGATGACCGCGGAACTCGGGCGGCAGCCCTGGCTGATTTACGGATTGATGCGCACGGCAAGCGGCATTTCTCCGCGAGTAGCCGCGGGCAATGCGTGGTTTACGCTGATTGGGTTTATGGGGATGTATACGGTGCTGGGGATTCTCTGGCTATTTCTGATTTACCGCGAGATCGAACTCGGGCCGGAACCCAGCGGGCATCTGCAAAAAGACGATGCTGCCGTGCTGGCGGCGGACTGAAGAAGGCGCGATGGGAACGATCTGGTTCTGGCTTGTGGCCATCATGATCACGATCTACGTGCTGCTGGATGGCTTCGATCTGGGCGCAGGGGCGATTCATCTCTTGGTGGCTAGAACGGATAAAGAGCGCCGCCAGGTTCTGGCAAGCATAGGCCCGGTATGGGACGGAAACGAAGTGTGGTTGATTGCCGCAGGAGGAACCTTATATTTTGCGTTCCCGGCGCTGTACGCGAGCGCGTTCAGCGGATTCTATCTGCCGCTGATGATCGTGGTTTGGCTTCTGATTTTGCGTGGAGCGTCCATCGAATTCCGGAATCACATCAAGAGCGCGGTTTGGGATCCGCTGTGGGATTTTCTCTTTTGCGCATCGAGCTTGTTGCTGGCGGTGTTTTTTGGTGCGGCGCTCGGGAACGTGGTGCGCGGCGTGCCGCTGGATGCGAGCGGCTATTTTTTCGAGCCGCTGTGGACCAATTTCCGTCTAGGCGACCAAACGGGGATTCTCGACTGGTACACCATTCTTGTAGGCGTATTGGCTTTGCTTGTGCTGATGATGCACGGCGGGCTGTGGGTGCAGATGAAGACCAGCGGGGAAGTTAGCAGGCGCGCGGGAAGAGTGGCGGGGCGAGCATGGTGGGGCGTGGTGGCGCTCACGGCGATCGTGACCGCGTTAACGTTCCGCATTCAGCCACAGGTGAAAGAAAACTTCACAACCTGGCCACTGGGATTTGTTTTCCCGGTGCTTGCGGTGGCGGGAATCGCGGGCGTTATTTTTGAATTGCGAAAACACGATGAGCGCAAAGCGTTCTTCGCTTCGTGTGCTTATCTGGCAGGCATGTTGACCAGTGTGATTTTTGGTCTGTATCCGATGGTTTTGCCGGCGCGGAATCCGGTTTACTCGCTGACGGTGGCGACAGCAAAGGCCGGAGAGTACGGCTTGAGGATCGGATTAGCCTGGTGGATCACCGGAATCATTCTGGCGGCGGGATATTTTACTTACGTGTATCGCTCTTTCGCGGGCAAAGTCGTGGTGGATAAGGACTCACACGGCTACGGCGATTGAAGAGTCTGCTTTCTGCGCGCGACCGAAGGGTGAGGTTGACGCAGGCTGACGGCCGGCGTAGCGTAATCACAGGATGCCAAGGGTGATGCGAATTCGAAGCGCGAGATGGGCGCTGCGGGCGTTGAGTCTGCTGGCGATTGGGGCCCTTGTAGTGGCGCCGGCGTGTGCGCCGCTTTGCGCGGTTCAGAATTGCGGGCGAGCCGATGCTTCTGCGACAGGAAATGGGATTTGCCATCGAGCTGGCACCATGCATCACGAGGCGCTGCTCGTACACGGGACTCGAAATTGCAATTTGCCGGAATTGCCCGCGGTAGTTTCGGCTTCCACTCCGTTTGGCAGCGCCTCCGGCGAATCGCGCTTGAGCGCGTCCGATGGAACATTCTTCGCGACTGGGCAGGAAAATCCAGCAGCCACGACAATGCTTTCCGATTCATGGTTTTGCCGGCCGCATGATTTCTCTAGCGGGTTTACGCCTGTAGTTTCCACTGTCTTTCGAATCTGAGTTGCCCCTCCTGAAAAACTAAAAGCGGCCAATCTCGCGATGAGCGGGAGGTCGGCCTGCGTGCGCAAAAGAAACGGTTTCAGCGGCGTGCAACGCCGAATATTTCCCATTTTCATTCGCGAGGGACGCGACTTGCAGCAACAGGAAGTTCAGGAGGAAAAATGAGCGGGACACGAAGAAGATTTTTTCAAGATGCAGCGATATTCGGCGCGGGGCTGTTGGGAATGAGCAAGAGTCTGGAAGCTCAGGCCGAAAAACCCATGCGGATGCGTCCGCGTGAGGCAAATCACCTGGACACACCGGCTACGGGCGCGCCGCTGCCCATGGTGACGCCGGATTTGACGGATTTGCCGCACAAGATGGATGGCGAAGTAAAAGTTTTCCACCTCATAGCCGAGCCGGTGAAGAAGAGAATCGCACCGTTCAAAACCATCGATGCGTGGGGCTACAACGGAAGCTGCCCCGGGCCGACCATTCAGGTGCAGCAGGGCGATCGCGTGCGCGTGATCTTCGAGAACCGATTGCCGGAGTCCACTTCCCCGCACTGGCATGGCCTGGAAATCCCCATCGAACAGGACGGCGTACCGTACATCAGCCAGAAGCCGGTCGCTCCCGGCGAGAAGTACGTTTACGAATTCACCGTGCACCAGGAAGGGACGTTTTTCTACCACGCGCATAGCGCCATGCAGGAAATGATGGGGCAAATCGGATTTTTCGTGGCGCATCCGCAAAAAGATTACAAGCCACGCACGGATCATGACTACGGACTGATCTTGCAGGAATGGGCGGTGCTGCCGAGCAATACCGTTCCGAACACGGCAGCGATGGAGTTCAACTGGCTGACGTTCAACGGAGTTTCCGCGCCGATGACGACGCCGTTGCTCGCGCGGCTGGGAAGCCGGGTGCGGCTGCGCATCGTCAATCTTGGAATGGATCATCACCCCATCCACCTGCACGGGCACCAGTTCGTGGTCACCGGCACAGAAGGCGGGCGCGCGCCGGAATCGACGTGGGTTCCGATGAACACCGTGCTGGTGGGAGTGGCGCAGGCGCGCGTCATGGAGTTCGAGGCGAAATATCCCGGCGCGTGGATGATCCACTGCCACCTGCCGCACCACATGATGAACAGCATGATGGATTTGTTGCGTGACCGGCAGATCGAGACCGCCGACCAGACGGACATGAAAGCGATGAGCCAGATGGAATCGCTCGCGAAAAGCGTTCCTTTCGAGCACGTGCACCACGCGCCGATCGCGCAGAACGCGGAGAGCGTGCTGGGATTTCCGCAGGATGCTTTCATGGAAATGGGCATGGACGAAGTCGTAGAAAAGCCGGAAACCTACGGCCTGCCGAAAAATTGGAGCGCGGGAATGATGGGAATGATGACCATGGTACGCGTGCTGCCGGAGAAAGAATATGACGCCATCCTCGCGCGAAAGAAGGCACCCGGCGCGGCAACGGAGCATCACCATGAGTCGTGAAAAGTTGAAAAAAGTTTCAACGCAGAGAATACAGAGTTCACGGAGAAGAAGAGGAGAGACCATGCGGCCGTCGATGGAGTGCGGAGTGATTGTTATTGCGGGCTTGCTGGCGATGGCTGGCGGCGGGCGGGCGCAGGAAATGAAGATGCCTGCACAGGAGCAGCACCATCCGATGCAAATGGCCGCGGTAAGGCCGGAATATCCACGGATGGGGAGAGCGCAGGAAAATGCGAAAGGTACGCTGTTCACGCTGGAGCAAGCGGAAAAGATCGCCGGCGAGTCGAATCCCACGTTGCGGCAAGCGGAGGCGGAGATTCGGGCCGCCAAGGCGCGGCAGCAACAAGCGGGGCTGTATCCAAATCCGACGGTGGCCTACGCAGGCGATGAAATCCGTGGAGGATCGGTCGGCGGCGGAAAACAGGGATTTTTTGTTCAGCAGGCAGTGGTCACGGGTAGGAAACTCGCGTTGAGCCGCGAAGTTTTCGCAAAGGATGTAAAGCTCGCGGAGATAGAAGCTGAAGAGCAGAAAATGCGGGTGCAAAGCGCCGTGAAGATGGCGTTTCTGCGCGTGCTGGCGGCGCAGGAATTGCTCGACGCCCGACGAGACATGGCTGCGATCGCGCAAGACAGCACGGAGACGCAACGGCGTTTGATGAACACTGGGCAGGCCGACGAAACCGAAGTGCTCGAAGCTGAAGTGGAAGCGCAGAGAATGCGCATAGGCGCGCGAATGCAGGAAAACACGCTGCGTGAAGAATGGCGTTCTTTGGCGGCGGTGATTGGGCAACCCGATTTGTCACTCGCGACGGTGGCGGGTGATCTGGAAAAAGGCTGGCCGGAAGTAAACGAAGAAGAGGCCGTGGAGGCAATCGCGAAAGAGAGTCCCGCCGTTCGAATCGCCGATATAACGGAAGCCCGCGCACAAAACGTTTTCAGCCGCGCCAGGCGTGGGGCGATTCCCGATGTTCAAGTTCGGGGCGGAATGGAATACAACCACGATTTGCTCGGGAGCGTTCCGTTCGCAAAAGGATGGGAAGGGATCGCGGAAGTGGCCGTGGAGATTCCACTCTTCAATCGAAACCAGGGAAATGTGACGGCTGCGCGAGCGGATATCGAGCGCGCCGGGCAGGAGAAAACGCGCATTGCGCTGACTCTGCGCGAACGCGCCGCTTCTGCCGTCGATCAGTACGCCAACGCGCGTCTAATGTCCGTGGGGTACCGTGATGAGATGCTTCCCCGAGCGAAAAAGACTTACGGACTAATGGTGGAGAAGTATGGCCAGATGCTGGCGTCGTATCCCCGCGTGTTGGACGCACAGCGGAAGCTCTACGAATTGCAGATCGAGTACATCTCCGCGCTCGAGAGCGTTTGGACCAACGGCATCGCACTACAAGGGTACTTACTTACCGATGGACTCGAAGCACCCGCACGGCCCGGCGAAGTCGATCGTCCTGTCCGCGAAACGAATGTGCCGATGCCGGAACGCACCATGTCGCCCCGGGAAACGATGCGCAACCCCTAGTTCGTCAGTGGGAGCGCGAAGACGGAGCCGCTGCCAGAGAGGCCAACGGAAAGGCCACTCGGGAGGACGCTCCGACCGTATCGAGTGCGAAACACTGGTACCCCAGTAGCGTTGACCAAAAGAAAATCCGGTGGGTACTGTGCAGGATAGGGTGTCCCGGGTGTCGGCGGAGCATTCCGCTGGTCAAGACCAGAAAATGGACGATAGAAGTTCTGGGGCTTGTTAGGTTCCCTGCCTTCCAGAGCCGAAACCCGATGCGCTCGATTGGGGATTGTGTCGCCAGAGCCGTCTTTGCCGGGCGACACAGCGATTGAACGATGCCAACTGTAACAAAAGCCGGAAGATACGAAATCGTCGGTGAACTGGGCCGCGGCGCCATGGGTGTGGTGTACAAAGCCGTGGATCCGGTGATCGGGCGCACTGTAGCGGTCAAGACCATCCGGCTAAGTGAAGAAGGCACAGGCCTTTCGCGCCCAGAACTTCTGACGAGATTCCAAACCGAGGCGCGCGCCGCTGGTTTGCTGACGCATCCAAACATCGTAGTGGTCTTCGACGCCGGCGAAGAAGACGGCCTCTACTACATCACCATGGAACTGGTAGAAGGCAAGAGCTTGCAGGCGCTGCTCGACGACGGCCACGCGTTTCCGCTGCCGCGCACGCTGCGCATCATGGAGCAGACTTGCAGCGCGCTGCAATTCGCGCATGAACGCAACGTAATTCACCGCGACATCAAGCCCGCGAACCTGATGCTCACCGCCGACGATACCGTCAAGGTCACGGACTTCGGCACGGCAAAAATTTTGCAGTTCGGCACGGTGCAGCAAACCGCGCACGTCATGGGCACTCCGAGTTATATGTCGCCGGAACAGGTGAAGGGCCGTGCCGTCGACGGACGCAGCGACATCTTTTCGCTGGGCGTCATGCTCTACGAGATGGTGACCAACGAAAAACCTTTTCCAGGTCAGAACATCACCACGGTGATTTACAAGATCGTCAACGAAGATCCCGTGCCGCCGCGGCAGATTAACCCGACGATTCATCCAGGGATCAGCGCAGTGGTCATGAGGGCTCTAGAGAAAGAGCCCGACCAGCGATACCAGAATTGCCGAGAAATGCTGGAAGATCTCAAGAATTACCGGTCCATTTCGGCGGCCGGCGGGAACCCGCAATCAACGATGGTGATGGGCGGAGGGTCGCCTGCGGCGACTGTGATTTCTGGAAATACGGCGGGCCGTGGCTACGCCAACGAAGATCAAACCGTCATCACCACGGCACGCTCCCTGAACGCGCGAGCGTCTGGGCCTGGCCAGACTCCGATCGTGCGGCGAACAGGAGCCATCACGCCTGCATCCACACCGGAACCTCCGAAAAAGAAAAATGTTCTGGGGACAATTCTCGCAGCGATGCTGCTTCTGGGCGTGATTGTTTATGGGGCAAACAAAATTAGGCCGGTTTTCGAAGCCGCACGCGAACTCCATGATGCGCAAAAGAAAGACGCCAGCTTGCCTGGCACTACTCCGGCAGAAACGACTCCGGGCAACACTGCGGGGGCCGACGCAACTGAGGCTTCTGCGCGGCCAAACGACGCGGATGCGGCCTCAGAGGAGAAGCCCGCGGAAGTGGTCCCGCAAAAGTCGGTGGCCAAGAATCCAGGAAATTCGATTAGCCCCAAAGCGGCAGAGTACAAAGGGCGGATCGAAGAGGCCATTTCCGAAAGAGGATTAACCGGGCGCGTGAAAGTTCAGGCGGCCGGCAACACGTTGACACTTGCCGGAAAGCTCCGGCCAGCCGAACACGCTGGACTCTTAAAATTATTGCGGAACGCCCCTTCGGGCGTGCGCGTGATCGATCACCTGGAATACGACGACACGCCGGTCGCCGCCGGCGGCAACTCCGACGAAGGCGCGCACCCGGTCCCAACAGCGGGACGCGGCGCGATTCACGTGGTCACCGATGTTATCGGCGCAACCGCGGTTCTGCGCGGTCCTGCGGGCAACATCCTGAGCAAGTGCGAGACGCCCTGCAGTTTCAACAATTTGTCTCCGGCGCGCTACAGCCTGGAAGTGCAAAAGGAAGGTTATCAACCCGTGCAAACCGCACTGCAAATAAAAAGCGGCGACGCACAGGACCAGAAGATCAAGCTCGAATCGCTGGCCAA
>MNDE01000140.1 GCA_001914785.1 Acidobacteria bacterium 13_2_20CM_57_17 | reverse complement strand
CGGCTGATCCCGGGTAGACTTGCGCGGCTCGTAGAATTAAAATCCGCACCTCCGCAAATCCATCCGGAGCGCCCCGGTAGAAACGACCGGGATGCAAAAAGCGCACAAAAGGCGCGCCTGAAACACATAGGGTGCGGTACCGGCGCAGGAGGGCACATGCCAGCGCGGAACGAAGCTCTAAGAGACCGCCTTTCCCGATATCGCGAAATTAACATTACTGTGACCGGCAGAGAGTCTGGACGCAGCATCTCCATCCCGGTTTGGTTCGTATTGGAGGGCGACAAGCTTTACCTCCTGCCGGTGCAGGGGTCGGATACACAGTGGTACAAGAACGTGCTCAACAACCCGATGATGCGGATCGATGCGCGGGGCGCCGAGGCTGAGGTCAAAGCTAGTCTCGTCACTGACGCCACACAGGTGTCGTCGGTGGTCGAGAAATTCCGCGCCAAGTATGGGGCCACCGACGTGAAGAAGTACTATTCGAAGTTCGACGTTGCCGTTCTCGCTCCGATGCGTTGACCGTGCGTGCTGAAGCTCCCACTTCCTAGAGAGACGCGGCACGGCCTTTGGACGGAGAATCCCACCCTCACAAAACCGATGGTGGGCACCCGCACTTAGAACCAGCCGACAATATCCCTAATCGCCGACGCGTTCACGTGAGCAAAACGCCTAGCATCTACCGGCTGTATTGGGTTTTCGATATGGAATCTGCTGAGGCGTTTCTCAATCTCTGCGACTTCGGTTCTATCCGCTTTGTTACTGTAAGGGCGTGAAATGACAAAGACGTGGCGTCTCATGGAAAACTCTTCAGCCATCTCAAAAACGTCTACGATTGACAAGCGCTTTGTCGGATAGGTTGGTTGTAGAGCGATCACTAATCCCAAAGACTGCGGGTCGGTCGCCGCTTCGTTCATTTTTCTTTTGAGGTCACTGTGGGATATACGCTTTTCTTGGGGAGAAGACGCAATTACTTGAATCCATTTCCCGGTGATACGATTCTCTACGCGGTTTCGAGAAATTCCACTCTTGCATCCCGTCAAGGCTCGGATGATTGTGCTCTTCCCGGAATTCTGGTCCCCTATTACGGCAATGAAGATCTTTTTTGCTTTCATGCGGTATACACCTTGCAAAAGGAGGACAGACGCGAGGCTGCGCTTTCTCTGAACCTTCCAGTCATTACGAGCCGACCGAATGATGTCTGTCAAATCTCAGAAAATCTCCCGTCTGTCCCCGATTTCCCCTACATGTGAAACCCGATGGCGTTCTTTTTGTTCATTAGCTTGTCCTGGTCCTCCAATTTTGCTAGCAGGGCACGGCCTTCGGGAGTCAGCTTAATAGTCCAGTCGCCGCTGCCAACGAGCAGCCTGACATCCTGGAGATCGGCGAAGTCCCACCACAGATTCCTGGCGAGATCGTACTTCTTGAGTTCCATACAGCCCTGATTCCACAGCAGGACCATTGGGTCGGTTAGAAGGTGGTTGTCCGCCTCCCCGAGAGTGGGGTCGCCGAACTCTTGCGCATATTGGCGCACGAAATTCCGGTAGCCGCCCATCGTGACAGGGTGCGGCTGGTCGCCCGAAAGGTTCCCAATTCTGAGCGCCGCGAGCGTGTAGAAGAAGCGTCGGCTCGACACGTCCGCCAGCCATTGTCGGCCAGACTCCGTGATTTCCCAAATGCCCTGAGGGGAGTCGCCCCGCAGCAGGCCCAAACGCTTCATGTTCTCGCGCTGCCACGCGACTCGGTTCTTCCAGCGGACTTCGACCCCGCTGGGGAGCATCTTGTGGTCGTCCGGCGTGAGTACGCCTTGCATCTTCTTGCCAACAAGCTCCACGACGTCGTCCCTACGGGCCTTGCCGCCGAGGTCCACGAGCGCCTGCAGCGTGGGCAGCCAGTACGCGCCGACCGCTGTGAATTTTTTCCTCCCCCTCCCTGCCTGGTGCTGCTCCGGGATCGGGTTAACCGCAGGCGCGGTTCTAGATGCAGGCCTCTGGGGAAGGGGCGCTCCCGCTACGGTACCTTGGCCATCGTCTTTGGGCGGAATGATTCCGTTCAGCGAGGCCAGCATCCTAGTGAGCTCCGACTTCCGATTTGTCAAGGCTGTCAGCTGATGCTCTAGGGATGCGAGTTCCTTCTCCCATTTCGCTCTGAGCGGCAGGAGGGCGCTCTCCTCTTCGGGCGACAAAAGCTCACGACTTGCTTGCTCGACTGACATAATGCCTCCTCCAAACTAACACATCATCCTAACTACTACTGCCAGCCTATTGCGTCTCCCCTGTCTATGTCAAGTCTATTTTTGTCCCGTTTGGTCTCCGAGAGGAGCGGGTGGGGCGGTCTTTGAGCCGGAGTGCCGCAACCCGCAGTTTTCAGAGTGATGACATGAGGCAGGCGCCTCCGTACTTGGGCAGATGTATGCTCGCGCGGATCCTGCTTGAACCGTTTGGCATGGAGCCAAGCAGGAGGCGCCCACGCGAGCCACTTTTCCAATCGCTGACAGCTCCATGAACTCTGCCGTGCGTGTCCCTCTTTGATTTATGTAGTACAGCAGCACGCTGTTTACGCCCCAGAGCACGTCCTCAAGGGGGCCTGACTTCAGGGCCGAAGCCCCAAATTTCCCCGTACCATTTGGCACGACTAAAGTCGTGCCCTCCCCAACACCCCAAGACGACAGGCAAGAATGCCTGTCCTACTGGAACTTGCTTGGTAGGGCGAGTTGTCAGGAGACGTGCTGGCTGATGGAGAGGATGTTGCCGTCAGGATCCTTGAACCAGGCTACTTTGCTGCCGTCGGGGGTGGTCCAGATGCCGAGGTTTTGGTCCTGGGCAAATGGATACTTTTCCGGAGGGACGCCGCGGTCGCGGAGCCAGACGGCAACGGATTCGATGTTTTCGACTTGCCAGCCGAGGATGGTGCCTTGCAGCGGAGTGAAATTCGGGATCTTGACGATGCGAATCATGTGGCCGCCGACGTTCATGACCAGGGCAAATTTGTCGAGGCTGACGAACTCGAATCCGAGCTTGCCTTCGTAAAAGGCGCGGGCTTTGTCGTAGTCCTTGGTGGGGATGAAGCCGACCATTTTTCCTGATGCCAGCATGATTTGCCTCCTGGTGCTTGTTTTCTAATGGAGTTCTGAGAATGAAATGATTCGGCTGCGTCACTCGCCACGAGAGAGACAGGCAAGAATGCCTGTCATACATAGCACCTGAGTCACTCGCTAAGAGCGACAGGCAAGAATGCCTGTCCTACATAACAGCTCAATGACTCGCTAAGAGCGACAGGCAAGAATGCCTGTCATACATAGCACCTGAGTCACTCGCTAAGAGCGACAGGCAAGAATGCCTGTCCTACATAACAGCTCAATGACTCGCTAAGAGCGACAGGCAAGAATGCCTGTCCTACTGTTTGCCGGTAAGGCGGCGGATCAAATCCGCTTCGGCCTGGCGGTAGGGAGTGCCGTCGGGGCGCAGGACTTCGTGAAACCACACGGAGGGCTGGCTGTGAATGTAAGGATGCTCCCAGGATTCCCACGGCAAATTGGTCTGCGTCTTGCCAGCGACGAATCCCCAGTTGATAGCGCCGACGTGCTCCTGCTTGGCGATGGGGAGTATCGTGTCAAACGTGCTGCCGACGGAACGCGCCATGTATTCGGTGCAGATCACCGGACGGTTGGACTTCTTTAGCCAGGCTATCTCCTGCTTGAAATATTCCGGCCAACTGTAGTTGTGAAAGGTGACGACGTCGGATTCGCGAAGCTGAATCTGCTGGATTTCAGGGAGGTTGGCGCCGTCGGGCGAAGTGTCGACGCAACAGACGCCGCTGGTGAGAGGCTGAGTGGGATTGGCTTCGCGCGCCCACGCGAAAACCTGCGGCAAGAGAGGGATTACGCGGGCGGTCTTGTCTTTCAGCTCCTGCTTTGCGTAGCTTCCGGCGTTGTCGGCGCCGGGCTCGTTCCAAACGTCCCAGGCAAGGATGCGGTCGTCCTTGGCGAAGGCTCCGACGACACCTTGGACGTAGGCCTTCAGACGCGGATATTGCGTGGGGTCGGCTAGCGCCACCGCGCCAGGACTCTGCACCCAGCCGGAGTTGTGAACGCCGGGAATCGGCGGATGCTGGGGGCCGAGATGAGGCAAAGGATCCCAGCAGGAGTCGAAGAGGACAAACATGGGACGAATGTGATGGCGCGAGGCGATGGTCAGAAAGCGGTCGAGGCGTTTCTGGAAGCCGGAGGCATCCTGCTGCCAAAGCAGATCGTGCAAGAAGACGCGCATGGTGTTCATGCCGAGGGATTCGGCCCAGGATAATTCCTTGTCGATCTCGTCAGGATTGAAGGTGGCCTCTTGCCACATTTCCAACTGGTTGATGGCCGATTTGGGAGTGTAATTGCTGCCGACCAGCCAGGGCTGCTGGGCGTACCAGGCGTTGGCTTTTTGTTCGGGCCAGCGGGGTGATTGCGCCCAGACTGGATTCGCTAACGAGCAAATCGCGATAAACGCTGCCGTCATTACAACAGTTTTGAGATTTTTCATGTTGTGAACTCCGCGTGGGTTTATATGCTAGGGGTTCCAGACAAACTGCGCAATGGGTTATCGGCGGCGGATATACGGGGGCGCGATATGACGGTGATTATTTCCATGCTGCGTGGCGTCAACGTTGGCGGCCACAACAAGATCAAGATGGACGCGCTGCGGGCGCTCTATGAATCGCTGAAATTGCGGGATGCGCAGACTTACGTGCAGAGCGGGAACGTGATTTTCAAGACTGACGAGCGGGACATCGCGCGGCTTGCCAAGCGAATCGAGGACGGGATTGCACGAAAGTTTGGGTTTCGCCCCGACGTGATTTTGCGCACGGCCGCGGAGATGAGAGACGTGGTTGCGAGAAACCCGTTCGCCAAGCGGCGAGGGATTGAGCCGGGCAAATTGCTGGTGAGTTTCCTGGCGAGCGATCCAGGGGAGGAAGGCCGGGAGAGGGTTCGTCAGATAAAGTGCGATCCGGAGGAGTTGCGGGTCGAGGGGCGAGAGATATACATCTATTTCCCCAATGGCGCGGGACGCTCGAAACTGCCGTGGGCAGGGCTGGGCAAGATGCTGAAGACACAGGGAACAGGAAGAAACTGGAACAGCGTAACGAAGATGCTGGAGATGGCGGAGAGGCTGGAAGGTTCTAAGTAGGCAGATAGCTTTCTAACAGTCGTTGTTTCTTCCTCACCATTAGCGAGCCGACCTCGGATAAACCCGAAGAGAGATTCCTCGCTGCGCAGGCCGACCGCTTCGCAGGAGCGAAGCGGGAAGAAAAGCGTCGGCCTGCTCCGCTCGGAATGACAGCTTTGAGGTTGCGGTGTTATGTCGAAGCTAAAGCTCCGACCCCTGAAGAGCGTTTTGTTTCAAGTCGAGCGCGGCTTGGGCGAGGTCGGCGGGGCGGCCGAGGTCGCGCCAATAGTATTGGTCGGCGCGGAAGGCGAGGATTTTTTCGCCTTGGGCGGAGAGGCGGAGGTAGGACGGGATGATAGAGAAGACGCCTTCTTCGGTGAGCATGGGGAGGAGGCGCGGGGAGATGACGTGGATGCCGGAGAAAGCGAGGGCTTGAAACGGGGGTGGAGCAGATTCCTCAGGCCTGAAGGCCTGAGCTACAGCATGGGAAACAAGTTCCGGTTTGCCATCGGGGCCGACCATCCTGCCGCGGAGTTGGAGATAGTCGTCGAAGAGGAGGGGGCGAGAAGTTTCGCGGGCTTGGACGGCAAGCGTGGCGAGGGCGTGGTTTTCCTTTTGAAATTGCAGCATGCGGCGGAGATCGATGGTGCTGATGACGTCGACGTTGTGGAGGACAAAGGGCTCGTCCATTTGATTGGAGTCGCCACTTTTGGAGTGGCGGGAGGCGGAATCTTCGAGGAAAAACCAGGCGGCTTTTTTCAGGCCGCCGCCGGTGTCCAGTAAAACGTCTTCGCGGGAAATTTCGATGCGCATGCCGAAGTTGTTGTTGGACTTCAGGTACTCGATGACCATGTCGGCGAAGTGATGGACGTTGACGATGACTTCGGTGACGGAGAAGGCGCGCAGGCGGGAGAGAGCGATTTCGAGGAGAGTGCGGCCGGAGAGTTCGACGAGGGCCTTGGGGCGATTGTCGGTGAGCGGACGGAGGCGCGTGCCGAGGCCGGCGGCGAGGATCATGGCTTTCATTGGAGCGATTTTCGCTTGCCGAGTTTTTCCAGTTCGAGGTGGCGGACGGAGATTTCCAGGCCGTTCCTGGCGCGCAGACGTTTCGCCAACTGCTCGGCGAGGAAGACGGAGCGATGCTGACCGCCAGTGCAGCCGAACGAAACCATCAGATTCTTGAAGCCACGCTGCTGGTAGTTGCTGATGCTGGAATCCACCAGCGACAGGACGCCCGCGAGGAATTGATGCACGCTCTCCTGCTGATTGAGATAGTCGATCACCGGAGCGTCCTTGCCGGTGAGCGCCTTGAAGCGCTCTTCGCGGCCGGGATTGGGGAGGCTGCGGCCATCGAATACGAAGCCGCCGCCGTTGCCGCTCTCGTCCTTGGGCAAGCCGTGGTGAAATGAAAAACTGAAAATGCGCACGACGAGATTGTCCGCTTCGGAGGCGAGGCCCTGCAATTTCTCCGAGGCCAGCATGCCTTTGAAGGCGTCCATCAACGCCGGCAGGGGAACGGGGAGCCTCACATTGTGGAGCAGCCAGCGAAGATTTTTTAGCGCGTAGGGGACGCTTTGCAAGAAGTGGGCCCTGCGTTCGAAGAAGCCTCGGAAACCGTAAGCGCCCAGGGCTTGCATGATGCGAATATAAACAAAGGCGTAGTAGCAGCGGAGGAAACCTTCGCGATCGAGCTGGATGAAGCTGGAGAGCCGGTCGAGATAATGATCGAGGAGTTGCTGGCGAAGATCGGGCGGTAAATCAGCCTTGGCGTCGTACAGGAGCGAAGCGATGTCATATTGAAGGGCGCCTTTGCGGCCGCCTTGATAATCAACGAAAAAGGGATCGCCGTTACGCAGGAGGACGTTGCGGGATTGGAAGTCGCGATAGAGGAAATAATCGCGCGGAGCACTGAGAAGGAATTCGGTGAGGCGGCCGAAATCGTCTTCGAGGGCTTGTTCATTGAAGGGAATGCCGGCGAGGCGGAGAAAATAGTATTTGAAATAGTTCAGGTCCCAGGCGATGGATTGGCGGTTGAAACAAGGATTGGGATAGCAGACTTTGTAATTTAGGTCGCAAGCCGCTTCGACCTGGAAGCGCGGCAAGACGGCGACAACTTTGCGATAGGCTTCGACGACTTGGGGAGCGATGTTTTCGCCAGTGCGGTTCTTGGAGAGGAATTCGAAGAGCGTAGTATCGCCGAGGTCTTCTTCGAGATACGCGCCGTGGTCGAGATCTTCGGCGTAAATTTCCGGAACGGGAAGGCCATGGCGGCGAAAATGTTTGGAGAATTCGAGGAAAGCGGCATTTTCTTCGCGGACGCCGTAGAGAATGCCGACGGCGCGGTTTTTTTTGTTGGCGAGCCGGATAATCTTGCGGCCGGAGCCGCCGAGTTCGCCCTGCAACGGCAGAATGCTCTCTGGCGGCGCGTGGAAGTGCTGCTCGAAGAGTTGTTTGAGAATGTCCAGGGACATGAGTTCCAATCCTCAGCCAGCTTCAGGGGCTAAAGCCCCTTTTATGCAACTGCTCTACGCCGGGGCTGAAGCCCCGGCCTCCTGAAGAAAAAAGCAAGACTCCGAGAAAAGCAAGCAATCGCTGGGAGATGATTCTAATTGTCTACCATAGCTGATTTTTGATGAAGAGTACTCACCGGTTCGCCTAGAGTTGCTTTGCTTAGAACTGCACAGCCAGGAATGGCTATGCCGAGGGATTTTTCAGCGACCTGTATAATGCGGGAATGACTTTCCAGCCTAAGAAACCCAAGCGCGCGAAGCGCCAGATCAAGAAACACCAGTCCGAAGAAATCCGCTTCATCGATCATCGGCTTACGGAACAGAGGAATGCGGCGTCGCGGAATCTGGACCGTATGACGGCGATGGAGATTGTCCGGTTGATGAATCGCGAGGACCGCAAGGTGGCGATCGCTGTGGGTCGAGAGCTGCCGGCGATTGCGCGGGCGGTGGAGGCGATTGTAGGCGGGATTCGAAAGGGCGGCCGGCTGTTTTATGTGGGGGCGGGATCGAGCGGGCGGATGGGGGTGCTGGATGCGGCCGAATGTCCGCCAACGTTCGGGACTTCGCCGAAGCTGGTGCAGGCGTTGATTGCGGGAGGAAGGCGGGCGATCACCAATGCGGTGGAAGGAGCGGAGGATTCCACGCGGAACGGGGAGCGGGATTTGCGGGCAAAGAGATTGACGCGGAACGACGTGGTGGTGGGAATCGCGGCGAGCGGAACGACGCCGTACGTGCTGGGCGCGCTGAAGTATGCACGGAAGCGCGGCGCGACGACGGTTGCGGTGACCTCCAACCTGCGCATGCCGGTGGGGCGGCTGGCGAAAATCGTGATTGCGCCGGAAGTGGGGCCGGAAGTGCTGACGGGGTCGACGCGATTGAAAGCGGGGACGTCGCAAAAAATGGTCTTGAACATGCTTAGTACGGCAGTGATGGCGCGGCTGGGACATGTCTATGAGAACTTGATGATCGATGTGGTGATTACCAATGAAAAGGTTGCGGAGCGGGCGCTGCGGATTTTGGCGGAAGCGAGCGGGAAGAAAGTGTCTGCGGCGGAACACGCTCTGCGGGCGGCGGGACACAATATGCGAGTGGCGCTGGTGATGTTGAAGCGGGGAGTGGGGGCGCCCGAGGCAAAGAAGTTGATTGCGGAGGCGGGGGGAGATTTGCGAAAGGCGCTGCTGGAATAAGGAGAAGTGGCAAGAAAAAACAAGAATTAACACAGAGGGGGCAGAAAGCACAGAGGACCACAGAGAAGAATTGCAAGAGAAAGATGGCGACATAAAGTCGCCGCTACAAAGAAAAGTCGCGAGGCGGGATGGATAAGTTTCGGATCAAGGGCGGGAAGGCGCTGCGGGGGACAGTGGCGATCAGCGGGGCGAAGAATTCGGCGCTTCCGGTGATGGCGGCGGCTTTGTTGACGGCGGAAAAAGTTACGCTGCACAACATCCCTAAAGTGCGCGACCTGATTACGATGAGCAAGCTGCTGGCGTTCATGGACGCGCAGGTTTCCATCACGGAGATGCCGGCAAGCGACTATGTGATTGAGACGCCGAAGCTGAATCATGCGGAAGCGCCGTATGAATTGGTGAAAACGATGCGAGCGTCGGTGCTGACGCTGGGTCCGTTGATGGCGCGCGTGGGAGTGGCGCGCGTTTCGTTGCCGGGAGGATGCGCGATCGGCGCGCGGCCGGTGGATTTGCACTTGAAGGCGCTGGAGCAAATGGGCGCGGAGATTGGGACCTCGCACGGATACATCGAGGCGCAAGCGCCAATGAATGGAAAAAAGAGGTTGAAGGGCGCGCACATAGTGTTTGAAAGAATTACGGTGACGGGGACGGAAAATATTCTGATGGCAGCGGTGCTGGCGGACGGGGAGACAGTGCTGGAAAATGCGGCGCGCGAGCCGGAAGTGACGGATTTAATAGTGATGCTGCGGAAGATGGGGGCGCAGATTTGCGGCGATGGAACATCGACGCTGAGGATTCGCGGCGTGGGCGAACTGCACGGGACGGAGCATACCGTGATACCGGACCGGATCGAGGCGGGAACGTTTCTGGTGGCGGGGGCGATTACAGGGGGAGACCTGACGATTACAGATTGCGCGCCGGAACATTTGGGCGCGGTGATTGCGAAATTGGAACAGGCGGGAGTGCGCGTGGACATTGCGGACAAAACGACGGTGCGCGTGCGGGGCGCGAAGAAGCTGGTGGGTGCTGACGTGACGACGGAGGAGTATCCGGGATTCGCGACGGACATGCAGGCGCAGTACATGGCGCTGGCGACGCAGGCGGAAGGCACATCGGTGATCAGCGAAAGAATCTTTGAGAACCGCTTCTTGCACGCCAGCGAAATGATGCGCATGGGCGCGAACATTTCGATTGAAGGACATACCGCGACAGTGCGCGGGCCGGCGGCGCTCTCCGGAAGCGTCGTGCAAGCGTCGGATTTGCGGGCGAGCGCGGGGCTGGTGCTGGCGGGCCTGGTGGCGAACGGGGAGACGCTGATTGAGCGCGTGTATCACATTGATCGGGGGTATGAGGGAATCGTGGAGAAGCTGCAAGGCGTTGGTGCGGATATTGAGCGAGTGCACGGCGCCGGCTCATGAGTGGGCAGAGGCAGTTCCGGTTGGCAGCCTTAATCAGTCATTGACTCGCAAGCGGAATGCAATCCCCACCCGCTGGACGCGAAAACCGCCGCCGCTTATGCTCACCTTTACTATGCACAAAACGCGTACAAGCCTTGCTCGTCGAGTCTGCCGGTCCATGAATTTCGCAGCTGCGTTCTGCGCTTTTATAGTTAGTTGTCTCCCGCTTGTTTCATCGATCGCTCAGGTCGGCCCGCCCGGCTATACAAGTGACAATTCGGATTGGTGGTCCTATACACGCAGTCCTGAAGGTGAGGATGAGGCAATCAGCCAGAAACGCGAGCCGTCAGCATCAAATTTCCATATTCTCGGACTCAATCTCGATGACGAAACATTCGGTAAAGCTACAGCTAAATTAGGGAAAACCACTGTCGTCGAGCGTGGTGACGCATCGACGGGACGTTCGCAAATCTGCTACACATCACCGGGAAAGCGATCAAAAACCTACCTCATCTTCGAGAAGGGCGAGGTCAACGACGCATTCTATCTGTTCAATATTGGTCCAGATTGGAAGGGCAGCGAACTGTGCACCGAATCGAATCTCGTCACCACAAGTCTTTCGACGGCGTCAGGCCTGCACCTTGGTCAAACAACCGCGGAAGTTAGAGCTATTTTGGGAAAACCGAGTGTAATAACCGGCAGCAGGGTAATTTACTCCTTTGCCATAGAAAAGAAAACGGCAGCAGCAGACTTCGAGAACCTAAAGCAACGGAATCCTCAACTTAGCGAAGAAGAGCTTCACCGAAACTATGAGTTCTATACGCTTGGCGTTCATGTCGAAGGGAGGTTCGATGGGGGCAAACTTGTTTATCTCGCGATTTCTAAGACAGAAGCCTACTAGCCCTACTCAGGGAGATGACTTCATTTAGAATAACTGACCAACTGCCTCTGACCGTCCTTACCGATCAATTTCCTCCAAAGTTTGGTACAATGCGCGGCACGTTTATGAGTGGAGTGGGGCGCGGGCAATTGACAGGGAGAAGCCTGCGGAGGAGAACGACCATGGGCAACACGGAATTGGTGAGGAAGCTGGATGCGGCGATTGCGGAGAAGAATTTGCTGAAGCATCCGTTTTACCAGGATTGGCAGGCGGGGAAGCTGAGCCGCGAGACGCTGCAGCTCTATGCGGCACAG
Organism: Acidobacteria bacterium 13_2_20CM_57_17; assembly: GCA_001914785.1. Taxonomy (GTDB): domain Bacteria; phylum Acidobacteriota; class Terriglobia; order Acidiferrales; family UBA7541; genus Acidiferrum. The sequence continues at coordinate 23,274 of MNDE01000140.1, read as the reverse complement.
TATTACCGGCACGTCGAGGCGTTCCCGAAGCACTTGCGGGTGCTGGCGGCACGGACGGAAGGTCCGCTGCAGGGATTGATCCGGGAGAACCTCGCGGAAGAAGAGAATCCGGCGGGGCCACATCCGAAGCTGTGGCGTGATTTTGCGGCGGCAGTGGGCGTGGGCGAAGACGACATCACGTGCTGCCCTGCCCTGCCGGGGACACAGGCGGTGGTGCAGAAGTTCCGCGAGATTTGCGGGGACCGGCCGGTGGCTGAGGCGGTGGCGGCACTCTACGCTTACGAATCGCAGGTGCCGGAGGTCGCCACGACAAAGGTGGATGGGTTGAAAAAGTTTTACGGCGTGACGCAGCCGGAAGGCTTGGCGTACTTCGAGATACACGAAGAAGCGGACAAGGCGCATCGAGCGGCTTGGCGCGGGTGGCTGGAAGAGCACGCGGAAGGAAACGAGGAAGAGATTCTAAAGACAGCGAATGAAGCGCTGGATGCACTTTGGGGAGCGTTGAATGCGGTGCATTGCGAAAAACGGGAAGTAAGAATGTAAAGAGGTGGCGGCGTAAGGAAAGAAAAAGAAAGAATTAACACAGAGGGCGCAGAGTATGCACCGACCCGGTGTAAACGCCGAGCAGAGAAAAGAGTTAAGAGAGAGGCCCCCGAAAGGATCGGGGGCTTTTTGATTAAGACAGAAGATGGGGAGCAACGAGGTCGAGAAATTCACGAGAGGTGATGACCTTGGTTTGTTTCCAGAATCGTGGAAAGTGACGCTGGTTCCCCGTTACCAGATAGTCTGCGCGGGCAGAGTCGGCGCATTCCAGGAAAATATTGTCGTCCGGGTCGGCCGCGATCGCGAGACGCCGAACGGGTCTAACCAGGTGCGCGCGCGTTTTGATGAGTTGAAGAAAGCGATGGCGCAAGCCCTTGCGAATTTCCAGTTCCGCACGCGAAAGGACAGTTTTGTATTCCGCGAGAATCGGAGCTGATACATACAGCCGCGCGGGCTTCGCCAGTGCCAGCAGGAGAACGGTGCGCTGCAAACCATCCGGCTTCAGGGCCGCGGAAACGAGGACATTGGTGTCCAGAACCAGCCGGAGTGCGAGCATCAACGCCGCAGTTTCTTAGAACGCGCCGCCTTGATGATTCGATCGATTTGAGCCGAAGTGAGTGCGTCGGTTCCCTTCCGGCGGGATTCCGCGCCAATGGCTTGTAAAATTTCAGGCTCAGGTGAAGCTAGGCGGATGTAATCCCGAATACTGAGCAGGACGGCGCGGGGAGTGCCACGTTTTTCAATCACCATGGAACGACGCTCTTGGTCGACACGGCGAAGGAGTTCCGCAAAGTTAGCGCGCGCCTGGAGAGCGGAAACCACGGTGCCGCGGATTGAATTGGTTCTCGCCATAGTTTTAATGTACAGTTTGTACTATCCAAACGTACACTTGGTGAGAGCTAATGTCAATAGTGGGCCTTGGCAGGCCGGATGTGTCAATCCGCCTGAAAGGTGAAGCTAGAATCAGAACGTTCCCGGGGCTCGAAGAAAAAAGGGGCGGGCCAAGGTCCGCCCCTACACAAACCGCGACTCGACACGCCAAAGAGCAAAAGTTAAAGGGTTATTCGTGGGAGCCGGAATCGCCGCTGCCGCCTTCTCCACTGGAGGAGACAGGGTTGCCTCCGGCGCCGGCGGCAGCTTTCTGTTGTTTTTCGCGGGCTTCGCGGATCAGGGCTTTGCGCGAGAGGCGAACCTTGTTGCCCTCGATGGAGAGAACCTTGACGAGGACCTGGTCGCCCAGCTTCAGCTCATCGCGAACGTCGCGGATGCGATGCTCGGAGATTTCGCTGATGTGCAGAAGGCCGTCGGTGCCCGGGAAAAGCTCAACGAAAGCGCCGAATTCCGCGAGGCGCACGACTTTGCCAAGATAGGTTTTGCCGATTTCCGCGCTGGCAGTAACGTCGCGAACCATTTGCAAGGCCGCATCGCCGCCGGCTCCGCTGGTGGAGAAGATGTGCACGGTGCCGTCTTCGAGGACGTCGATCTTGACGCCGGTGGCTTCGATGATGGACTTGATCTTCTTGCCGCCCGGACCGATAAGGTCGCGGATTTTATCCTGTGGGATTTTCAGCTTGAAGAGGCGCGGAGCGTAAGCGGAAATCGCGGTGCGCGCCTGGCTCAGCGTCCTCTCCATGGTGTCGAGAATCTGGAGGCGGGCTTTCTTCGCCTGCGCGAGAGCTTCGCGCATAATGCCGATGGAGATGCCCAGGACCTTGATGTCCATCTGCAGCGCGGTGATGCCTGCGCGAGTGCCAGCAACTTTGAAGTCCATGTCGCCGTAATGGTCTTCGGCACCGGCGATGTCCGTGAGGATGGAGTATTTCTTTTCGTCACCGAAGACCAGGCCCATGGCGATGCCCGCGCACGGAGCCTTTAGGGGCACGCCGGCGTCCATGAGAGCGAGCGATCCGCCGCACACCGTGGCCATGGAAGAAGAGCCGTTGGACTCCAAAATGTCCGAAACGAGACGCATGGCGTAGGGAAAATCCGTTTCGGGAGGAAGCAGATTGAGGAGCGCGCGCTCTGCCAGAGCCCCGTGGCCGATTTCGCGGCGTCCAGGGCCGCGGAGGAATTTGACTTCGCCGACGCTGAAAGGCGGGAAGTTGTAGTGCAGCATGAAGCGCTTGAACTGGTCCTGCTCGAAGAGCAAGTCGAGGCGCTGCATGTCTTCCTTCGTGCCGAGAGTCAGAGTGGCGAGGGCCTGGGTTTCGCCGCGAGTGAAAAGGGCGGAACCGTGGACGCGCGGGAGCAGGCCGACTTCGCAGGTGATTAGGCGAATCTTGTCGAACGCGCGGCCGTCCGGACGGCGGCGGGCGTTCAAGACGTCGTCGCGGAAGAGATTTTCGCGGAGGCGTTCAAAGGCGCGCTTGGTGAGGGTGCGCTTCTCGTCCATTTCCTTCTTGGGTTCTTCGGGAATGAGCTTGATGATCTCTTCCTTGAGCGCATCGACGAGGTGATAGCTTTCCTTCTTCGGGTGCTTTTCCGTGTTCAGCGCGTCGTGAAGGCGGTCGCCGTATTTCTTCTGGAGATCCTTGTAAATGGCTTCATCGAACGGCAGGGGCGGGACAACAACTTTCTTGGGCTTGAGCTGCGCGTGGAGTTCCTTGATGGCGAAGACTATTTTCTTAATTTGCGCGTGGCCGAACTCGAGAGCGTCGGCCACGGCTTCTTCGGAGACTTCAAGGGCGCCGGATTCCACCATGACGATGGCTTCATCGGTGCCGGCGATGATGATGTTCATCAAACTTTTCTTCTGGTCGGCAACCGTGGGATTGATCACCAACTGCCCGTCAACCAGGCCAACGCGGACGCAAGCGATGGGCTTCTCGAACGGGAGGTCCGAACAGTACGCGGCGGCCGACGCGCTGGTTACGGCGATGACGTCGGGATCATTCTCGCTGTCCGCAGAGAGCACCATGGAGACAACTTGCGTTTCATTGCGCCAGGATTCCGGGAAGAGAGGGCGCATGGGGCGGTCAATCAAGCGGGAAGTGAGAACTTCTTTTTCCGAGGGGCGGCCTTCGCGTTTGAAGAAACCACCTGGGATTTTTCCGGCGGAATAAGTGTTTTCACGGTAGTCCACTGTGAGGGGCAGGAAGTCGCGGTCATTGGTAGTGGGAGCCATGCAGGCCGTGGTGAGCACGACGGTGTCGCCATAGCGCGCCACAATCGCGCCGTTGGCTTGTTTCGCAATTTTTCCAGTTTCTAGAGTTAGAGTGCGGCCGCCGACATCCACCGTGACGCCATGGGGCGCGGGAGTATGTGTGTTTTCAGACATGAATCATTTCCTTTGGCCCCGCTTTCAAGCGGAGCATTTTTTGAGGCGCGTTCGCCAAGCAAACGGGCCTTGAGTTTACGTTGCCCCCGACCGGGTCGGGGCCATCCATGAGGAAGAGCAAGAGGCGAGAATCATCGTGCGACGAACGAAACGCGACGGACTACACCGCGAGAACTTCCGGCACTAATTCAGCCGGATGCCTGACGACAGACTCCGTGTGGAATGTGTCAATTCGTGAGAACGCAGTGGATACCGTCCTAATTCAGGACGATTACTTGCGCAGGCTAAGACGTTCAACAATCTCGCGGTACCGATCCGGGTCGCGGCGGTTGAGATAGTCCAGCAAACGGCGGCGCTTATTGACCATCATGATCAATCCGCGGCGCGATGCATGGTCTTTCACGTGGGACTTGAGATGCGACGTCAGATAGTTGATCCGCTCGCTGAGAAGCGCAATTTGCACTTCGGGTGAGCCCGTGTCCTTAACATGTGTCCGGAATTGTTCGATCAACGCTGCTTTCGGTGCGCTCAAGTGCCCTTCCTCGTCGTCCCCTGAATTTTTTCTCTTCTCTTCGACCCATTCAGGCTAACACAAACCCAACAAAGGTGTAAAGGAAAGTAAAGAAAGGCCGTTGGTCGAACATGGCGCGCAAACAGGCACTATTTCCAGTAGATAGACATGAATCGAGGATCAGCCCCTGGCGAGATTCTTGATTTGCTTCGCGAGTTTTTCAATTTCCTGCGCCTTTTTCACGACGGCCACGGAAAGCGTAGAAGCCGGATCCGTCTTATCGACTTGGTCCTTAAGGTCGGAGGCCATTACATAGAGTTTGGCGATGTCTGCCCGGAGAGCTTTCTGATTGGCAAGTTCAATGGCTTTGGGATTGGGGGTGCTTGGATCCTCCAGGCTCGGGGGAGCGTTGGGGTCGCGGCCGTTGGGGTAAACCCTGGCCCGCGGGGCGGTTCCCGAACTTGGTGCTTGCAGACCAAGGAGAGGTTTTGCGGCCAAGATGCCGGCTACTCCAACAAATCCCGCTAACGCGTGACGTCTTGATACCGGCATGAGCCACCTCCATGAAGCAGCATCCCACGGATTCATAGTTATAGATAATGCTCTCGCTTTCGCGATCACGAAGCCATCGAAACCTACGTTTAAACTCTTTCTTGTTGTTTCGCAAGACGCGAAATAAAGAGAGGGTGAAACGAGTCTTATTCTCAGCCGTCTGTTAGGGTTGGACAAAATTCGATATTGCACTGTGCCGGCAAATCCGGTTCAATGCTTGGGCACAGCATAAAAGGAGGAAAATTTATGAGAAGGCAGTATGCATTCTTGGCGGCGGGATGTCTGACGGTCGGTTTGATGGCGGTACTGGGGTCCGCGCAGATGGACAAGGCTTCCCGGCCAAGTCCACCGGCAAAGGCTACGTGCGACTTGGGGGGCGGCAAGACGATTACTGTGGATTATTCCAGCCCGCGCGTACGAGGACGCAAGATTTTCGGTGAACACGAACCTTATGGCAAGGTTTGGCGGGCCGGAGCGAATGAGGCGACGACTTTTGTCACCACAGCAGATTTGATGGTGGGCGGGGCTCACGTTTCGGCCGGCAGCTACACCATTTTCGCGATTCCGAATCCGGATAAGTGGACTCTGATTATCAGCAAGAAAATCGGTGAGTGGGGCACGGATTATCCCGGGCCGGAAAATGACTTGGCACGCGTGGACATGAAGGCCTCAAAGTTGCCTTCTCTCGTCGAGAATTTCACTATCGCGTTTGACAAGACGGCCAACGGCTACACTATGCGTATGGATTGGGAAACGACGCGGGCGTCCGTGGACATTTCGAAGATGTAACGGCTCGATTTCGCGAAGCGAAAAAGGCGCATTCGGCACTCCAGCCGGAGCGCCTTTTTTATTTGGCGGCGGGCTTGGCGCGGAACCGATATCCTAGGAACTTTGCTGAAGTCGCGCCATGCCGCGATCGACGAGCATCACGGCGCCGATAACCATAACGGTGGAAAGAAGCACGTTTAACGTTACGGCTTCGCCGGCGAACAGCCAGCCAAGCAAGACGGCGACAATCGGATTGACGTAGGTGTGCGTGGCAACAAGCGTGGGCGAGTAGTGCTCGAGGAGCCAATTGTAGGCGGTGAAAGCCACGACCGAGCCGAAGAGGATCAGGTAGCCAAGCGCCAGCCACGAACGCAAGGAGACGGATGCGAACGAAAATCCGCGGTATTCTCCAACAGCGGTTCCGACGATAAGGAGTTGAAAAGATCCCGCCAGCAACGAAAGCGCCGACAACAGTAGCGGATGCCCGGAGAGATGCGAACGTCTGGAGTAGACAATCCCCACAGACCAAGAAAGCGCGCCCAACACCACCGCGAGCGACCCGATAAACACGCCAGGGCCGGAGTTCAGGGCGCTTCGGCCCATCAGCAGGCCGACGCCGCCGAACCCCAGGAGAATTCCTGCCAGAAGGACGCCGTTTAAACGCCATCGACGGGCAGCGGCAGCGCTGAGCAGAAAAACCCATATCGGTTCGCTGGCGATCAGCAGCGAAGCAAGGCCAGACGGCACTCTTTGCTCCGCCCAGTGCAGGGTTCCGTGGCCGATCAGAAAGAAGAAGAAACCGATGATGAGGCTGGCGCGAACTTGGGACCACGTTGGGCGAAGACGTTTTGCCAGGCACCAAGCAAGAAGAATCGAGCCGGCGGTCAAGTGGCGGAGGCCCGCGGTGTAGAGCGGAGGAATCGTTTCAACGGCGTAACGAATCGCGAGGTATGTGGAACCCCAGATGAGGTAAATGGAGAGAAAGGCAAGAATGACGGCGGCGCGATTCAGCCTCGGGCGCGCAGAAGCTACTGGCGCAGGAAGACTTGCGACGACGGCTGTGGAGTCCGTGGACATGGTTTCACCTATGAGCTGCAGCGAAGGTACGGAAGGTTTCGGCGTAGCGCCTATTGATGTAATGCTTTATCGCTGCTATACTCATTACAAGAAGATATCCGATCCAGTGTAATGAGTCAAGTGAATTTAAGTCATTACCATGAAAACGCCACAAAATGTCTTCTATGCACACGGATTCGGAAAGGCTGCTCCCTGGGTTGATCTGGCAAACAGCGAAGAGTGGGACGGATTTGGCAAGCGTACCGACCACTTGAGCGACCCGGAGTGGCTGGCAGCCTTCCAGAAACATTGGAAGCTGGCGCCTCTTTCGCATGGTAAATCTTCCCGCCTTCGATTGCTGAAGCTGCGCGCTGTTCTGCGCCGCGCTGCGCAAAAGTTGGCCGCGGGACACGGGCTGGGCGCCGGCGAAATCTCCAAGCTGAATCATGTTCTCAACGTACCGATGCGGCAGCGGCTCGTCCAGCGCCAAAATGGGTGGCGGGCGGAGCTGGTCCCTGCGAAGAGGGATGGGAACTGGGCACTGGCGGAGATCGCCGCTTCGTTAACGCAAACATTAGCGGGACAGGACGCGCAGCGCGTGCGAATTTGTGCCAATGTGGATTGCCGATGGATTTTTCACGATCCCACGAAGGGCGGCACGAAGCGTTGGTGCAATGAGCGCACCTGCGGCAACCGTGCGCGAGTGCGCCGGGCCAGGGCAGCGCAAAAGCGAAGCGCCTGACAACGAAATTGTGTTCGTCGCCAGGCGTGGGATCAAATCTGTTGTTCTAAGATCAGGTATTCTTCGGCCGAACAAGCGCGAGAAATTCATCACGCGTTTGCTTGTTGTGGCGGAAAGCGCCGAGCATGGCGCTGGTGACGGCCTGGCCATGTTGTTTCTCAACGCCGCGCATCTGCATGCACAGATGGCGGGCTTCGACGATTACGCCGACGCCCTGAGGAGCTATTTTTTCCTGGATCGCTTCCGCAATCTGGCTGGTCATGCGCTCCTGAATCTGCAGCCGCCGCGCGAACATATTGACCAGGCGCGCGATTTTGCTGAGGCCAAGAACGCGCTTCTCCGGCAAATAGGCCACGTGAGCCTTGCCGAAGAACGGAAGAATGTGGTGTTCGCAAAGGCTGAAGAATTCGATGTCCTTGACGATGACCATTTCATCGTACGCCACGGCAAACGTGGCGCCGTTCAGCACATGATCCAAATTCTGATGATAGCCGCTGGTCAAAAACTTCAGCGCTTTTTCAAAGCGCTCCGGCGTCTTGCGCAGCCCTTCGCGATTGGGATCTTCACCGACCAGCTTGATGATTTCGCGCATGTGGCAGGCTATTTTGCGCGCGTCGATCTCTTTGTTGTCGTCATGCAACAGAATTTCTTCCGTTGGTTTGGTCACGGACGGTTCCCTTCTAGATTGTCCCCGGCGTACTCGAAGCTGTTGTTTCCGGTCTCTTCGACGCGGATGCGTTCAAGTTTCGCCCTGGGGAAAGATTTCAGGCGCTGAAAAATTTCCATGCATAGATTCTCTGTCGTGGGCACTTTGTCCCGGAATGCGTGGACATCTTCGTTGAGCGACTTGTGATCGAAATCCTCGAGCACCTGGCGTTCGACGAAGGCGTCCAGATCGGCAAGATTCGCGATCATCCCCGTAGCCGGGTCGACTTCTCCCGATACGCTGATTTCCACGACGTAATTATGGCCGTGGCCATGGGGATTGCTGCATTTCCCAAAGACACGGCAATTCTCCTCTTCGCTGAGCCGCGAAGTATGCAAGCGGTGCGACGCTGAGAAGCGATACCGGCGGCCCAGCTCGATTTTGAGCGCGCCGCTCATGTCTTCCCTGCCCCATTCGCGCCGTTGCGGTAACAATCGGCAAAGAGGTCCGGCGATTCGTAGAGCCGCACGCGATGCAGCCGGCCTTGCGTAATTTTCGGCTCGAGAAGTTGCCAGATGACTCGCGCAATATTCTCGCAAGTCGGAATCTGGCCCGCCAGCTCCGGCACTTCATAGTTCAGATGGCGATGGTCCATGCGCCGCATGATTTCCTGTTCGAGAATCTCTTTCAGTTCTTTCAGATCCAGCACCATGCCGGTGACGGGATCGGGCTCGCCCTCGATGGTTACTTGCAGCGTGTAATTATGACCATGGCCATGGGGATTGTTGCACTTACCAAAAATACGGCGGTTCTCCTGGGCCGAAAGATTCGGGTTGTGGTAGAGATGCGAAGCCGAAAACTCGATTTTGCGCGTGAGGAGAACCATGATGGTCTAATTATTTTATCGATTCGGGAGAGCCAATGGCATACTCCCGGCCCTTCCATTCGATTCTTCCCTTTACGTGGCTCCGATAGGACGCCCAGAGCACACCAGAATATAGGACTGCCGCGGGTACATAATAAAAGATGAAGGAAAAAGGGAAATGGTTACGAACCAGTTCAAGGCCGTAGATGGTCTGGCGGCCGAGCAAAAGCAAAACGCCGAAGAAAAAGACCAGCGGGAATTTCAGCCCAATCAGGATGAGCAAGAGCGGAATCCATGGCAGGCTGGATTCGATCTCGCGAACCGCTGCCCACGGCGTCCCGCCAACCAAGCGATAGAGATTTTTCTTCCAGCCCTGCCACATGGAATCGAAGGACCGGTACATACGCACGCTGACGATGCCTTTACCGGAAGCAAACCAGATGCGATGGCCCGCCGCCTTGACGCGCATCGCAATGGCTACGTCTTCGAGCACTTCGCCCGCGACGCCGGCATGGCCGCCGATCGCGCCGTAAACGTCGCGGCGGATCATCAGGAACTGGCCGTTCGCTGCGGCGGCGCTGGATTTCGGGTCATTCACACTGTCATAGGAAAATAATTTCGCCAGCCGCAGGTAGATATACGGGATCAGCGCTTTCTCGTACCAGTTTTCGGTGACTTGCTCGGGAGAGAAAGAGACCAAGGCGGCTTCGCGCTCTTGAGCGATTTGCAGCGCGCGGGCCGCCGAGTTCGATTGGTGCTCGGCGTCCGCATCCGTGAAAAGAAGCCATGCACCTTTGGCTTGCTGCACGCCGATCCAAAGGGCGTAGTTCTTGCCAACCCAACCATCGGGCAATCCATCGGTCTGCAACAAGCGCAAGTGCGGGTATGTGCCGATAAGGTTGCGCACAATGCCCGCCGTTCCGTCGGTTGATTGATCGTCCACGACCACAATCTCCGAAATTTCCTGCTGGCGCGCCAGCGATTCGATACAGGTGGCGATGACCGCCTCCTCATTCCGTGCCGGGATAATGGCGGAGACAGTCAGCGGCGAAGACGCTGGAACGAAGGCGCCGCGAGAGGAACTGTTCTGTTCGCTAACTGACATTAGTGTATTGGATGCGGACGAGGCGTTTCGCGACCTAGGTTGATTGCGTTAGTATAACAGTTCGATGCCAATCCTCAGGAAATTAGCCGTGTGGGGTGTGTTGGGTGCCGCCGCGCTGGTTTTGGTGCTGTTTGCAATGCCCAGCTACCGGCAAGGCGAAGCCTCGGTGGCAGGCAAAACCGCGCGCGACTTCCCGTTGGAAATTGCGGGGAAGCCCGCCCATCTCGCCGATCTCAAGGGGAAAGTGGTCGTACTGAACTTCTGGGCGACCTGGTGCCCGCCCTGCGTGGAAGAGACTCCCGCCCTCAACCGCCTGCAAAAACACATCGAGTCACGAAACGGCGTGATTCTAGGTGTGGCTGCTGATGAAGATCCCGCAGCTTACGAGAAATTCCTCCGCGACCAAGGGGTCTCTTTCCTAACCTACCGCGATCCTTCCACCAGGGACAATCATTCGCCGATCGCGCAGGGGTACGGCACCTCCATGTACCCTGAGACGTACGTCATCGACCGCCACGGCAAAATCGCCCGCAAATTTATCGGCTTCCAGCATTGGGACTCCCCAGACATGCTGGCCTACTTTGATTCCATTCTCGGGCAGACGTAAGAACGAAATTCAAAAAAATAGGATGCAGAAACCGTGAGGAGTCGCAAACCAGCGGGTGAACATTCCTGCTGGTCACTCGTAACGCAGAGCTTCGACGGGATCAAGCTTGGCGGCCTGCATGGCGGGGAGCCAGCCGCTGATCACCCCGACGACGACAAGGATAGCGGTCGAAAGCAGCATGGTGACTAAGGAAAGCGTAAGGTGAATGTCCACTTTGCCGGAATCGTCTTCGTAGGCGGGCCCGAGGAACGGCAGCGTCCCGACCGCCGAAGTAATGGCCGCGGAAAGCAGCATGCCAATCACGCCCGCGGCCAGAGTCATGACCAGGGCTTCCAGCAAAAACTGCCAGCGAATGTGAGACTTCTTGGCGCCAAGCGCGCGGCGGAGACCAATTTCGCGGACGCGCTCTTCGACGGAGACGAGCATGATATTCATCACGCCGACGCCGCCAATGCCCAAAGTGAGCGCGCCGACAAAAAAGAGCAGCGCCTCGATCCCCAGCGTTATTCCCTCGTAGATGGGCTTGAACTCTTCCCTGCCAAACATGGTGATGGCGCGCTTGTCATTCGGCGAAAAGTGCTGGCGGCTGGCGATGGCCGCGCGAAACTGCTGCATGGCGGCAGCTTCAAAATTCGGGGCGACCGGTTCAAACAGCATCACGCTGGCATAGCGCGCGTCCCATAGATCGCCCGCCGTCGTATAGGGGATGAACACAGACTCATCGTCGCTCGTGAAATAGTTACTGTCGGAAAATTTCGTGTCCATGGAGCCGACGACTGTGAATTTGACTCCGTCAATGCGCACGGTCTCGCCGATGGCCGGAGTGCCGCTAAAAAGTTTCCTGCGCAGGATGGCGCCGAGGAAAGCCACGCGGCGGCGCTCGGCAATGTCTTCGGGGGAGATCCAGCGCCCTTCAATTGGAATTTCATTGCGCATTTCGCCGTATTCGGGATAGACGCCGCGGATAGCGGTATCCGAAAGCCGTTCGTCGTGCGTAATGCCCTTCCAGCGCACCGTCTCGCGCGTCACACGCTTGACGAGCGGGGATTGCGCTTTCACCCAGTCCGCGTCCTCTTGTTCAAATCGCACCGCCTTGCCCGCGCGTTCGCCGCCCGCTTGCTCGCTGGTCGTTCCGGGCCAGCAGACCACTGCGCCCTTGCCGAAAACCTCGAAGGTGTACATCAGCACGCCGCGAAACCCTGAGCCGTAGCTGAGGAGAAGTGTTACCGCCACAATGCCCCAGGCGATGCCGGTCATTGTCAGCAAGCTGCGTACGGGATTTCGCCCGAGCGCCGCCCACGCTTCCTTGAAGATTTCAAGGAGCATCTAGCCTCCCGCCTCGAAGCGCAACGCTTCAATGGGATCGACGGAAGCGGCACGATTCGCGGGGTAGAGCGCGGACAAGACGGCAATCACGCCGAGCAGAGATACGGAAAGAGCGCCCAGCTTCCAGCTTGCGAGCAAACCTGCGAAGAACAGCGGCATGGGCAGCAGATTCACGAGTGCGCAAAAACCGTAGGAGAGCAGCAACCCTGTGCCGCCGCTCAGGCCCACGACAATGACGGTCTCCAGAAAAAATTGCTTGAGGATGGATTCGCGTGTCGCTCCCAGCGCCTTACGAACTCCGATTTCCCTCGTCCGTTCGCGGACGGAGACAAGCATCACGTTCATCACACCCAGGCCGCCAAGAAAAAGAGTGGCCACCCCGACGGCGCCCATGAAAACTTCCATGCCAACGATGATCATGCGGTTGGCTTCAGCATTCTTGACGGTGTCCCAGATGCTGGCGGCTTCCTTGTCACGCGGATCGAAGCTGTGCAGCCTTCCAAGCGTGCGACGAACCTGCTTCACACAGTCAGGATGTGTCTCCAGCGACCAGGGCGCGACCAATAGACGATCCACACTGTGCTCGACGGCCGGGGGTTTGTTTGGGAAATCGCGGCGCATCGAATTGAACGGGATGAAAACTTTCCGCACGTCCGCGCCATCGTAGCTGGAATTCTGTTCCTTCGGCTTCATGATTCCGATGATGGTATAAGGCGTTCCGTTCAATGAAATCGTCTGGCCTAGCGCTTCGCGTTCAGCAAAGAGCTGCTTTTTCGTGTCGCTGCCGAGAAAGGCCACGTTGCGTGCTTCGGCGTTGTCCTGTTCGTTGTAGAAGCGGCCCTGCGCGACGGTGATGCTGCGAATCTCGGTGAATGGCGGCAACGCGCCAACGACCTGCAGGTTCCCGCTGTTGAACAAGCTGTGCACCTGGACGTTGTTGCCCAGCTCCGGCATGACGTATTTGCAAGCAGGTGATTCCTTCGCCACCTGGATGTAGTCTTCCTCCCTCCAGCGGATGAGCCGGCCGGAACGCGTCCCGCCAGCCTGCATGCTGGTGCGGCCGGCAAAAACGATCATGACGTCTTTGCCGAAGGTCTCCTGGTTATTCTGAATGCCCTTGCCCAAGCCCTCGCCCGCCGCGACCATCACGGTGATGGAGATGATGCCCCAGGCGATGCCGAACATCGTAAGCATGGTTCGGCGCTTGTGGGCCCAAAGCGTGGCCAGCGTATCCCGCAGTAAGTCCTGGAATGACATAGCGCTCCGCCCGTCGATTTAGTTATTGCAGAACGACTTGCTGCTTCTCGTCGAGGCCACCGAGGATCTCCGTCTTCACGCCGTTCGAAATGCCCAGCTTTACACTGAACTTTTTCTTGCCGTTTTCAGCTTTGGCGTCGGGAATTTCGACGGAAGCCTTGCGCTCTTTGTCGTAAATAAGGGCGGCTTCCGGAATCATCAGGACGTTTTTCTTTTCCTCGAGAAGAATTTCGGCATTCGCGCTCATGTTGGCTTTGAGCTCGCCTCCGGGATTGGAAATCGACACGCGCACCTCAAAGGTGGTGACGTTGTCCTTCTCCTTACCGAGCGGAGAAATCTTTGTGACCTTGCCGGTGAATTTCTTATCCTTAAACGATTCCACGACGATGCGCGCAGGCTGGCTCAGAAAGACCTTGCCGATGTCGGCTTCATCGACCTTGCCTTGCACGTAGACTTCGCTGACGTCGCCTAGCGTCATGATCAATGTAGCCTGCGAGCCGAGCACCAGAATGGAGCTGACCGCGTCGCCGATATTCACGTCGCGCGAAAGCACGAGCCCGTCAATCGGGCTCACGATCGTGGAGTTGCGCAGATCTTCCTGCGCGTTTTCCAGCGAAGCTCTGGCTTGCGCCACCTGCGCTTCACATTTGGCAATCTCCGCCTTGGAGACGGCCAGGTTGCGCTGCGCGCTAACTTGCTTGTTCAGCGCCAACTGATAGTTCTTTTCCGCATCCTCGACAAGGCTCTTGGACATTACGCCGTCTTTATACATTTGCTCGGCGCGCTCCATGTTGAGCTTCAGGAAGGGCACGTCCGGCCCTTCCGCATCGACTTTGTTGCGCTCCAGCGTGGCTTTGGAAGAGTCCAGCGCCGCTTCCGCAGCTTGCAAGTTTGCGTGATAAGCGCGCTCGGCGGCTTCGAGCTGAATTTTGTCCAGTTCCGCGAGCAACTGTCCCTGCTTCACGCGATCGCCGTAATCCACGTAAAGTTTTTTCACGATTCCGCTGGCCTTGGATTTGATTTCCACCTTGGATAGCGGCTGAATCTTGCCTGTAGCGACCACCACGCGCGCCAAGTCGCCGCGTTCCACGGAGGCAATTTTCGAAGGGTCAATGGTGCGGCTGGGGCTGAGCGCCGCTTTGACGCCATAACCGCCGCCTCCGAGCACCACGACAGCGATCGCGCTCCAGATGATGCGGCGCCGTTTCTTGCCGTTTTTGCCTTTCTTCCCGTTTCCTAAGATATTGCCATTGCTGGACATACTAGACCCCCGCTATTCGAGCCCCGCTGCTACAAGTGGATACGCAACTGAGGGCGAAAAGTTCCCCCTCCGCACTGCTATAGACGATGGGCGAGGCTTTCGGTCAGGTCCGCGCCATCCATGAAGTTTGACCATATTCGCGCGACGACCTATGATTCCGCGCACGGTCCCTCCCCATGATTGGCAAGACATTCGCCCACTACGTCGTGCTGGAAAAAGCAGGCGCCGGTGGTATGGGCGTAGTTTTTCGTGCGCGGGACGAAACTCTGCATCGCGACGTGGCCCTCAAGCTGCCTTCGACGAACGCGCTTGCGGATGGCGAATCCCGCAAGCAGATTCTGCGCGAAGCGCGTGCCGCTTCGGCTCTGAATCATCCGCATATCTGCACGATTTATGAAGTGGGAGAGGCCGACGGCCAGCCGTACATTGCCATGGAGTACATCGCGGGCGACACGCTGAGCCATCGCATCCCGCTCAACGGACTCCCCACAGAACTGGTGCTTGATTTTGGAGCGCAAGTTGCCGACGCCCTGGATCATGCTCATTCGCAGGGAATCCTCCATCGGGACTTGAAGTCGGCAAACGTGCGAATGACTTCGTCGGGCCAACTGAAGGTGCTGGATTTCGGCCTGGCGATGAGCATCAAGGAGGCATCTCTCGAAGGAGTCACGCGTTCCACGAGCCTTGATTCAGGAAGCGTCGCGGGAACCTTAGCCTACGTGGCGCCGGAGTTGCTCCAAGGAAAGTCTCCGGACGTTCGCACCGACATCTGGTCATTGGGAGTTCTGCTTTACGAAATGGCCGCTGGGGCTCTTCCGTTCCAGGGACGCACGGGATTCGAATTGACGACGGCGATCTTGAGGGAATCACCGGCGGCATTGCCAACGCATGTTACGCCGGGACTCCGCGCCGTAATCATGCACTGCCTGGCCAAGGAACCGGGGAATCGCTACCAGCGCGCAAGCGAAATCCGCGCGGCGCTGGAAGCACTTCAATCGGACACTGGCGTTACTCCACAGACGGCAGTCCCACTTGTACAAAAATCCGCGATTCGCTATCTACTATCAATCGCCGGCCTGCTTGCCGCAGCGGCAGCTCTCCTCTTCGCGTATGGCCGCTTCAGCAAGCCCAGTGGCGGCATGCAAACCGGCGGCAAGTTGCGGCTGCTTCTTTCGACCGAGGGAAACCTCAGCGGACCAGCACTTTCGCCGGACGGCAAAATGCTCGCGTATGTCCAGGGGAGCGACAACAAGCAAGACCTTTATGTCAGCCGCCTCTCCGGCGGCGAGCATCTGCGTCTCACGAATGACGGCGCTCAGAAAGACGATCCACAATTCTCACCGGATGGCGAAAAGATCGCGTTTGTCAGGCACGCCGGCAACTCTAACCAGCCAGAGCTCTGCGTGATTCCTGCCTTGGGTGGCAACATCGTCCCATTGGTGTCCTGGGCCGAGAGTCCTTCGTGGTCCCCCGACGGCTCCAAGCTTGCCTTCATTGTGAGGAAGCCAGGAGAAACGGAAGCGCTGGCCACGGCCCCTGCCGATGGTTCGGACACGCACACTATCTTGAAGGGCGATGACGTCTATCCGTTTTTTGGGCGGGCTTCGTGGTCTCCAGACGGCAACCTCCTGGCAGCCTCCCGAAGTCGCGGTGGGATGAATCGAGAGATTTGGACCGTACCGGCACAGGGAGGAAACCCAGCGCGTTTGACGAAAGATGCGCAAGGCGTATTAAGCGATTCTCCGATTTTTGCCCCCGATGGACGCGGCATCATCCACCGTTCGAATCGCGGAGGCGCATCGAACATCTGGTGGCAACCACTGGACGCAAAGCCGCCAGTGCAATTGACGAGCGGCCCCGGCCCGGACACTCATCCCAGCGTCGCTAGAAACGGCACCATCGCGTTTCTCAATTCCCGCTCCCGGTTTTCATTGGTCCTTTATCCACTTTCGGGCGGCCCAGAGGCCACGCTTCTCACCGACTCCTCTCGCCTGTGGGCTCCGGCTTTTTCTCCGGACGGCAAGGAAATTGTCTATTCGCGCGATCAGCCTGACGGGTCATGGCATCTGTGGATCGTTCCTGCGGAAGGCGGGCAAGCACGCCAAATCACATCCGGCAAAACTCCTGAAATCTATCCTCGCTTCGCGCCCGATGGCGGTTCGGTCCTCTTCAATACTTGGGGAACAGAACCTCTGAGTATCTGGCGTGTTCCCACCAATGGTGGAACGGCGCGGCCCGCGACTTCGACGAGTGCCGGCAGCGACGCGTATGGCGATGTATCCCCGGACGGCCGCTCGATTGTCTTCTCACGCACTGAAAACAAAATCTCCCGCGTCTACGTCGCACCCGCGGACGGCACCGGCGAAGCTCGCCGCGTTATGGAAACTCCCGGTACGGTTCCGCGATGGTCTCCGAACGGGCAATGGATCAGCTTCAGTCCCAGCCGTAGTTTTTCCAGCGGTGTTTTTATCGTCCATCCCGATGGCACTGGTCTACGACGGCTTACGGAGACCGGTGGCTGGGCCGTGTGGTGGCCCGACGGAGAACGCATTGGTTTTCAAGTCGTAGGTCCGGATGGGAACCAGCAGATTCAGGTCTACGACATGAAATCCGGAGAAACGCGTACGCTCTCCAATGTGCATTTCGTGGGAACGAATTTCCCTTTCGACATTTCGCACGACGGGAAAAAACTGATCACCACAAACTACCGGCACGTCTCCGATGAAATTTGGCTGCTCGAACCCGTCGAAAAAAAGTGAAGTGCTAGTAGTGGGTGGATGTTAGGGAAATGAACTCCCGTTGGAGGAGAGCCGGGCTCAAAAATTTTGAGGGCGCAACCGGTGTTTAGCCTGTTGCGCCCTCTAACTGAGCCGTAAAGTTTCTAACCTTTTCGATTTCGTCCGGCGGCACAACCACCTTGCGGCAATTGCGCCCTCCAACCCGGCCCGTTCTGACTTTTCGCTTCCCGGTTTTTTGTCTCGCGGCACAACTCGCTGTTACGCTTGCTGCGCCCCTTCGACGAAACTGTTAAGTTACTGGTCTTCTCGAACCAACTTGGTCGCGTGACCGCCGTTAGGCTAGTCGCGCCTTCCAGACGAAACCGTTAAGGCTTCGAGCTTCGCGATTCAATCTCGCGGCGCGGCCGATGTTTAATCTTGCTGCGCCCTCTAAAATTGATCCGTAAAGTTCTTAAGCTTCCCGGTTCAATCTGATGCGCAAGATAAATGTTCCTGTTTTCGTCGTCAATCAAATTCGTATCGAACACTTGTGCAAATCTGTGGACGAGTGTGCAAAAATCCCTGGCGCGCGGTTCATGCAATCCATAACGCTTGCTCTGAAAAAACCGCTACCCGTCTTTTTTCCTGTCCGCTGAAAACACCTGATAGTGGCGCATTTCTTCGATGTGCTTCACATAGGGCTGCACCGAAGCGAAGAATGATTTGAATTCGGCGCTGGTCCGAAACCCCTTCAAGTGCCCCTCCTCGGAGTCCCACTCGATTCGCAGAACGTAATACGCTGGATCTTCTGTGCAGTGGGACAACTCGTAGGCCAAACAATGGCCGGAAGCTTTGAGAGATTCTCCTGCTTTCTTATAGTCTTTCTCGAATGTGCCGCGCCGCTGTTCGTCTATTTTGTACCGCGTATATTCAACGATCATAACCGCCTTCCAGGATTTCTCTGTGTACTTGACCTCGCGCAGATCAGATCATAGGACGCGGTCAGCCGCGAGAAGCTTGCCTCCGCAATCCGTCGAGTTGAGTTATTCTTCATCGACACAAACTCTTTTTGACACGGGTGCGTAGTCAAGTCCAGTAGGCACAATTTTGTACCGGAGTTTTAAATGCGGCTCTCTGAGTGTCCGGTTCGGCCGGCGATCGA
The DNA here is from genome assembly GCA_001914785.1 of Acidobacteria bacterium 13_2_20CM_57_17. Classification (GTDB taxonomy): domain Bacteria; phylum Acidobacteriota; class Terriglobia; order Acidiferrales; family UBA7541; genus Acidiferrum. The sequence continues at coordinate 4,879 of MNDE01000140.1, read as the reverse complement.
CGTAATCGAAGGTAAATGGAAGCCCATCCTCGTCAACGCATTAAAGCTGCGGCCCTTGCGTTTCGGACAGTTGCAACGACATGCTCCGGAGGCCACAAGAAAGGTGCTGACCGAGCAGCTGCGGGAGCTCGAAGAGGACCAAATTGTTTTTCGGAGAACCTTCGGACATGCCTGGGAGGGCGTGGAATACGAACTTACCCGTTACGGACGAACTCTTGTTCCTGTCCTGACCCTCATGGCGAAGTGGGGCAAGAAACACAAGAAACTTATGGGCCCAAAGAAAAGTCTGGGCTGATTACGTGCAGTGTTTCTCCTAAAGCGCGATCAGGAATTCTTGTCCGCCAAAGCAAGAGAAAACCCTATTGTACGTGGCCGCCCCCGGACTAGTGTCCCTCCGTCAAATAGACACGCTGTTTGACATCCGACCCGCTCACGGATTTCCCGCCCAATACGAAACTCGCCTAAACCGCCGGTGAATGTCGGCAAGGCTTGGGTGTTGGTAGTCAACGGCTCGAACGATCGCCGCTGGATACAGCTGCGCCTACTAACTCTAGCTGGATGAAAGGAGAACGTTCAAAATGAACACGAAGAAGAACTCTGCGATCACGATCTGCTTGGTGGCAATTTTAACTCTCAGCCCTGCCTTCAGTTTTGCGCAGGCGGCAACCACGTTCAGCGGCGAAGCAGTGGCTTTACGCGCAAGCGCGGTAGGGATTTCGCTCGCGCTGGCTGATACTGGAGCACTTCCGTCAAGCGGCGGGAGTCTGAGTACATCCCTGGCAAGCCTCAATGTCTTGGGATTGGCCTCGGCTGACGCGTTGAAAAGTACCACCTCTGGCAGTGGCACCAGCAGTCAGTCGCAATCGGCGGTCGCTGACCTGAGCCTGTTGGGCAGCTTGGTTGCTGCCGAGGTGGTGAAATCGAACTCCAGCGCCACTTGCAGCAGTGGACAAGCCACCGTCACCGGGAATGCTGAGGTCGTCGGCCTGGTTGCCGCAGGCCAATCAGTCCTCGTGTCCAATCCGAACCTTGCCATCTCGTTGCCAGGCGGCATTAGCCTGATCGTCAACGAGCAGACCATCTCACCAAGCGGAAATACCGGCTCCATCACGGTCAATGCGCTGCACGTCAAGGGACCAAGCATCGACATCGTCGTCGCTTCCGCCCAGTCCGGCATCACGTGCTCGTGACGACACCCGCCAACATCAAACCCTTTCTAAGCAACAGCCAATCTCACGCGGGCCATTTCGGTGAGTGGCTTGGGCGCTCTGGTTCGGGAGGATCGGAGCGCCCGAGTGGATCACTGGCACGCAAAGATTGCCCTTCTCGCTGACCTGATCTCGCTAGAGTGAGGCTTTTCGCAGGCGAAGGGCATTGGCGATGACGGACACGGAGCTGAAACTCATCGCGGCGCTGGCGATCATGGGGCTCAGTAGCCATCCGAAAAAAGGAAAGAAAACGCCCGCGGCGACGGGAATTCCAATCACGTTGTAGAGAAAAGCGAAGGCCAGATTCTGTTTGATGTTGCGAATTGTGGCGCGGCTCAGTTTGCGCGCGCGGACGATGCCGCGAAGATCGCCTTTCACCAAAGTGATGCCCGCGTTTTCAATCGCCACGTCCGTACCGGTGCCCATGGCGATTCCGACGTCCGCTGCCGCGAGCGCCGGAGCGTCGTTAATTCCATCGCCTGCCATCGCCACGACGTGGCCTTGCTCGCGCAGCCGCTTCACGATTTCACTTTTTTGCTGCGGCAGAACTTCGGCTTCGACCTTTTCAATCCCCAACTCTTTTGCGATGGATTTCGCCGTGGTCTCCAGATCACCCGTGAGCATCACGATTTGCACGCCCTCTTTTTGCAGGGCCTTCAATGCTTCGGGCGTCGATTCCTTAATGAAGTCGGTAAGCACGATCATTCCGGCTAGATGTTCGTTCACCGCCACGAAAACAAAACTCATTGACGCCCTTCGCTCAATTCCAAAATCCACGCCTGGCAGCGTTTCTCCGGTTGCGCCTTTTACTCCCCGTTCCTTCAGGAATCGCAGAGTCCCGACAAGGACTCGATCCTCAAGCACGCGTCCTTCCGCTCCGCCGCCCGAAGTTGCGCGAAACTCGCTGACTTCGGCAAGTTCGACTCCCTTCTCTTTTGCCGCATCCACGATGGCGCGCGCCAGCGGATGCTCGCTGGCTCTCTCCACGCTCGCCGCGAGCCACAACAATCCTTCCTTGCTGAAGCCTCCTCCTTCGAAAACACTCACTGCAGCAACGCGGGGCTTGCCTTCCGTGAGCGTGCCCGTTTTATCCACGACCAGCCTGTCGACTTTGGCGAGCGCCTCAAGAGCTTCGGCGTTGCGAACCAGCACACCCGCGTGCGCGCCGCGGCCCACGGCAACCATGATGGACATTGGCGTCGCCAGACCTAGCGCGCACGGGCACGCAATGATCAGTACGGACACAGCCGCCACCAGCGCGTGCGCAAAACGCGGCTCTGGGCCGAACAAGATCCAGCCTGCAAAAGAGAGGATTGCAACGGCGATCACCGCCGGGACAAAATAAGCCGCGACGCGGTCGGCAAGACGCTGCAACGGCGCGCGGCTGCGCTGCGCTTCGCTGACGAGTTTCACAATTTGCGCCAGCATCGTTTCGCTGCCTACGCGCTCCGCCTCCATGATGAAACTGCCGCTGGTGTTCAGCGTTCCACCGGTGACTTTATCGCCAGCGCCTTTTTCGACTGGCATGGGTTCGCCAGTCACCATGGATTCATCGATGGCGCTCGCGCCTTCGAGAATGGCGCCATCCACGGGGATGCGCTCGCCCGGGCGTACACGAAGTTTGTCGCCGCGTTTCACTTGATCGAGCGGAACGTCAATTTCCGAGCCATCCGCCGCAAGCAAGTGAGCTTGCTGCGGCGCGAGATTCAACAGCGCGCGAATCGCTCCGCTGGTGCGCTGCCTGGCGCGCAATTCCAAGACTTGCCCGAGAAGAACGAGTGTGGTGATTACCGCTGCGGCTTCGAAATAAACCGGCGCGGCGCCATCCATTCCGCGGAAAGAGGCCGGAAACACCTGGGGGAAAAAAGTAGCGATAACGCTTTCGAGGTACGCGGCGCCGGTGCCCAGCCCGATCAGCGTAAACATGTTCGGGCTGCGATTGACGAGCGAGGACCAAAAACGCTCGAAGAATGGCCATCCGCCCCAAAGAACCGCTGGCGTGGCAAGAAAAAACTCGACTCCATTTCGAACGCTGGGCGTCAGATGGACGCCGACCAAGTCCCCCAGCATGGAAAGGAGTAGCAGCGGAAGGGACAGAACCGCGCTGATCCAGAAACGCAGCAGCATGGACTCGTACTCGGGGTCGGCTTCCACCTCCGCGAAAACGTCCATCGGTTCGAGGGCCATGCCGCAAATGGGGCAGCTCCCTGGACCCACCTGAATGATCTGCGGATGCATCGGACAGGTGTAACGAATCTTTTTTTCGTCAGTTGTCACGCGGGACGCGGCCACGTCTGGGCGATGCGCCGCCCCGTGTTCCGCCGACGCGGAACCGTGCTGCATTCCTGCAACAGCGGGGGCAGCGAGAAACTTCTCCGGTTCGCTCGAAAACCGTTCGGCACAACCTTTCGAGCAGAAGTAATACCTATTTCCAGCATGCTCGATTTTGGCGGCGGCTTTTTCCGGAGTAACCGTCATTCCGCAGACGGGATCCTTCACCTTTGGCGGTGTAGCTAAGATTGCCAGGCTTGGAATCGGAGGCTTGGGCGCCGGCGATGAATCGGACATATCACCATGTTAGATGAATTCCGGTTACGTGCGGATAGTCTCGAATTTCGCGGCGGCTGGTATAATGCCGCCATGACCCTCGTCGAAGTTACCTACGAATTGCAATCACCGCTGACGGAACAACAATTGCGGCACCTGGGCGAATTCGCGAACACGTACGGCTTGCGTCGGTTCCGCATCGACGAATCGAAGAAGCAGTTGTCGTTCGAGTATGACGCTTCCCGCCTGCGCGAAACGCAGGTGGCCCATGCGCTCGGCCAGGCACGCATCGCCGTCGCCCGCAAAGTGAATTAGTTTACGTCCGAAAGACCAGATCGAACGAATCCGAAGCGCCGTTGTAAATGCGGCCGGATGTGGCTACGGAGACTACTGGTTAGGCTTTGGGGCAGAACAATCGTTCCGATTCTGTCCGGGCTGCGCGAAAAAAGAGGGGCCCCCGCTTGGGATCGGGGGCCCCTGAAGGCGCGTTTCAATTGCTGGCGTCGTTTTCACACCAGCGCGTGGGGTCATCCATCCTAGCTTCCCTCTCAGAGGCAGGTGGGAACGATTTGCAAAAAGTGACAAGCAAGCCCCTTCCCCCTCGCTTGTCTCTCCTCACATTTCGTCTTTTGAAACGCGCCCACACAACCGTTAATGCACGGTTTCGGCCAACGTGAGGGACAAACGATTGCCACATAAATACTTGATTATGCTTAGGTTAGCTGTGTGGAGCGCCTGTGCGCATGCGCCAAATCCGCACAGCGGTTTCAATTCGGAACTCCCTTCACTCCAAATCGGAAGCCTTTCTTGTTCATCTCATCTGAATGCGTCCTTGCCAATTGGTTCTAGAACCCAGGTAACACGATTTTCGAGCTTGAAGGACCATCGGTTTTTTTCTGGCCTCTCGACAAAATGGCCTCCATGTGCGGGCTCTTTCGCAAAACCATCTCGCGGCGGATTCTCTCGAGGACATCTCTCTTGGGAGCCGTTTTCCTGGCTTGTTCGGTCACGCTGCTCGCGGACACGCCGGGATTGCTCCAGAAGGTTCCCGCGGGCGGCTGCTTTTGCCGTTGCGAAGAATCGCATCAACGACGAGGCTGCGTAAAGCTGTGCGATTCAAAGCG
>MNDE01000096.1 GCA_001914785.1 Acidobacteria bacterium 13_2_20CM_57_17 | reverse complement strand
GGCCTCATCGGCCATTTCCGTTACGTGAGGGCCGCCCATTACCACCTTTACTCCCACGGCGCGTACTGCGTCCGCCATGCGATAGGCCTTGGCGATCATCCTGGTCATCGCACCGATGCCGACCAGTCCAACGTTTTGTTCACGCACGTATCGGGCAATACTTTCTTCATCCATGGGCTGCGCGTTGCCGTCGATCAACACCACTTCATGGCCGGGCGGAGTCAGTGCTTGCAGCAGAAACATCCAAAGATGCGGCATAAAGTTGCGGGTCACGCCGTTGTCCGGGTTGTACAGTAAGATTTTCATTTAAGGGAATTTCTATTTCAGAAACAGGACAGGAGGGACTGCCCACGTTCCGATGTCAATAAAAGCGGACAAGACTTTTGAGAAGCTCCGTCAATAGCAGTATGAGCCACCAAGGAACACACAACTGTTCAAAATTGCACACCTGATGGGTAAGAGTCATCGTCTCCAAAGCCTTGACCGCCGACTCGACGCGACCTCGACAAAACAGCGGCCTATTTCAGCTCTCGACCCAGGCGCGCGCTACGCAGCCGCGCTCGGTCAGGCGGGCTGCTGGTAGAGGCCGATCACATTCCCGGATGGGTCGCGGAATCTGGCGGTGATCTCCGGCGCATCCATCCCGATCGGTTGCACGATCTCGCCGCCGTTGGCGACTACCGCGTCAACGGTCGCGGCCACGCTGTCCACCATAATGTAAAACAGGAGGCCGGGTTTTGCGGCGGGCGACCGGCCGAATACCCACGCGCCGCTCACTTCGCCGGTCGTGTCGTCAAAAGCGGTGCTGCCATCGCCACGTTTGCGGACGTTCCACGCGAACACCCTTTTGTAAAACTCGGCCGAGCGCGCAATATCCGTTGCGGGAAGTTCGATATAGCAAATCTTGCCGTTGAGCATCGTTGGAGGCATCCATGTACCCTCAGGGCGCTGCATCTTAGCGCGCCCTCAAGCTCAAAATCAATTCTCCTCGCGTTGACTTTTCTCCTCGCAACCCCTAGCATTTTCTGTTCACCCGCGGCCGTCACTTGCTCCTGCACAGCCGCAATTTTCGGACACTCCATCGGAGGAAGAATGCCCATTAAGGTTGGCATCAACGGCTTCGGCCGCATCGGTCGCAACATCATGCGCACCGCGCTTGACGATAGAGACATCCAGTTCGTCGCCGTCAACGACGTCACTGACGCGAAAACGCTCGCGCACCTTTTGAAGTACGATTCCGTCCTCGGAAATCTTCCCCACAACGTGACGCATACCGATGATACCATCGCGGTCGAAGGCAAGAGCTTTAAGGTCTTCAAGACCAAGGATCCCGCCGAAATCAATTGGGCATCAGTTGGCGCTGATATCGTCGTCGAATCCACGGGCCTCTTCACCAAAGGCGTTGACGCCAAGAAGCATCTCCGCGCGCCCGTGAAAAAAGTGATCATCTCCGCCCCTGCCGATGGCCCCGATGCCACTTTCGTCCTCGGCGTGAACGACAAGACCTACAATCCCGCGTCCCACCACGTCATTTCTAATGCCTCCTGCACCACCAACTGCCTCGCTCCCGTTGCCAAAGTGCTCCAGGAATCCTTCGGGATCAACAGTGGCACCATGACCACCATCCACTCCTACACCAACGACCAAAAACTCCTCGACCTCCCGCACAAGGACCTCCGCCGCGCGCGTGCCGCCGCCATCAACATGATTCCCAGCTCCACCGGCGCCGCCAAAGCCCTCCATCTCGTCATTCCCGAACTGAAGGGCAAACTCGACGGCTATGCCATGCGCGTTCCCACACCCAACGTCAGCGTTGTGGACCTCACTGTTTTCGTCGACAAGCCGGCGACAAAAGAATCCGTCAACGCCGCTCTGAAAGCCGCCGCCAGCGGCCCAATGAAGGGCATCCTCAGTTACACTGAAGAGGAACTCGTCTCCGCCGACTTCAAGGGCAATTCCAATTCCTCGATCGTCGATGCCGAATACACCAAGGTCGTCGGCGACCGCTGCGTAAAAGTTTTGGCCTGGTACGACAACGAGTGGGGCTACTCTTGCCGTTGCCGCGACCTCATCAAGCTCCTGGCCTCGAAATTCTGAAGCCCGGCTGAGGAGTGGCAAGAACGGGCTCGGTTTTTTCGCCACTAGCCACTCGTCACTCGCCACTTCTTAAACCATGACCAAGCTCACCATCAACGACCTCGACCTCCACGGCAAGCGCGTCTTCATCCGCGTGGACTTCAACGTTCCGCTCAAAGACGGCGTCGTCACCGACGACACTCGCATCCGCGAAACACTGCCCACCATTCGCCTCGCCATTCAAAAAGGCGCTCGCCTCGTGCTCGCTTCGCATCTCGGCCGTCCCAGAGGCGGCCCGGATCTGAAGTATTCCGTGAGGCCGGCCGCGAAAAAGCTGGAAGAGCTCCTCGGCAATCCCGTTGCGTTCGCGCTCGATTGCGTCGGCCCCGGCGCCGAAGGCCAGAGCAAAGCCTTGCGAGACGGTGAAATTCTCGTCCTGGAAAACGTTCGCTTCCATCCCGAGGAAGAAAAAAACGACGAAGCTTTTTCCAAACAGCTTGCCGCTCTCTGCGACGGCATTTTCATTTGCGATGCCTTTGGCTCCGCGCATCGCGCGCACGCCTCCGTTGTCGGCATTACTCGCTTCGTCCAGCAATCCGCTGCTGGCCTCCTCATGGAAAAAGAGCTGGCCTATCTCGGCAAAGCGGTTACGAATCCTGCGCGCCCCTTCGTCGCGATTCTTGGCGGCGCAAAAGTCAGCGACAAAATCGAAGTTGTCGAGAACCTCATGAAGATCGCCGACGCCATGCTCATCGGCGGCGGCATGGCCTACACGTTTCTCAAAGCCGAAGGCCAGCCCATTGGCAAGTCACTCGTCGAAGACGACAAGCTCGATCTCGCCAAGCGCCTCCGCGCCGAAGCCCAGCAGAAAAAATTCGCCCTGCTTCTTCCCGTCGATCAAGTCGTCGGCGCCGAATTCAAAGCCGATACCGCCACGAAAATCGTTCCCGTTTCCGCAACGCCTGACGGCTGGATGGGCCTCGATATTGGCCTCAAAACGATCGACACTTATCGCCAAAAAATTGCCAGCGCCAAAACCATCGTCTGGAACGGCCCCATGGGTGTGTTCGAAATGCCCGCTTTCGCCAAGGGCACTCTCGAAATAGCCAAAGCCGTCGCCGCGGCTACCACAACTGGCGCCACTTCCATCGTCGGCGGCGGCGATTCCGTCGCCGCCGTCCATCAATCCGGCGTTGCGGACAAAATCTCGCACATCTCCACCGGCGGCGGCGCTTCCCTCGATTTTCTCGGCGGGCGCAAACTCCCTGGCGTCGAAGCCCTGACGAACAAGTAGTTATACTCAGGAGTGGTGAGATGTCCAAAAATAAGACCTGTTTTTTCATAGCGCCGATTGGCGACGAAGGATCTCCCGAGAGAAAGAGGAGCGACCTAGTTCTCCGACACATTGTTGAGCCAGTGGTGGAAAAGTTCGGCTATAAGGCAGTCCGGGGCGACCAGATCGATAAGCCGGGACTAATCACCTCGCAGGTAATTCAAGGAGTCCTCGACTCGGACTTGGTGATTGCGGACCTGACTGGGAAGAATCCCAACGTGTTTTACGAGCTTGCGCTAAGACATGCGACGAAAAAGCCTTTTATTCAGCTGATCGAAGAAGGTGGGAAGATTCCATTCGATGTCGCAGGTTTGAGGACCATACATTTCGACTACCAGGACCTGGATAGCGTCGTGCGCTGTAAGAGCGACCTGGAAAACCAGCTCTGCACAGTGGAGGCAAATCCCAAAGATGTAGAATCCCCGGTTGCAGTAGCAATTGACCTTGAACGTTTGCGCACCCGCTCTCTCCCCGTCGATCAATACATATTAGAGGCTAGAGAGTTTCAATCTGAAATTGCGCAAAGAATTTACAACCTTGAGCTTGCTCTGGGACAATTGATAAGTGCTCAACCGCCGCGATACGAGTATAGGCAACTACCGGATGGCACAATGGGAAACGTTTTTGTAATGCCGCCAGCGTACCTCCCGAATCCTCCAGCCATCAATTTCGTGGACAGGAGTTCATCTCCGTCATCGACCCCGAGCCCCCAAATTAGTCCTGAATTTGCGAGGAAAGCAATGGCTGCGCTAAGGAAAGCGGGTACAGTTGAAAGCCAGCCCCCGACCCGCGAGAAAGACACAAAAAATGAAAGGTAGCCGACGCCGCGTAATCGCCGGCAACTGGAAAATGTACAAAACACTCGCGGACACCCGCGCGTTCTTCTCGGCGTTCCTCCCGCTCGTCTCGAACGCAAAGCATTGCGACATTGTCGTCGCCCCGCCGTTCACTGCGATCTCGACCGCCGCCGAAGCTGCAAAAGACTCCAGCGTGGCCATCGCCGGCCAAAACGTCTCCTGGAGCAAGGAAGGCGCCTTCACCGGCGAAGTTTCCGCCCCCATGCTTGCCGAAGCTGGCTGCCGCTACGTCGTCATCGGCCATTCCGAGCGACGCCAGCTCTTTCGCGAAACCGACGACAACGTCGCCAAAAAAACTTTGATGACGCTGGAAAGCGGCCTCACCCCGATTGTTTGCCTTGGGGAAACCCAGGAAGAACGCGACGCCGGCCTCGCCGAGGCAATCCTCAGCCGCCAATTCAACGGCGGTCCCGGCGCGTTGACCCCGGACGAGTTCTCCCGTATTCTGATTGCATACGAGCCTGTTTGGGCCATCGGCACGGGCCGCACGGCGACGCCAGAAATTGCCGCCGAAGCACATAGCCTTCTCCGGCGCTGCGCAGGAGAGAGGTTTTCCGTCCGCCACGCCTCCGCGCTTCGGATTCTTTATGGCGGCAGCGTCAAGCCTGACAATATTCAGGGGTTGATGGCGCAGGAAGAACTGGATGGCGCGCTCGTGGGCGGCGCAAGCCTCGACCCGAAATCTTTCGCTGCGATTGTGAATTTTAAGTAGAGGCGGCTTTTAGCCCTCAAGTCTCGCGTTCTTGATTTTCTGATAGAAGGGAAGCATGGAAACAAAAACTGCAATGAAGTGGGCACTCGCTCTCCTCGTCGGCTTTGGCATAATTGTCATCGGCTTCCGGTTCGCCGGGTGGTTGCTCACTAGTTTTTTCGTTTTGAATTGCCTCGTTCTGATCATCGTCGTGCTGCTCCAGAGCGGCAAAGCCGCCGACCTCGCCGGTGCCTTCGGTGGCGCGGGCAGCCAGACCGCTTTCGGCCCGCGCGGTGCCGCCAACGTTCTTTCCAAGGCCACTACCTGGTGCGCCATCATGTTCATGGTGTGCGCCTTCGCCATGGTGCTGCGTACCGACAAGGCTGTCGGCGCGGGCAGCTCGGTCCTCGAAAAAGTTTCGCAGCCCACGCCAAAAGCCCCTGCGCCTGCTCCCGCGACTTCCCCTTCGACGACACCGGCAACCAAGCCGGCCACCTCGCAGCCCAATTCGCAGCCCGCTTCTCAGCCAACCTCAGCCCCTGCGACCAACCCGGCAACCGCTCCGGCCACGTCGCAGCCCAGCTCGAAACCCGCTTCGCAACCGCCTGCCGCTTCGCAGCCAGCCCCCGCGCAGCCTAAGAAACCCTAGCGGATTGGAAATCGCATTCTCGAATCGCTCATTTGACACTCTCCATCATTGCCTTTACGATGGTTCTCAACGCGGTCGTGGCGGAACTGGCAGACGCACTAGCTTGAGGTGCTAGCGCCGCAAGGCGTGGAGGTTCGAGTCCTCTCGACCGCACCAAAATTTCCGCAGTCAATCGCTATCCATGTTCAGACTCAAGGCGATTCTCGCGTGTATGCTGGGCTCCGCAATTCTGTTTTTCGATCCTGCCAGCTCGGCGCAATCTTCGCCTAATCCTGCTGTCCCGGAGAGAGCTTCCCCCGAAAAAGTCATCATCGACACCGACATTGGCGACGACATTGACGACGCCTTCGCCGTTGCCCTGGCTCTTCGCAGCCCCGAACTCCAAATCCTTGGCATCATCACCACTTTTGGTGACACGGAAACCCGCGCCAAACTTCTCGACCGCTTCCTCGCCGAAGTAGCCCGCCCGGAAATCCCCGTAGCCGCCGGCGCGCCCACGGCGCCCAAGGGCACCTTCACCCAGCGCCGTTACGCCGAGAACAGCCGTTTCGCTAAGCCGTCCCATCCCGACGCGGTCGCCTTCCTCCTCGACCAGATTCGCCGCAACCCGGGGCAAATCACGCTCCTGGCCATCGGCCCGCTCATGAACATCGGCGCCGCTATCGACAAAGATCCCGCCACCTTCCGTAAACTCAAGCGTGTCATTATGATGGGCGGCTCCATCAAGCGCGGCTATGGCGACTTTGGCTTCGGCCCGCCCCCGCCACCGGAGCCCGAGTGGAACATCCTCAATGACATTCCCTCCGCCCAAAAACTCTTCGCCGCAGGTGTGCCCCTCTTCGTCATGCCCCTCGACGCCACCCAGCTCAAGCTCGACGAGGTCAAGCGCGACTTCCTCTTCAGCCAAGGCACTCCGCTGACCGACGCCCTCACCATCCTCTATCACCAGTGGGGCCAGCAAACGCCCACCCTCTTCGACCCCATGACCATCGCCTTCCTCGTCAATCCTGCCCTCTGCCCCGTCCAACCCATGCACATTCGCGTCGACGATAAGGGTTTCACGCGCCCCGACCCTGGTTCCCCGAACGCCCCAAATTCTCCCAACGCTCAAGTCTGCCTCGACTCCAATCCCGAGGCCTTCTTCCGCTTCCTCCTCCCCCGCCTCGCCGCCCCGTAATCCTCGAGCATAGCTATTCGACGGCAAAGGTTTTCTAGGGTCGTATCACCACCAAGCCCATCTCGGACTCGAACGCCTCGAAGTCGCGGTCCCGGTGTAGCAAGGAATGGCGCTCCCGAATGCAGAACGTCGCAATCCAGCAGTCAATGGTTTTGCGGACCGTGTAACCGCGTCGGCGCAGGTCGCGATAATTCCGCGCCGCCGCAATCGCCAGCTCTGTGCCGCCCGTCTCGAAAATCTCGAATCGCCGGAATTCGCGCAGCGCCCGGCCAAACGAGGCATCATCGCGAATCCCCTGCAAGAGCTCGCATAAAATCAGGTCCGTCAATCCCAAGCGCTGCTGGTCCAATTCACGGTCCAGCCAGTCCGTCTCGCTATTCCGGACGCCGGTTAGATAATCAATCCAGACGGTCGTATCTACGATCACCATGCGCGGGCCTGTCTCGATTCTGGCTGTAGTGGCGGGCCTTCAGCCGCGTGCTTTATCTTGCCTTCGACGGTAGTGTTGTATCTTCAGATCCGTGGCCGGTCCGTGACGTTTCCAGGTCGCCCTCCCACCGGACCTTGCCCCTTAACCGCCGCATCCTCCCTTGCGCCCGTGTCTGCACCAGCAAACGCAGCCCCGCTTCCACCGCCGCCCGCTTTGTCCTCTTCCCCGAACTTCGCATCGCCTCGCCCATTAACCGGTCGTCGATCTCAATGTTTGTTCGCATCTTCCCGCCTCCTTTCCATGCCTATGTGTAAACTTCCCATATTTATGTGTACCAGTCAAGGTTCTGTTGGTGCACAATATAATGATCCTGGTGCTTGCCCCAGCTTCTCGCTCTAGCCCTGCACGCAATTTGGATTAACTCATTGGAATAGCGGTGATCTGCCGTTATTGATTCGTGTCGGGAGCGGCCCGATCATAGAAGTATCTCTCGCTCTCACGTCGAAAGGCAGGTCATGAAACGCTACCTATCGCTGGTCTTGTTCGGACTGGTGTCCGCTTTGCCGGCTTCGGCACACCCCAACCTGGTAAGAGTTCGTGTCCGCGTGATCCTTGTGGACCAGGATCTCAACCAAAAGCCCGTGCCGTTCTTCGTTGTATCGCTCAAGAGTGGCGCTAAGGCCACGGAACTAAAGACCAGCCTGGATGGAACCGCGGAAGCGCAGCTTCCTCCGGGGCGTTATACGGTTTCGTCGCCAAAGGCCGCCGAACTGGGAGCCAAGCGCTTCTCTTGGAGCCTTCAAGTATCGCTTTCGGGCAGTGAGCAGAATATTGACCTGACCAACGACAACGCCAAGGTGGAGGAGACCGCCGCTCCCGCATCTTCCGCAAAGGCCGCTACCAATGACCTCACGGAACACTTCAAGCGGCTGAAGAACAGCGTGGTCACGGTAAGAAGCGAATCGGGGCACGGCACGGGATTTTTCGTTGACGCTAAAGGGCTCGTCCTGACCAATCAGCACGTTGTGGCCAATTCGGAGTATTTGGCCGTCCAGTTTGATCGCACGCACAAAGTCTTGGCCAAGCTGATTGCCGCCGATCCCCAGAAGGACGTCGCGTTGCTCTCCGTCAACATGGCCGCCCTGCCAAACGCTTCACCCGCGCCGCTGTATCGGCCCGGAGCTGGCAGGACTCCTGTCCAGGAAGGCGAGCGCGTGTTTACCATCGGCAGCCCGCTCAGCCTCGATAAGATCATCACCACTGGCATCGTCAGCAAGGTCGAGCCGCACACCGTCATGTCGGACGTCAACATTAACCCGGGAAATTCTGGCGGGCCGCTCTTCAACGCTGCGGGCCAGGTCATCGGGTTGACTACCTTCGGCACACGTGGAGAAGGCGGGCCGGGCGTCTCCGGCATCGTGCGCATTGAGGAAGCGCTCGCGCTTCTCGATCAGAATCGCGCAAGCGCCAAGGGTACTCCGCCGCCGGGCGCGCTCCTTCCCGTCGAGCCTCTCACGCCTTATCCGATCGAAGGGCTTAAGGAAGCGTTGCGCGCGGAAAAATACGATTCACGCCCCTACTATTTCGCCGCCGGAGATTTCAATATCGCTCTTTCCACACCTCCCCTGGATTACCGCGAGCAGGAGGAAAAGCGTCTGCAAGCCGAGCGCGAGCATAAGAAGCGCAACAAGAAACAACAAACCGCCGGTGAGAATGCGAGCGATTCCGACGCGCCCAAGGACTGGGAACAGGAAGCCGGCGCGCATCCCGCGATATTCGCCATCTATGTGATGCCCAAGGCCAAGGAAGGCCTCGGATCGGCGTTCGGCCGCTCGTTCAGCCTGAATTCGGCGGCGAAGCTCAAGTTCAAGACCGATTTCCAGGCGATGAAGCTGTTTTGTGGAAACAAGGAAGTGCTCCCGATCCATCCTGGCAAGGTTCCCGTAACCGTGTCGATCCAAAACCGGTTGGTAAAGATGGACGACTCCACCTACAAAGGAATTTACGTGTATTCGCCGGACGCAGTGAATCCAGACTGCGGTCAGATAAAGCTGGAGATTTATTCCTCAAAGGGCGCGGAGCCTACTATCAGGGCTTTCGACGAAAAGACCGTGCAGCATGTCTGGGCCGATTTCGACGCCTTCCGCAGGGCCCAGGCCGCAGGCACCCAGTCAGCCTCCGCCGCAAAACCCTAAACCAGTAGCGGCGTCCCTTCAGGGCGCCATCTTGCTGTGGGCTTGTGGAGGGCGTAGCGGCGTCCCGGAATTTATCCCGACTTGGTCGGGAGGGCTCCATCTTGCTCTGGGCTTTTGGAGGTCGTAGCGGCGTCCCTTTAGGGCGCCATCTTGCTTTGGATCCATTTTTCGCGTTTCCAATTTCTAGTTTCTGCCTTCTAGTTTCGTTGTCTCCGGACGTGCGGCAAAACGCTCTTGGTCTCGGGGCAAGCGAGCCGAGAAAATGACCCGCTCTTCTTGCGGTTCCCGCCTCGTTGACCATGAGTATCGAGGGACCACCCCGTTTCTCCAAAGGCAAAGCCCGAAGCGTGCACGATCATGACAAATAAAAAGCGAAACTTACTCCTTTGAAGCTCCCAGACGCACAGGAGGACGAAGACAAGGCGAGATTCTAAGTAGAATCAAGGATTTCAGCAAATGGGAGTCCTTGACTAAATATGATTCCATGATATTCTTCGCCCATGGATGATTACCACGACCCCAGAGAGTACGCGCCCGACGATTACGACGTGCACGAAGATTGCGTCTCTACGGAAGACGCCGTTCGGTATGTTTTCGATAACCATTGGGACCTCGTCGAGGAAGCTGCGGGTGACGCGAAGGGTCATGAATGGCTCTTGAAAACCAAGTCATCCCTAGAAATTCTAAGCATCGTTTCCCAGCGAGACCGCGTCCACATGCGGGGCGCGATTAAGAAATGGTTACGAAAGAAACAGACGGATACGGAGGAGCTGACCGATGCGCAGTTATTCTCCATCGCAGCTGATGTGTCCGCATTCCTTGAGCAGCAGATTCCCTCACCGCTATCACCGGCCGTTCATTCCTATGGACCCGAAGGCAGCTCCATGGCCTTGCAAAAAGAACCAACTGCGGGCGGGTGCATGGGGTTTTCCGCACGAGGTTGCACTCTCGACGGCGATTTATCTTGGGCCAAGGACCTTCTTGTACTCTCCCGAGCATTTAGAGACTTCTTGTCCGCTACCTCAGATCCAGACCTGCAGGAATCATTTCTCCGCTTGCAGATCAGGGAGCCGATTCGAATCTTCAACAGTTACCTGCTCAAGACCCCTGCTCACCATCTTGTTTATTGGTGGCAACAAGATGAAAAGCAGCTCAGGTTCGGTCGGTGCCCGGATCCGAAACTCTCGGACATGTCCTCATATATCGCCAACTGGATTGCCGACTACCTGAGTAATCACTACTCATACGTGGGCCTTGGTGTCTGCGCCGAGTGTGGAAAGTTCTTCGTTCGGGAACGACGCGATAAGACATTTTGTTCTAAAACCTGTCAAAATCGCGTCGCCTACAACAGGAGAAAGATTCTCGAAAGCGGCGCCCTCGCGTCCGTAGTTGTGGCGCCGGACGACGCCTGCGATATCCAAAGCGGTTTATGGATGCATCATCCGCGATTCGGCATTGGCCGAATTGAAGCGGTGGGCAGTATCAACAGCTCGATTTTCGCAGCTCCACATCACGGATCGGGTACGGACGTAGAACGTGTGCGCTACAAGTCCATGCTTTCGCGGAGGGTCATGCTCCAAGTGCGCTTTTTGCACGGCGTGCGAGCTCTGAAATATTCAGACTTGTTTGAAGGAGAGAAAAAAGAGGAGCAGGTGCCGACATTCTATGAGGTGAAATCGGAGGAAACTTTGGCGGAGTTGCTGTAGGGCATCTGTGTGTTTTACCAACAAATGCCCCACACAATGGCGGGTGTAGCTCAATTGGGAGAGCATTCGATTTGTAATCGAACTGTTGAAGGTCCGAATCCTTCCGCCCGCCCCACTATATTAACGCAGGTGCGGCTCCAACGGAGAACTACAGGGAAAATTTTGCTAATCGTTTCTAAACAGCGGAGGGAGCGGGGCAATCTGAAAGGAAGACCCAAGAAGGCTGGCACTATGTTGAACCCACATGACGTCACCCGGGATGCAATCTTACGGCAACTGTACATTACTCATGAGAAGGCACGAAGCCCCAAAACCTCAGGGCTTAAGATTACAGAACTAGCACAAGCCCTGAAGCCGGGCGGCCTCAAATTGCAACAGGTCGCAAGCAATCTGGATTACTTAGTTCAGAAGGGGTGGGTTCGCGAGGTAATTGAGAAAAGATCTTTTACAACTCCGCGCGGGACCACTCAAGAGGCTGAAAAGCGAACTTACAAGATATCTGACTTGGGAATAGATCACCTGGAATCAGCATCGCTCTACCAGCGCCCACCAATGTCTCCACACATCAACATATCCAACATACATGGTGTTACCGTAGTCGGTGACGGAAACGTCGTGAACACGACGTTCGCAGATCTCTCAAGAGTCCTGTCCGATACGAAGAACGCAATTCTGGCCGAACCGCAGCTTTCAGAAGACTCAAAACTAGAGGCAATTGCAGACATCGACAGTCTGCAGGCTCAACTTCAGAAACCAAGTCCGGACAAGACGGTCGTCCAGAAACTCTGGGCAGGCATCGAGAAAGCTGCAGCCGTGGGCGGTGTAGTGGAGTGTATTCTCAAGGCATCGGAGCTCGTACAACCCCTGCTGAAGTAGGATTGAGCTTATTATCTCGTCCTAGCAAAACCACTTACAAGTAATTCTTGATAAACGGTACCAATATGCTATAATGCTTTAGTTAATTCGGCACGATCCCTTCGTCTACCCGCCATACTCGGAACCTCCTCCGTGTGGAGTGGGCTCCGGTTTACCACGTTAAGGGGTGGGGAAAATTCAACCGGCACTATGGGGATTTTTGCACCGGCGCTGACAATTCCCCGCAAGTGTGGCAAACAAAGGACTTATGGACGAGCTAAATCCTTTAGATGCAACACTTACAAAAAAACGCGGGGGGAGGGTGCACTTCATTCTTCTTCGAATCGTTCGCGCGGCACGTGCCAAGAGACTCAAGTCCTTTCGCTTCATGCAGTTGCGCACTCTTTTGCACTCTCCAAAAACCAACTCTTTTGTTTTCAAGCAATTCCGCACTCTTTCGCAAAAACACCAGGGGGTGGGGTGTCCCTCTGCTCGGTGTTCTCCTCAACCCGCGTTCGACCCGACCTATCTGGCGCTTCAAATTCTTCTTTTTCAGTCAACTCTCAGCTTTCCACCATGAACCTCTCGCCATGCGCCTTGCCTTTTCCTTGCGGATGTATTCTATTTATGCCGCGCTCGGCGGCTGGGTTCAGCAGCAGGCCGCCAGCCGCTTCCAAACACAGGCATGTCCACGGACGACAGCAACGCAAATCAACTGGAAACGCTACAGAACGGCTTCTTGTCCCGTCACGTATTCGGCTCCAATCACAAAATCATCGGCCTCAACTATCTTTGGCTTGCGCTCTTCAGCGTTTTTCTCGGCATGGCGATGTCGCTGCTCATGCGCATCCATCTGGCTTGGCCGGGAGTGCATCTCCCGTTCCTCTCCAGCCTCGGCAATTTGCCGGATCGCTTTGCCGCGCTCACCACGCTTCATGGTTCTCTGATGGTTTTTCTGGTTCTCACCGCCGCGCCCCAAGCCGGATTCGGAAACTACTTCCTTCCGCTGCAAATTGGCGCGCGCGAAATGGCTTTCCCCACGCTGAACCTTCTCGCGTTCTGGCTCACAGTAGCTTCGCTCTTTGGCATGACCGCGACGTTCTTCCTTTCTCCGCAACCCGCCATCACGCTTTGGATCGTCAGCGTCGCCATCTTTTGCGCCGCGTCGCTGCTCAACGCGCTCAATTTCAGCGTCACCACCATCGACCTTCGCGCCCCAGGCATGACTCTTCCACGATTGCCGCTCACCGTCTGGGCTTGGTTCATCAACGCCATTCTCGGTGCTTTAATTTTCAGCATTCTCCTGGCGGCCTGTATTTGCTTGCTCTCCGATCGCATTTTCAGCACGCACTTTTTCCCCGAACTGAATTTCATTTCCTCTCAGCCTGCCCGAGCCGTCGCAAACGCCGTTCCGGTGCTTTGGCGGAGGCTCTTCTGGTTTTTCGCGCAAGCCGAAGTCTACGTGGCCATGCTTCCGTGCTTTGGCCTCACCGCGCATTTAATTTCCACGTTTTCTCGCAAACCGGTTTGGAAAGAGCGCCTCGTGGTTCTGGCGCTGTGCGGCGTGGGCGTCTTTGGTTTTTGCGTCTGGGGACAGCACATGTTTTCCAGCGGCATGAATCCCTTTTCGCCCCTGGTTTTTTCGTTGCTGGCTTCTTCGCTCGGAATCCCCGCAACCATTCTCGTCGTCAGTTGGTTTGGCACGCTTTGGAACGCGCGCGTCCAGCTCAACACCGCAATGCTTTTCGCGCTGGGTTTCATCTCGCTTTTTCTCTCCGGCGGGCTCTCCGGGATTTTCCTGGCGCGCCACGATCTCGCCGCCGCTGCCGCCGTCAGCGACGATTTCGTCACCGGCCATTTCCATCTCGTCATGGGCGTCGCCGCGACGTTCGCCATTCTTGGCGCGCTGTTTTTCTGGTTTCCCAAACTTTTTGGCCGCCGCCTGAACGAGCCGCTCGGCAAAATTCATTTCTGGCTGACGTTCGCCGGCGTCTATTGCGTTTTCATGCCCATGCACTGGCTCGGCCTGATCGCCCATTCGCGCGTTTCACCGAACGGCGACTTGACTTCCATCGCCCTGCCCGGCTCTTCGATCCACACGTTCATCACCGTCACGATTCTCCTCACTGTTCTCGCGCAAGGACTCTTCCTCGTAAATTTTTTGTGGAGCCTATTCCGCGGCGAAAGAGTCCTGGAAACCAATCCCTGGCGTGCCACCACGCTCGAATGGAGCGTTTCTTCACCGCCGCCCGCCGGCGATTTTGGCGTGACCGTCCCGGTGGTGTATCGTGGGGCTTACGAGTTCAGTATGCCGGACGCGGCCGAAGATTTTGTGCCGCAGCACCTTGCGCCAAGCCAAGTAGTCAAGGCGCGCAAGGCTGGAGAGTAGACTTCAGGGAGTAAAGAAAGTTTTGCCATGCCGGGCACAACCCCAGTTCCGGATATCGAAATCATCGTCGAGGATATCGGCGGTGGAGGCGGCGGCCCCACGCCACCTCCGGACGGAGGCGATGACGGCGACGCGGGCGGCGACGACCGCAATCGCCGCCGCAGGTGGTCCCCTTCGCCGAAACGCTATTCCACCGCGATTACGATTGGCATCGTTTCGATCTTGATGTTTTTTATGGCGCTGTCCAGCGCTTTTATCGTTTTGCGCCGCGGCAGCGAGCTGTGGGTGACCGTTCATCTTCCGCGCATTCTCTGGGCCAACACCTGCGTTCTCCTCGCGAGCAGTTTCAGTCTTGAGTCCGCGCGAAAGCGGCTCTATCTTGCGGACGCCTCGGGCTTCCGCAAGTTTTGGCTCGTAACTACGGCCCTTGGTTTTCTTTTTGTGGCCGGACAGCTCGTTGCGTGGCGCCAGCTTGTCGCGCAAGGTGTATACATCGCGAGCAACCAGGCCAGCAGTTTCTTTTACATTTTCACGGGCGCGCACGCTGTCCATCTTCTCGGCGGCGTCGGGGCTCTGCTTTTTGTTGCCTTCCGCAGATTTGAAAAGACAAAGATTTCGCTTCCGGCAGCTGCGGAAATCACTTCTTACTACTGGCATTTTATGGATGGACTTTGGATTTTTCTGCTGGCTCTACTTTATTTGGGCAAGTGAAATTTCAATTGATGAAGAAAATTTAGCACTTCAAAAATTCGGCGACTGTTTCCACCACTCGCGCGATCTGCTCTTTTCGCAATTCCGGATACATCGGCAGCGAAAGGACTTCCTGCGCCGCCCTTTCCGCGTGCGGAAAGTCGCCGGCTTTGTGGCCGAGCGAGGCGTACAGCGGCTGCAGATGCAGCGGGTAAGGATAGTAGACGGTGCTGCCGATTTTTCTTTGGCTCAAGAATTTTTGAAGCGCATCGCGCTGTTCCACGCGAATCGTATATTGGTGGTAGACGTGGTCGAATCCTTCCGGCGCGAGCGGCGGCATGACGCCGGGAATTTGCGAGAAAAGGCGGTTGTATTCGGCGGCGTGGGATTGGCGGGCGCGCTGCCAATTCGAAAGATGCCGCAACTTTACGCGCAGAATCGCGGCCTGGATTTCGTCGAGGCGGCTGTTCCAGCCAGGTTCGGTGCTGCGATATTTTTCTGACTGGCCGTGGTTGCGCAGCGTTCGAATGCGCTCGGCGAGTTTCGCTGAGTTTGTCACCACCATTCCCGCGTCGCCGTATGCGCCAAGATTTTTCGTGGGATAAAAACTGAGGCACGCGAGATCTCCGAGCGAGCCCGTCCGGCGCCCTTTGTACGACGCGCCGATAGCCTGCGCATTGTCCTCGATGACCGGCAATTTGCGCGCCTTTGCGAACGCGAGGATGGGGTCCATGTCCGCCGCGAGGCCGTAGAGATGGACGACGACAATGGCTCGCGTGCGCGGAGTGACGCGGCGTTCGAATTCGGCGGGATCAATGTTGTAAGTGTCCGGGCGGATGTCCGCGAAAACCGGTTTGGCGCCGAGCGCGCTGACCGCACTTCCCGTAGCCACAAATGTAAACGGTGGCACGAGCACTTCTTCGCCTGCCTGAACACCGCACGCGCGCAAAGCCAGAATCAGAGCGTCCGTTCCCGAGGCAACGCCGACGCCGTGAGTGACTCCGCAGAGTTTGGCGATTTCTTCTTCCAGCGCGGCCCCTTCGCGGCCCAGCACGAATTGTTGCGAGGACATCACGCGCTCGACGGCTGTTCGAATCTCGGCGCCAATCGCGGCGTACTGCGCCGAGAGATCGAGCTGCGGCACAGGTTCGAGCGGAGAAGCGATTTGGGGCTGCGCGGTCATGGCTTTGCGGCGCGTCCAGTATACGTCAATTGGGTTTTGGCTTCGGGCAAGGCAGGATTTGCAAACTAGCTCAGGGCGTGCCCCTGCGAAGAAAAGCACGGGTCTGAAGACCCGCCACTACAAACAGCGCGGCTCCCCTATAATGATGCGGCTCCGAAAATGTTTGCAAAACGAACCAATTGGAATTTGACGCCGAACCGGTTGAGCGAAACGCTGGCGGCGCACCGCGCGGCGGGGAAGCGCTTGATCGATTTGACGGTTTCGAATCCCACGGAGTGTGGATTCGAGTACGACAGCGGCGCGATTCTGGACGCTTTGCGCAATCCGGCGGCGCTCTCGTATGAACCGAATCCGAGAGGGCTGGAATACGCGCGCCGAGCGGTCGCCGGCTATTATGCCGATCGCAAAGAGGAAGTTTCGGCCAAGGATATTTTTCTCACGACCAGCACCAGCGAAGCTTATTCCTACGTTTTTCGAACACTCTGTGATCCGGGCGATGAGCTTCTGATTCCTTCGCCGAGTTATCCCCTGTTCGATTTTCTGGCGGAGATCCAAGACGTTAACCTAGTTCGCTATCCGCTACTGTACGACCACGGCTGGCAGATCGATTTTCATGAGCTGGAGCGGGCCATCTCGCCGCGCACTCGAGGAGTGATCGTGGTGCATCCCAACAATCCGACGGGACACTTCGCAAAACGCGCGGAAATCGCCAAGCTGAACTCCATTTGCTCCGCGCGAGGGATTGCGATCATCGCCGATGAAGTGTTTCTCGACTTCACGCTTGACGGAGAGCGGCCTGCGAGCTTCGCGGCGAATCGCGGTGCGCCAACAATTACACTGAGCGGATTATCGAAGATTAGCGGGCTGCCGCAGATGAAAGTGGCCTGGTTGATCGCCAGCGGGCCGGAAGAATGGAAAAGTGAAGCGCTTGCGCGCCTGGAACTAATCGCGGACACGTACCTTTCCGTGAATGCGCCAGTGCAGCTGGCAATCCCCAAATTTCTCGAACTGCGGCACGCTTTCCAAAAACAAGTCATCGAACGCGCCCGCGGGAATCTCGCGGAACTTGATCGCCAGTTGGCCGCGCAAAAGGCCGTCTCCCGGCTCAAGTTGGAAGGCGGCTGGTGCGCGATGCTAAAAGTCCCCGCGACACGCCCGGACGAGGACGTGGCGATCGACCTCCTGACTACGCAGGGTATTTTCGTGCATCCGGGCCACTTTTACGATTTCCCTGCGGAGGGAGTCATTGTCGTGAGCGTGCTCGTTCCAGAGACGCAGTTCGCCCGAGGAATCTCAGACCTATTGGCGTTTTGTGGATCAGCTCCTCCTTTAGTTTAGATTCATCACAATTCAACTGTCCTGTGACATAAGCAAACCTTTGGGAGTAGATAAGCGGGTACACGATATGGGAATTAGATACAATTTATGGAATAAACCACATCTAAATTGGCCTAAATAGTCCTAGTACCTAGCATCCAAACAAAGAAGTTAGCGGGATATCAGTCTAAAGTGACATAAGCTAAAGATTTGGAACTGTCCTTGCACTCTTCATAGCGGACCTGTCGTGGTCCACGGGCGTTCCATTCTCTAAATGTTAGTGACGGGGGCAAACGATTATGATGAACCGTTTCGCAAACGGGGTCAAATTGACTCTGGTTCTGGTGCTGGCACTTGCCATCACGGGCATATGGGTATCGCCCGCGATCGCGCAGGTTTCAACGGGTTCAGCTTCGGGTAATTTGGTAGACGCGCAAGGGGCAGTGGTGCCAAACGCCAGCGTGAAATTTACCAACAGGGCCAATAATCAGGTTTTAATTGCTGAGAGTGACAATACCGGAATATTCCATCTTGGCCAGTTGCAGCCTGGGACGTACCGGGTCGAGATAGCGAAGCAGGGATTCAAAAAGATCGTGTTTGATAATGTCGACGTGGCTGTCGGCGCGGATCGAGGATTGGGAACGATTAAACTCGAGATCGGTGAAGTGTCTGCGACAGTCGAAGTCTCTTCTGCTCCTCCACTGGTAGAGAACACCGAAGCTCAAATTACAAATGACTTCACTTCAGCGAACATTGATAAGTTCGCGGGGGTTCTGGAAAACGAGGGCTTGGACTTCCTGGCGCTGACGATTCCGGGCGTTGCGAGCAACCGGGATTTGGGGTTTTCGAATACCAACGGTCCGGGCTTTGAAGTCAATGGTATCCGCGGTCGGAACAACGACCAGCAAATCGATGGTCAGAATAACAACGATAACTCCGTCGCTGGTCCGGCCTTGTTCGTGTCCGACCCGGCATTTGTTCAGGAATATCAGATCACGACAAGTAACTTCGGCGCGGAATATGGCCGCAACTCTGGTTCGGTCGTAAACGTTATCACTAAGTCTGGAAGCAACAACGTTCATGGCTCCGTCTTTGGCACAGAGAGCAATTCCGTTCTCAATGCCTTGTCCAATACGCAGAAAGCGTTTGAGGGACTGACGAAGCCAGCTCGGTTTAATGATGAATTTACAGGTGGCGCCATCGGCGGCCCGCTCTGGATAGACCATGTGTTTTTCTTTGGGGGGTTCGACAACGAGATTGTTTCACAGCAACAGGTCTTTACCTCAGGGCAGGACAATATCACCGGCGCCGTTGGGAGGCTGACACCCACGCCCAATGGAATTGCGACGATGCTTGCATGCTATGGCAACACTCCTTCCCTGCAGGCACTCCAGACGTATGGACCCTACGCCGTCAAGGGCGGAAGTCCGACGCCAATCGCTAGCACAATTACGAACTTTCCGGTTAACAACTGTACGGATGGCGTTGCACGAAGCATCGAGTTGGCCCAAGTAACGCGGACGCTGCCGACAGGATCGAAGGCCTACAACTTTCCGATGAGGCTGGATATCCAGACAGCGAAGAATCATTTTTACGGCCGATATCTGTACAACAAATCCACGTTCTACAATGCAGACAGTTTCTCCGGCGCATCCGCGGGATATCCAAACAACGTGCCGGCGCTGTCCCAGGATTATGGATTCAGTTGGGTGCGCACGCTCTCCAACCGGATGTCGAACGAGTTTCGTGCGAGCTACGGCCGCATCAATGTTGAATTTGGCGGAAACTCGATCGGAAACACGATTCCGAACCAGGGCGCCCTCGGCAGTGCGATCGCCCGCGTCTCGTTTAACGGGACCACTAATCTGGGTTTCGGACCAGCCACCAATGCGCCACAGGGCCGCATCGTGAACACCTATCAAGCGCAGGATAACTGGAGCTATTTCCTGGGCCGCCACGGACTAAAAGCAGGTGTCAATTTCACTTACCAGAGGTCGCCTAACACATTCCTGCCCGATTTCAACGCAGATTACCGTTTCTCGAACTGGGGCGCCTACGGACCAGATACTCCGAACCGGATCCGGATCGCGCAGGGCAGCCCGTCACTTGATTTCCGGGAGAAGGACACCTTCGCCTACTTCGGAGATGATTTCAAAGTCAAGAACAACCTAACCTTGAACCTGGGAATAACGTATACGTATTACGGTCAGCCTGCCAATTTGTTCCATGAACTTACGGTACAGCACCAGAGCGGCGCGAATCCGCTGTGGAATCCCGCCCTGCCGGCCTCGGTGACGGAGTTCCCATCGATTCCGGCTCCGAAGAACAGTTGGGGCCCGGGCGTGGGATTTGCGTGGACGCCCGGTCGCGGCGGGCGGATTACCGGCAGTGGCAAGACCGTGGTTCGTGGCGGATACCGATATGTCTATGATCCGCCTTTTTATAACATTTACATCAACATTTCGAGTTCAGCTCCAGTGGTATTTCTGCAAACACTGTCGACGGCAGCGGGGGCACTGCCCGTTGGCACCCACCAGCTGTTAGCAAATCCCACGGGCACCAACAACCGGGCGGATTTGGCTTCGGCACTGGTGCGCGGCGTGTTTGACCCGAGGACGTTCAACGAGACGAGCATCACGCCGGACTTTGGACCACAAAAGACACATGAGTGGTCGCTGGGCATCCAGCGTGAAATCGTGCAAGGTGCGGTATTCGAAGCGCGCTACGTCGGCAACCACGCCCTGAATCTTTTCCAATCCACTAACGGGAACCCGCGAATTGATGGTTTGCTGGCGGCGTTTCCAAGCCTCGTTCCAGCGGGCCTTACGCCTTGCACGACGCCCACCACCATTCTCGGGCCGGGGCAAACAGCGCACCCGGAACTTGGCCGTGTCAATTGCAATCTAGGCATCGTCCGGCGGCGTACCAACACGGCCTATTCGGACTATAACGGCGCTCAGTTTGAATTCCGTTCGAACCAGCTCGGGCATCAGTTGACGCTGAAAACCGGCTACACATTCAGCAAGACCACCGACAATGCCAGCGAGATTTTCTCCACGTTCGGCGGGGGCGGTACGCAAGCATTCGCGCAAAGCCAGTTGAATTTCAAGGGTGCGGAGCACGGCTTGTCCGGAATCAATTTTCGCCACGCCTGGACAATATCAGCCTATGAGGAGTTCCCGCTCTACCGTTCACAACAGGGCCTCCTTGGTCACATCCTTGGAGGATGGGGGGTTTCCGGAACTTACTTCCTCACTTCCGGTCAGCCCTACACCCCGATTCAATTCGCTTTGAACGGAGCGTCGTACTATGACAATCCGTTCGTTGCGGCTTTTTACGGCACGATTGACCAGGCACTCAGGCCGTTTTTGGGTAGCCCTAGCGCGCCGATCACTCAGGTTGGCATCTTTGCTGGCGATGTATGCGCCACAGTCACGAGTGGACCTAATACGGGAAGTCTCTGCGGGAATCCCGCGATTACACCGACGACTCTAGTAAGCCTTAATGGGACCAACAACGGGTTGATTGGGACACTCGTGGATCCAACCGATCCGACCGGAAACACGATCCTCGCGGACCCGGCCAATCCGGCGAAAGTAGTGACGAATAAGGACGTGCGGTTCATCGCGAACACGCCAACGGCAAATTCCGTATTCAATACCCCATTCGGTAACGTGGCGCGCAACTATGCACGAGACGCGTGGACAAATATTGGGAACGTCCAGTTCTTCAAGACGATCAAAGTGAAAGAGAACTTCAAAGTGCAATGGCACATGAGCATGTTGAATGTGTTTAACCATCCGAATTTCAGCTCGGTGGATCCATTCTTGGATGACGCTGGGTTTGCCACCGAAGGCAATGGTTTTGGCAAGCCGGAGCTGACGAGCGGAGGCCTCCAGAACGGCATTGTTGGAAATCCTGGGCGCAAGATCTCATTCGGAATCAAGCTGCTCTGGTAGAGACGACTAGCGCAGAGCAACCAGTTCTTTCCAGCGGGGGATGGGCAAGACCCATCCCCCGCTACTTTTTGGAGCCATTGCACAAAGTGTGAAAACTGCCCTTTCACTTCATCTCTGGGGAAGTACTGAAAATGCGACTCGTACTTAAGAAATTAGCGGAGGCGGCCGGGAGGATCGGCGGGGATAGGCATCGCAGCGCTCTTGCCAGTGGTTGCGGAATTGGCTGATACTTTTGCCGGGGCGGGCTGGGGAATGCCCACGCCGGTATTTAGTTCGACGTGATCTTTGCCGCACGCGGGGCAGTAGCCTTTGCCCGTATCTTCATCGCGCAGGCCGGCGAGCTCGTAACATCCGCAGATGCAATCGCAGTAGCCGGTTTCGGAAGCAGTCTTGATAGGAATTAGTGCCACGACACGTAAATAATACGTTTTCTGATGGTTCTCTGCAAGCGAGAGTCGCTGCGCACGAGACTCTCGACCTGGATCGGGCGTCGTTGACGAATGCCGCAGAAGGACCGGACGTGAACCCAGAGAAACAGACGTTGTAGAGAAGAGTCGCGCCGAAGAGCGACTCCAGGTGTGGCGGGCAAGACGCGTCGCTACAAATTCTTCAGGTGCGCGAGGCGGAAGGGCGAGCCGAGGTGTTCCCGTAGGTCCAGCCAGTGCTGCTCGGGGATAGTCATAAACACATCTACCACTGCGGGATCAAACTGGCTGCCGGAGCAGCGGTTAATCTCTTCGCGGGCATGGGACATGGGCAAGGCGCGGCGGTAAGGACGGTCGCTGATCATGGCATCGAGCGAATCCGCGATGGTAAAGATTCGCGCTCCCAGAGGAATTTGTTCGCCCTTTAGGCCGCGGGGGTAGCCCGAGCCGTCAAAAAATTCCTGGTGTGCGAGTACAATCTCCGCGGCGTCACGCAAAAAGGGAATGCGAATCAGCATGTTGTAGCCGATTTCGCAGTGCTCGCGCATTTTCTTTTTTTCGGCGTCGTCCAGCGGACCGGGTTTGCGAAGAATGCTGTCTGGAATGGCCATTTTGCCGATATCATGAAGGAAAGCAGCGCGCGCCAGGATAGGCAGATACTGGTCGGGAACGGGCATAGATCTGGCGATGGATATGCAAAACGCGGTGACGCGCTGGCAATGTCCTTCGGTTTCGGCATCCTTCAAGTCTAGCGCGCTTCCGAGAGCTTCGAGGGTATCGTCGTAAGACTGCTCGAGTTCCACGTGCTTTGCGGTGAGCTGTGCGGTGCGCTCCTCGACGAGTTGCTCCAGGTTGCGCTGATAATTGCGGTTTTCGATGATCAGCCGGCGATGTTGGAGGGCACGTCCAACGCCAAGGAAAAGTTGATCTTTTTCAAATGGCTTGAGGATGTAATCGTAGGCGCCGCGGCGAATGGCTTCCAGGGCTGTGGAAATGTCGTGGATCGCCGTGACCATGATCACCGGCACTTCCGGGTCGTACTGACGCATCCATTCCAGCAGCCGGATTCCGTCCATCTCCGGCATGATCATGTCGCTCAAAACCAGGTCGGGCGTTACCTTCTTAACTTGGTCCTGCGCAACGCGGCCGTTCTGCACGGCTGTGCAGCGATAACCCTTGGACTCGAGCATGGTCGAAACGACCTCTCGAATCGCCTCCTCATCGTCCACGACGAGTATGTTTTCCATCTCCACGTTGGTGTGCTCCCCGTAGGCATTATATGTGACGGCACAAACAAACGGGGACTTGCTTGCCTAGTAAGAAAATAGCGTGTTAGCGTCACTAGAGGAACACTCCTCAGAGCTTCTCGCCGTCCACAGCAAGCTTCGCGGCAGCACCATCACCGCAGCGACGGCATTACCGGCCGGGAGGCGGGTCACGGTGTTGGCGAATCAAGGCTTGCTTGGGATCGCGTTCTTCGAAGCCACTGCCTCGATCATCCTGCTGGTTCTGTTTCTTCTTTTCCGCCGCGATAACCATTCGAGCTATTTTCGTTTTTGGCTTGGCGGGTGGTGGTGCTTCACGTTCTCGTCCTTTTGCGAACTGGCGCTGCTGATTCGCCAGCTTCCAGGGCTAAATCTTGCAAGCATCCTGGGGAAAGCTGCCGCCCTGATTCTCTTCCTGATCTCCGTGGTGCATTGCTCGGTAGGTTCAGAGCGGCGATTCTTGTCTGCCGTTCCGCTGTTCGGTTTGATCCTGGCGGCTATCTACTACATCGAACGCCGAGGGCCCCGGCAGGTCGCGTCTCTCCACTGGGAAAC